>CAZKMS010000115.1:0-19696 GCA_964553805.1 uncultured Verrucomicrobiaceae bacterium
CGGGCTTCATGCCGGCGAGTCCGGCGAGCCCGGCGCCGCGGCAGGCGTTGGCGAGCACGGTCTCAGCTTGATCCTCAGCGTGGTGAGCGAGATAAACGTCGGCGATGCCGAGGCGCTCGCGCAGGGTGAGAAAAAACTCGTGCCGGGCTTGGCGGGCGGCGGTTTCCAACGAGAGACGCCTGGTTTTGACGAGCGCTCGCACGTCGGTTTTGGCGATCTCGCAGGGCAGGCCGAATTTTCCGGCGAGACGGCGCACGAACGCGGCGTCGTGTCCGGATTCGCGTCCGCGCAGACAGTGGTTGAGATGGCAGACCGTCAGGTTGTGGTGGTTTTGCGCGATGAGCCAATGCAACAACACCACCGAGTCACGACCACCGGAGACGGCGACGAGGGAGGGGGTGTTTGAGATCAAGGCGTCAAGAAGCCGTCATGGCGGGTGATGTGGGTAGGATAACGAGGCCGGGAGGCTGGGTCACGAAGTGATGCTGTCGCCGCCGAAGTAGGAGCGCAGGGCTTCTGGCAGGAGGATGCTGCCGTCGGCTTGTTGACAGGTCTCCACCAGTGCGACGAAGAGCCGGGCGAGCGCGGTGCCGGAGCCGTTCAGGGTGTGGGCGAAGCGATTTTTGCCCTGCTCATCCTTGTAGCGCAGGTGCATGCGGCGGGCCTGATAGTCGCCGAAGTTGGAGCAGCTCGAGACTTCCAGGTAGGTGCCCTGGCCAGGCGCCCAGACTTCGATGTCATAGGTCTTGGCCGAGCCGAAGCCGAGATCGCCGGTGCAAAGCTCAATGACGCGGTAATGCAGACCGAGGAGCTGCAGCACCTTTTCCGCGTGGCCGGTGAGTGTCTCCAGCGCTTCCATGCTGGTTTCCGGGGTGGTGATGTGCACGAGTTCGACCTTGTCAAACTGGTGCATGCGAATCAAGCCACGGGTGCCGAGACCGGCGCTGCCGGCCTCGCGGCGGAAGCAGGGGGTGTAGGCGGCATAGTGGATCGGCAACTGCTCTGGCTTGAGGATCTCCTCGCGGTGCAGGTTGGTGACGGGAACCTCGGCGGTGGGAATCAGATACAGGTTGTCGTCGGCGGTGTGGTAAACCTGGTCGCCGAACTTCGGCAAATTGCCGGTGCCGGTCAGACAATCTGGTTTCACCAGCAAGGGCGGGCTGATCTCAGTGTAACCGTGCTGGGTGGTGTGGAGGTCGAGCAGGAAGTTGATGAGGGCGCGCTCCAGCCGCGCGCCGGCGCCGCGGTAAACGACAAAGGCGCTGCCGGTGATCTTGGCGCCGGCTTCGAAGTCGAGCATGCCGAGGGCGTGGCCGAGGGTGACGTGGTCGTGCGGTTGGAAGTCAAACTCGGGGACGGCGCCCCAGCGGCGAACTTCAGGGTTGTCCTCGGCGCTGACGCCGACGGGGCAAGCGTCGTGCGGCAAGTTTGGAATGGCGAGCAGCAAGTCACGCTGGCGGGCGTCGGCGGCATCGGCCTCGTGGCCAATTTGGTCGATGCGATCACCGATGCCGCGCACCTCGGTTTCTTGTGCGGAGGTGTCCTGACCGTTCTTGCGGCCGATGCCGATTTCTTTGGAGAGGCGGTTGCGCTCCGCCTGCAAATGCTGGCGCTCCGTTTCCGCTGCGCGGCGGGTGTGGTCGATCGCGAGCACCTCATCGATGGCAGTGGAGAGCGCGGCGTCACGGGTGGCGAGACGTTCTTTGACGAGGTCGGGATTTTCGCGCAGGAGGCGGATGTCTAGCATGGTCCGGGAAGCGTAGCGGGGGAATCGGCCTTGTCGAGAGGTGAGCTTGCGCGAAGGGAAAGTGAGAGCACGGCGACGGGACTTCTTGACCGCTGAGGGCGGCCCGGGCTAAATCCGGGCATGGCGCAAATCGGCACCCCCCTTTCCCCCAAGGCCACCAAGGTCCTCATGCTCGGCTCCGGTGAGCTGGGCAAGGAGGTGGTGATTGAGCTGCAGCGGCTGGGAGTGGAGGTGATCGCCTGCGACCGCTACGAAAATGCGCCGGCGATGCAGGTGGCGCACCGCAGCCACGTGTTTTCAATGCTTGATGGCGCGGCGTTGCGGCGGGTGGTGGAATTGGAAAAACCGGATCTCATTGTGCCGGAGATCGAGGCCATCGCGACGGACACCTTGATTGAACTGGAGCAGGAGGGGTTTCAGGTGGTGCCCACTGCCAACGCTGCGCGTCTGACGATGAACCGTGAGGGCATCCGTCGTTTGGCGGCGGAGGAGCTTGGCTTGCCGACCTCGCCTTATCGTTTTGCCGGCAATGAGGCGGAATACCGGGACGCCATCCGCGAAATCGGCTTGCCCTGCGTGGTCAAGCCGATCATGAGCAGCTCCGGCAAGGGCCAGAGCACGTTGCGAAGCGAGTCTGACATTGAGCCAGCCTGGCGTTACGCCCAGGAAGGCGGCCGCGCGGGCAAAGGCACGGTCATCATCGAGGGCTTTGTCGAGTTCGATTATGAAATCACCATGCTGACCGTGCGTCATGTGGGCGGCACGTCGTTTTGCCCGCCGGTTGGGCACATCCAGATCAAGGGCGATTACCGCGAGTCCTGGCAGCCGCATCCGATGAGCGCCGCCGCTTTGGTCGAGTCGCAGCGCGTGGCGGGCGCCATCACCACGGCCTTGGGCGGGCGCGGTCTTTTCGGGGTCGAGTTGTTCATCAAAAACGACGAGGTCATCTTCAGCGAGGTGTCGCCGCGGCCGCATGACACGGGGTTGGTCACGCTGATCTCACAGGATCTGTCGGAGTTCGCCCTGCACGCGCGTGCGATCCTCGGTTTGCCGATTCCCAACATCCACGTGCACGGGGCGTCGGCTTCGTGTGCCGTCCTGGTGGAAGGCGAGTCCAAGCAGGTGAGCTTCGGCGGACTGGAGCAGGCGCTGGCTCAACCGGACACGCAACTGCGTTTGTTTGGCAAACCCGAGGTCAGCGGCCAGCGTCGCATGGCGGTGGCGTTGGCGCGCGCCCATGATGTGGAGATCGCGCGGGCAAAGGCAAGGACGGCAGCAGAGGCCTTGCAAATCGAGTTGTAATGCGCCTCGAAGAAAGGCGATTGACAGTCATTGGCAAATATGGTTAATACAAATTGAACATTAACACTTCAATACATATGAAAAATTTGAAAACCCTTGCCGCCATCTTGCTTTGCAGTTCCGGAGCCGCCTTTGCCGGTCCCTACGCGCCGATGGCGCCGAGCCCCTACATTGCCCCGGTCGCACCCGATTCGGGCTGGTATTTTGGCCTTAACGGAGGCTTTCTCTGGATGGAGGATATCGAAGTTGGCAACGTGGACTTCGAATTCGACACGGGCTGGGGTGCGATCGGCTCTTTCGGCTACGATTTTGGCAACGGTTTTTCCGTTGGTTTGGGCGCGGGTTACTTGCGCGGCGAGTTCGACGACGTGAGCGGCTTCGGTCGTCAAATCGGCGTGTCCGCCGATTTGCACATGATTCCAATCACTCTGGACGGTGCCTACACCATCAGCCTCACTGACGCGTTTGGCCTGTATTTCGGCGGCGGTCTGGGCGGCTCGTGGACGGAACTGGATGTCGATTCGGTTCAAGGCGTTGGCGTTGATGCCGCTGCGGACGACTGGGGTTTCACCTGGAATGCCCGCGCGGGTGTGGGTTATGAAGTGACCCCAGGCTTGATCCTCAACCTGGGCTATCGCTACGTCAACTTCGCTGAAGGCGCTGGTGATTCTGACAGCGTGGCAGGCCACATGGCTGAGGCCGGTTTCAAAGTCCGGTTCTAATCCGGCGCGCGAGTTGCGCGTGGCAGACGGGTGCGTTGATTCGATATCAACTCACCCGTTTTTCTTTGGGGCCGAGGGCAAAGGCTGCGATCAGACCGCCTCAATGAAAGCCGGGCACGCCAACCCGGACGCGCTCCGAAAAATCGGCTGCCTCGTGGGCTGCGTTGGCCTTGTCGTTGATGTGGCCCAGCTTGCGCAGCTCAGCGAACGGCAGGTTGTCCGCCGCGATCACGCCGCGCTCGTGCAGCATCTCGTCCATTTTGCCATTGAGCAGCAGGCGGATGTCCAGGCGTTTGCGCTCCGCGGCCGGCTTCTGCGCGCGCAGGCTGGTGGTGCAGTTGGCGGTGAGCACGTTGTAAAAGCGCGGGCGCTGGTGCAGCTCGTTTTGCGCGCGCAGGCTCTCCAGGAAAAATTCCCGCCAGACGAGGTCGTTGCCGACCAGTTTGTACAGATAGACCGGCTCGTGGCGGATGTTGGTTCGCACCCGCACGAAATCGCGCTCATCACCAAAAATGTACTGCAGCTCGAACATCTTGTAGAGCCCGCCGAGCATGGAGAAGTTCTCGCTGTTCTCGCGGCGGGTTTCGATGGACAGCGCGACATGGCCGTCTTCACCGAAGTCAAAACTGGCTATCGGATGCGCGACCCAGGGAGCCATGAACGTGTCGAGGAAAAGATCGACACCACGCAGCTTGGACAGGTGGACGACCCGCGTTTCCCAGCGCTCGGTGACCTGGCCGTCGGGGGTGTAATCGAAGTTGCGGGTTTCGTGCAGCGTGACGCGGTCGCCCTCGATTTCTGACCAGCCGGTTCGCCCGAATTCGGGTTTCCAGTCGCGATCATTGGATGGCTGGATCAGGCTCCAGGGAATCAAGACAAGCGCGGCCAGCAGCGCACCGCACCAGCGGGCCGGGCGCCTGGGTAACAACCCAAAGACGGCAATCAGAGCGAGCAGCCAGGCGGCGGCCAGCACCGTGTTTGCCTTGATGGTGGCGAAGGGACCGTTGTAGCGGATCGCACCAAACAGCCAGATGACGCCCAAGCCCAGGAAGGCATAGACAACCAGACGCAGAAGGGTGCGCAGAAGGGAGGCAGGCCGGATCGTGTTCATGGGCTGGCCAAGGCTTGACGCAGGACAGTAGGATCGTCGCTGGTGATGCCATCGACACCCAGGCGCGCCAGTTGGTTTGCCAACTTGGGATCGTTCACGGTCCATACGAAAAGCCCCAGCCCGGCGTCGCGCACGGTCTTGACGAGGCCAGGAGCCCAGGGCCAGTCACGGCCGAGGCTGAGACCGTCGATGCCATCCGCCTTGGCGCGTGCGATCAGTTGATTGAGATCGTTGGGTTGATCGCTGCCTTTGCGTTTCCAGGAGGCCAGTTGATAAACGGGAATCCAGGGCATGGCTTTTTTCGCCTCGGCGCAAACTTCGGCGTTGAAGCTGATGATGACAAATTGATGGCCGCGACCGGCGCGCAGCGGCTCAAGAATCTGTTGCAAAGGCGGCACGACTTCCGGCCCGCATTTGACTTCGAGGAAGAAGCGCTGCTTGCCTTCTGGCAGAGTCGCCAAGGCCTGTTCCAATGTGGGCAGGCGCTCGGCGCTCCACTTCGAATCCTTCCAGGAGCCAATGTCGAGGCTGGTGAGGACGGAAGCGGGAGTTGCAGCCACTTGGTGTTCGACGCCGCAGGTGCGCAGGGTGTCCTTGTCATGCAGCACGACGATCTGGCCGTCGGAACTCAGGTGCAGATCGAGTTCGCAGGCGTCGGTCTTCTCCTTCCAGGCGAGCTTGAAGGCGGCCAGTGAGTTCTCCGGCGCGCGTGTCGACAAACCGCGGTGGGCGATGAGTTCCTGCGCTGCCAGGCTCATGTTGAGGGCGAGCAGGATGGCCATCGGCCAGCACGCGCCGTGGTTCATTCCCGCCAGCTCCAGGTGACAGGCTTCTCGATGTCCGGGTGCAGGCTTTGATGCACGGGACAAGCGAGTGCCACGGCTTCAAGCAACTGGCGGTCGGCGTGCGCAGCGGGCAGGGGAACATGAATCCGCACCGGCAGCGCCACGATGCGGCGGGGTGTGTCCAGACTCATGTGTTTTTCGACGTCCACGGTCATGCCGGTGATATCGAGGCCCTTTTGCCGCGCCTTGATGCCGATCACCGTCGCCATGCAGGTCGCCAGCGCCGTGGCAACCAGGTCGGTGGGCGAAAAAGATTCGCCCCGGCCGTGGTTGTCGACCGGAGCGTCAGTGAACAATTCGATCTTCGACGGGCCATGAACGGCCCGGCAGCGCAGCTCCCCTTCGTAATCAACGTGGATGGAGACCATGCGCGCAGTTATTCGACGGTCATGACGCCGTTCATCAGCAGGCCGTGGCCTGGGAAGGTGCAAAGGTAGGGATACTGGCCGGCTTCGGCGGGAGCGCTGAATTCCAGCACTTCCGTTTGAGTCGGCTGGATCAGCTTGGTGTGCGCGAAGATGTCCTCGCCCTCGGGGATGTAGCCCTTGGTCATGCCGTCTGGCGAGGCGGCCATCTGCATGGCCGCCATCATGACCTTGTCCTTGGTGCCGGGCTTGCAGAACACGATGTTGTGCGGCTGCGGCACGGGATGGCTGTTTTCAAAGGTGATTTTGATTTTCTGGCCCGCCTTCACGGTGAAGGTTTTGATGTCATATTCCATGCCCGCAGCGCCGGCAGGTTTCATCGTCATTTCATGCACATCGCCTGCCTGGGCGGGAGCGGCGGGGGTTCCAGCGGCGGCGGGAGTTGGGGAATCTGGGGCGGGAGCAGGAGCCGCAGGAACCGGCACATCACCGGCAGGCGCGGCGGGAACCGGGGTGGCGGGAGTGGCCGGGGCCGCAGTGGCCACGGCCTCAGGATTACCGAAACTGCGCTTCACAGCTCCGGACAGCAATGCAAAGGCCCAGCAACCGGCGAAAAGCGCGATTCCAAATCCAATAATGGGATTGGCGAGTGTCCAAAACGATCCGGTTTCCTGGGACTTCATGGTGGTGGCAGACATAGCAGGGTTTGATTGAGGGCGCCAACCAAGCACAGCCGTCGCCGGACGCAACTGGAAGTGACCGTTTGGAAGGCGGACGATGATGGGGCATGCATGCTGGCACGTTCTTGATCTGCTGCTCAGCCCGCGATAGGCTGTGATTTCTTCGATCTATTTTTTCATGGCAGCCAAAAAGCGCAACCCCGCCCCGCCCCCGCCGTCTCCAGCGGCGGCAGACACTGGTGGCGCAAAAGGAAGCGCCAAAGCAGGTCTGATTTTGCTGGCGCTGGTCGCAGGTGTCGGGGCTCTCGCCGTCTGGATGTTGTGGCCGGCCCCAAACCACGTTGAAGTCCCGGTGACGCTGGCGGCGCTGGCGGAGCCCCGCCCCTTTGTGCCAGAGGATGAAAAGGCCGTCTTTGCGACTTACGCCGGATCGGATGCCTGCCGTGACTGCCACACGGAACAATACGACAAATGGAAAGCCTCCAACCACGGCATGGCCGAGCGTTTGCCCGATCCGGAGCTGGAAGATCCCGCTTTTGTGCCGGCGCAGACGTTTAGCCACGGAACGCAAACCACCGAGGCGCGCAAGGTGGGTGAGGAATACCAGATCGTTTCCCTTGGTTTCGGCAACACGGTGGCGCCCTACAAGGTCGAGCGTGTCATTGGCCATCACCCCCTGCGACAGTTTTTGGTCGATGGCGGCAACGGCCGTTTGCAAACGATGGAGGCCTGCTTTGATCCGAAGTTGCGCGAGTGGTTTGATGTGTATGGCGACGAGGACCGCAAGCCGGGGGAATGGGGGCACTGGACCGGGCGCGGCATGCTGTGGAACCAAATGTGCGCCTCCTGCCACAACACCCGGGTGCGCAAAAACTACGATCCCGAGACCGACGGCTACCAGACCAGCATGGCCGAGCGCACGGTGGGTTGCGAGTCCTGCCACGGGCCGATGCGCGAGCACGCGGAGTGGCGCCGCCAGTATCCGGACAGCAAAGAAAAGGATCCGCATTTGCCTGCGTGGGATCGCAGCCAGCACACGGAAAACTGCGCCGGCTGCCATGCGCGCCGCGGCGAGATCACCGGCGACTTCAAACCCGGCGATTCCTTTTGGGATCATTACTTGCTCACGATCACAGACCACTCGGATACCTACTTTCCCGACGGCCAGGTGCGGGACGAGAACTTCGAATACGCCAGCTTCCTCAGCAGTGGCATGGCGCATTCCGGCGTGCGCTGCATGGACTGCCATGACATGCACAGCGGCAAAACGCTGCTGCCGGGCAACATGCTCTGCATGCGCTGCCACACGCCCGGAGGCTTTCCCAATGCGCCGCCGATCCAGCCGCTCACCCACACGTTCCACGGCCCTGAGAGCACCGGCAGCCAGTGCATCCACTGCCACATGCCGCAGACACCTTACATGCAGCGGCACTGGCGTCATGACCACGGCTGGACCATTCCCGATCCCAAACTCACTCGCGACTTTGGCGTTCCAAATGCGTGCAACCGCTGTCACCAGGATCAAAACGCCGACTGGGCGCTGGCTGCCGTGGAAAAATGGTACGGCCCGCGCATGGAACGCCCCACCCGCCAGCGCGCTGAGCTGGTCGCAAAAGCGCGCCGTGGGGATGTCTCGGCGCGCGAGGGATTGATTGAGGTGCTTAGGACCGATCGCATTCCGCATTGGCGCGCCAGCGCCGCCCTGCTGCTTGACCAATGGACCAGCGATGCCGCCGTGCGCGCCGCTTTGGTCGAGCAGACAGGGCATGAGCATCCGCTGGTGCGCACCGCGTCGCTGCGTTCGCTGGAGGCGCCGGCTGCCGAGGGTGACAGTTCCGCGCGTGCTGCCATGGACAAGGCCTTGCTCGATCCGGTGCGCTCCGTGCGCATCACCGCCGCTTGGGCCTTGCGCGACAGTCTCGCGCTCGACTCCACCGCGGGCAAAGACCTGCTTCACATGCTGCGCCACAACAGCGACCAGCCCAGCGGGCAGATGCAACTCGGCCAGTTTCATTTCGCCCGCGGAGACGCCGCCAAGGCCGTCACGCACATGGAAAAGGCCATTGCCTGGGATCCCAACTCGCCGCCTTTCCATCACGACCTGGCCCTGATCCATAGCAGCGTCGGCGACACCGCGAAGACGGTGCAAAAGTTGCGTGACGCCATCAAGCTGGCGCCCAATGAAGCGCGCTACCATTACGAACTCGGCCTTGCCTTGAGTGAGACGGGCGATCTGGAGCAAACCGTGGCCGCGCTGCGCGATGCGGTGCGGGTTCAACCGGACTTTGCGCGCGCTTGGTACAATCTCGGTCTCGCCCTCAACGGCTTGCAGCAGCCGGAAGAGGCCATTTCCGCTTTGCTCAAAGGCGAGGCCGCCGATCCGCGCGATCCCGGCATTCCGTATGCGCGCGCCACCATCCTGGCGCAGCTTGGGCGCAAGATGGAGGCCGTCATGGCCGTCGATCGCGCTCTCGCCATCGCGCCGGGATTCCAGCAGGCGCGGCAGTTGCGGATGATGCTGGGGAACTGACTGTGGCTTATTCCGCTGCCAGGGTGTAGCTGAACAAACGCGCGTGGCGGAAGCGGAAACGGAGCTGGCAGTTGGGAAGGCCGGGCAGGCGTTCGTGGTTTTTCCAGCGCAGCGAATGACGCACGGAATCGGAGGTGATAGCCTGACAATCCGTGGCGGCATAACCCGGCACCACTTGGCCTTCGTTGTCCAGCACTTCGACACTGAGCCATCCGCCGCTGGCATCGGCATTGACTTCAAGCCTGGCCCTTGATTGCGTCAGCGGCACGGTCTCGACGAGAGCCTCCCTTTCGCCCGCGTCCAGCGAGATGTAGCCGTCCAAACGCCAGCGTGCCAGGCCGATGGTGATGCGTTTGGGAGGAGTGGGCGCGCCGTGGGTGCTGTTGATGCCGGTGTAGTAGTGCCAGATTTCGTCTCCGACGATCAACGGCGCCGCCGCCACGTTCATGATGCTGTGGTCAAAGCCCGCGCCACCGGGCAGAATGGCTGACCGATCCTCCAGGCGCGCCCAGTTCAAGCCGTCGCGGCTGGTGATGAGCTGCCCCTCCATGGGACCGTCGTAGCGCGACTGGTCCGGTGTGGTTTTTTCCACGATGCGCTCGATGCGAAAGACCGGCACGATGCCCAGGTAATTGCCGCCATAAGCAAAACCGTTCATCGCGTAAAACTCGGTGCGTTGCTCCGGCGTTTTGACCCAGGCATCATCCACTTCGTCCGGTGCCAGCACGACTTTCATCTCCGACCAGTGCGCAAAGTCCTGGCTGGTGAGCACGGCTCCCAGGCGCTTCTCATGGAGGTTCGCTGGGAAGTGCCTGGGCGGGTAGGGCCGGATGTAAGCGAAGTAGCGCAGGCTCGCCGGATCGCGCATGACATGGCCGATCTCCGATCCGACGGTGAGCAGCCGCTCCTCACCATAGCGCTGCCAGTGAATGCCGTCGGCGGAGTGGTAGCCGGAGAAACCGCCGACCTTGAGGGGTTCAGCCAGCAGGGCCTTGAAGCGTTTGGACGGGTCCGGCTCCAGTTCGTCCACCAGCACACCCCCGCCGCCCTTGGGCAGCACGATGTTGGAGGGCCGGCCTTTCATAGGATAAACGTTCAACGCGGGCAGTTCCCAATGCAGGCCATCCTGGGAGGTGGCATAACAACGGCCATACCACATGTGGAAAACATTCGTTTGCGGATCCCGCCAGACGGTGCCGTAAATGCGCACGGGCCGCCCGTTCTCACCGGCGAGCACAGGTTCGTCGAGCTTGCGCGCGGGATGCGTTTGGCGCTTCGCATTCAGGCGGCGCGAGATGCGCAGGTCATCGACGAAGAGTTCGGTGCCTGGCCGCAGTGGTCGAAGCCGCGCGTTCTGGGCCTGCAGGTCTTGCGGCGGCGCCAGACTCAAACCCAGGCAGGCAAGCCAGAGAAACGGTTTGAAAAACGGAGCAGACATTTCAAACCAAAGCCCTCAGTGGCTGTGAATTTACAACACTGCCGTCATGAATTCATTCTTGCGTCGCGGTGAGCAGCCCGCAGTCTGTGAGCCATTCGGTAAGGCGCTGCGGCCACTTGGCGGCGGCGCCGGTTTTGTCGGGGCGATAACCAAAACCATGGCCAGCCTCGCTGTAGATGTGCAGTTCCGCTTTCACGCCGGCCTTTTTGTATTTGAGATAAACAGCGGCCATGCCCTCGGCGATGTCAGTGCGGTCGTTGTAGCCGCAGGCGATGAACACCGGCGGCATGCCGGCGCGCGCTTCGAAAAGATGCGAGGTGCCAGGATAGATCAGGGCGTTGAAATCCGGACGACAGGAAGCGCGGTCGATTGGGTCCGCGGCCCCGGGTTTGCCCGCGTCAGAATCCATGGCGGCAAACGCGGCAAGCTCACCGCCCGCGGAAAAGCCAAGGATGCCGATGCAGCCGGGGTTGACGTGCCACTCGACGGCGCGTGAGCGCACCAGGCGCAGCGCGCGGCGCGCATCCGCCATCGCGTGCTCCTGAATGGTGTAAGTGCTGCCGGGCTCGCGCGCGAGACGGTATTTGAGCACAAAAGCGGCGATGCCACGCTCGCGGAACCATTCGCCCAGCGCGCCGCCTTCGTGGCCGAGGCAGAGTTTTTTGTGGCCGCCGCCAGGACAGATGATCACGGCGGTGCCGGTGGCTTTGGCAGCGGGCGGCAGGTAGGGCGTGATGCTTGGGTTGTGAACGTTGGAGACGTTGCTGCCGTCGAGAGTCTCAGGCTCCGTCGTCCGGCTTTCTGATCCGGGCGCACCCTCGGGCCAAAGCGGCAGTGCGGCGGGTTCGGCAGCTTGGAGGCAGGTGCAGGAGGCAAAGATGAGGGCAATGGCTTTCATTGGGTTTTAACAGTGGAGGAGCGTTTTTTTCCAAGCAGCGCGGCGATCAAGAAGGCGAGGCCGATCAGGATCATGAACAAGCTCAGGAATTGTCCTTTGGTGAGCCCGAGAATGGGGGTTGCGCCATCGTCAGGCTGGCGCAGGTTTTCCAGGCTGATGCGCGCGATCGCGTAGAGCAGGAAGAACAGGGCCGTCAGCACGCCGTGCGGCAGCTTGGGGAACTTCACGCGCACCGCGAGCAGGATGACCGTGATGAAGAGACCCTCACCCAGGGCTTCGTAAATCTGGGATGGATGCCGCGGATGCAGCAGGGACTCCAACTCCGCACGGCCTCCGCCGTTTTGCTCGAACCATTGGATGATCTCGGGGCTGTGCTGCAGTTGCTGGGGCAGCTCGACAGGCGTGCCGCCCTGGCGCAGATAGTCCTCATGCAGCAGTTCGGTCGGGAACTTCACCGCCCAGGGCACGGTGGTGACCCGGCCAAACAACTCGCCATTGATAAAATTGGCCAGGCGGCCCAGGAAGACGCCAAGCGGTGCGCCACAGACCAGCGCGTCGCCCAGACCGGTCCAGGAAATGCGGTGCTTGCGCGCATACCAGAGCGTGAAAAACACGACACCCAAAATGCCGCCATGACTGGCCATGCCCCCCTGGTTGATCAGGAAAAAACTCCAGGGTGCGCGAATGAAGTTTTCGAAGTCATAAAACAGCATGTAGCCAAGGCGGCCGCCGAGAACGACGCCGAAAAAGGCGACCAGGGTGATGAAATCAGCCGTTTGCTCCGGGCGCAGCACCGACAGGCCGCGTTTGGCCAACTGATGCATGACCAAATAGGCCAGGTAAAACCCCAGCACATAAGCGAGGCCATACCAATGAATGGCAAAACCTCCAAAAAGCTGGAGCACGTGCGGGCTGAGGTCGTGCAGGTAGTAGGCAAACAATGGCATCGGGAGTGCCCAGGTTGCCGACGATGGACGTGGAGGCAAGCGGCAAAGCGCCGCTGGTGATTGTCGCGTGTTCTCAGGTCACTTCTGACAGCGGGCACAGAAGAAAGTCGAACGGCCGGCTTGCACCAGGCGCTTCACGGGGCTGCCACAGGCGGGGCAAGCTTCTCCGGCGCGATCGTAAACCCGCAAAGTTTGGGCGAAATAACCCGGCTCGCCGTTTTCGTTGAGGAAGTCCCGCAGCGTCGTTCCGCCCATGGCGATGGAAGCGGCGAGAACCTCGCGAATGGCGGCGGCGAGGCGCTCGTAGCGTGGAAGGCTGACCTTGCCAGCGGCCAGGGTGGGACGGATGCCCGCCATGAAAAGGGATTCGCAGGCGTAGATGTTGCCGACGCCGACGACGACATGACTGTCCATGATGAAATGCTTCATGGCGGTGGAGCGGCGGCGCGAAAGATCATGAAGGTGACGCGCGGTGAAGTCCGCTTCCAGTGGTTCGGGGCCAAGCTCGCGCAGAAGAGGATGAGCCAGAGGATCTTCGCGCAGCCAAAGCACGGTGCCAAACCGGCGCGGATCGTGGAAGCGCAATTCCATCCCGGAGTCGAGAAGGAAGGCAAGGTGATCGTGCTTTCTCCACGGTGTCGAGGGCGGCAGGATGCGGAGGTTGCCTGACATGCCGAGGTGGATGAGCAGGGTGCCGCGGTTGGTGGCGAAGAGCAGGTATTTGCCACGGCGTGTCCCAGACAGCACAACCTGGCCCTCGATTTCCGCAAGCTCATCCGGCACCGGCCAGCGCAACCGCCGTTGCGCCACGATCAGCTCGCGGACGGTTTTGCCGGCCAGGTGCGGCAGCACACCGCGCAGCGTGGTTTCGACCTCGGGCAGTTCGGGCATTCAGCCGGGATTTTTTTTGGCGGAGCCCAAAGCCAGCGCGGCCCAGCCGATCATGAAAGCGACGCCGCCAATCGGTGTGATGGCGCCCAGCCACTTGATGCTGGTGTAAGCGAGCACGTAAAGAGAGCCGCTGAAAATCAGGATGCCGAGGATGAAGGCGGCGAAGCTGAGCCGGAAGCGCGGTGAACCATTGGCATCGATGGCAAAGAACGAAAGCAGCAGCAGAACCGCGGCATGCACCTGATGGTAATGCACGGCGGTCTGCCAATGGGGCAGGCCGCCGTTGGTGGTGATGACGTCATGGATGTGGCCGTGCGCGCCGAGGGCGCCGAGCATGATGCCGATGAGTCCGATGCAGGCGGTGATGCGGAGGCGGGAAGGGGACATGAGTTGGGAAAAGGCGCTGTCAGAAATCGAGGTAAATTTCGGCGCGGCGATTTTTCGAGCGGCCTTCGGGGTCGTCGGTTCCGTCGCTCTTTTGATTGGGACCCAGGGGCTGGGCGGTGCCGAGTCCGGTGGTGTCAATCTGGCTGTCCGTGACGCCGAGAGCCACCAACTCCTTTTTGACCGACTCGGCGCGTTGTTGTGACAGGCGCAGGTTGTAGGGCTCCTCGCCCATGGCGTCGGTGTGGCCGGCGATGCGCAGGCGGCGGTTGGGGTCGGATTTGAGCAGTGCGGAGACGATTTGCAGTTGCTTTTGCGCCCGCGGGTGCAAACCGGCCTCGTCGTATTCGAAGTAGAGCGCCAGCGACTCGCCGCCCTTGGGGTTTTTGACAATGGGGGTGTAGGGCACGCCAAGCTTGGCCGCCGAACTGGCAAAAGAGCTGAGCAGGTCGGATAAATTGAGGCCGACGACCCGCCAGGGCTGGTCCTCTCCCGCGCGTTGCAGCTCCATGCCAAACTCGGTTTGCTCGGAGAGCTTCTCTGATTTCACTTGGGCAATGACCCAGGAGACGTCTTTGCCGGCGGCGGTCATGACCAGCGGCTTGCTGGGCTGCAACTGGTACTGGCCCTCCTCGAAGACGATGCAAAGCCCGGCGAGTTTTTGCGCGCTGACTTTGTTTTCGTCCAGGGCGGCGCGTGCAGCTCCGAATTCATGCGAGAGCAGTTTTTTGACAAAGCTGTCAGCAAAGGCCAGCGCGTCCTCGCTCTTCTCAACGACAAAAAGGGGCGGTGAGTCGGCCGTGTTTTGCGGTTTCGCCGGGGATGTGGCAGAGGCCATTTGCGGGTCGCTCTTTGCGTTTTTGCCCGCCGGATTGGCGGGAGGCTCGGCGGGTTTGGGCGCTGCCGTCGCAAGCGCGGCGGCGAGTTCGGGCGGAAGACGGAATTGGGCGATTTTCCAGCCCATATCCTCGTCGCGTTCGACGTCGATTTGCAAGCGCAGTTGAGCGCTGCCCTCTGGACCCTGCAGTGGAATGGAGAGGCGGGTGAAGCGTTCCAATTGGCCAATGGCCGCGACTTCCGCGACTGATCCGACTTTGTAGCCAAGGGTTTGCAACTGCTCAAAAAGAGCGCGCGCTTGATCGATGCGCATTTCGCTGGGATCCGCCGCGGCGGCCAGCTCGGCGGCGCGGGTGAGGTCGTTGCGGGCCAGGCTTTGGGCGAGATCTTTGGCAAGATCGACAGGGCGTGCGAAACCGAATTGCGGCTTTTTCGGCGCGGGAGGCGCAACGGGTTTGGGCGCCTCATCAACTTTGGCCGCTGATTTTGGCCCGGCTTCTTTAGCGGGCGTGACGGGAATGCTCGTCAGTGGCGGAGGCGCGGCCGGCGTCTCCTTTTTTTCCTGAAGACGCTTCGATGTATAAACAAAAAACACCACTCCGCTGAGCAGCAGCGCGGCAGCCACGATGATGGCGGGCGCGGCACGGCCGTGCTGAGGGGGTAATTTGAAACGAGACTGCTTGGGGCGGCAGAAGTTCACGGATCAATAACCTGCCATGCACGGGTGAAAATGCCACCAGGAATTGACGCGAAGCGGAATCACCGCAGGGCTTGCGCATGAAAATTCAGCGAAGACGCACAAAAAAACGCTTTTGTTGCGGTCTTGCGCCGTTGCGTGCTTTGCCGTTAACCCGCATTTCTCACACTTTTCTGCTGCGGCTTGCGGGAGCCAAGCATTGGCGGCGTCAGGCTCTGTCATCTTGGCACATTTGACCCCTCTGTACCCGGGAGGGGTGGCAGGTGAAGCTGGCTACACAACTTGACGCGCCGCTGGGGTGTAGTTAAGGGCTTCCGTCCAGGGCGACAGACTGATAAGGTCAAGTAGTTCCATGTCCAAAACATGGCGATTTGCTCCTTCCGTGGAAACGAAGGGCTGGTTGATTTGCCAGGAGCGGAATAGCGCCTGTTGCGTTCGCTCGGGTGGTTGATCGGGTATCTTGTTGCAGTTGATAGGAACCCGGCGCTGATGGTTCTCAGTGGCCACCTCTTTGCGCCAGGGCAGATGCAGGAATTTAAAGACCTCCTGAAGCGTCGAGTACCCGTGGTCGAAGAGGTCTTCGTAACGCACCTTGATGAGATTCGGATGGTTGGTTTGCTGGTAGGCCTGGGCGTAGCGTTCCCATCTGCGGAATTCCTCCACTTTGGGCGTTTTGCCAAGCCGCAAGGTCAGTGAGGCCATCACGTCGAAAGGGTTGCGAATGATCAGAACGGCTTTATCGAACTGCCGGTAAAATTCTAAAAACTGAGCGCCAAAGGAGACGGCCTTGAGCACCAGCTTGTTTTGTCCTGACTGACGCGCCTCGTTCTTCCACCGGTGGAGATGTCGAATCTGCCTTTCATTGAGAACATCGAAGATCTCAGGGTGATTGCCGATGATTTTGCGCAGGATTGAGGTTCCGCTGTGGTGGAAACCTGTGACCAGGATCGTTTCGACGGGAGTGGAGTGCGCCGCGGAGACAGAATCCCACCATAGATGGGAACCCGTTTGAAAGTTGGGGCATTTCTCGCGAACGGCCTCTCTGACCCCATCCCAGCTTATGTCGTCACCCGCCAGGATGCCGCCCGGTTTGAGTTTCGGCCGCCACCGTTCGATGTCGTCACACACTGCTTCGCGGGAATGGTTGCCATCTATAAAAACCATGTCCAATTCGCCATCCTCGAATTCGTCACAAGCCAGGTGCGAAGGGAGTTGAATGGAGTGAATATTGAGAAATGGGAACTTCTCTTTGATGTTGCGCAAGTATTCCGCGAGCGTGGGCAGGTTTCCCCCATCCATTTTGCCGTCATTGTTTCCCATGAACGACTCAATGGAGTAAAGGGTGGGATTCTTATGCAGCAATGCAATGGCCAGAGTGAGAATGGAGCCGCCGACGAAGCTTCCGATTTCAGCGATTTTACAACGGTCTGGCAGCTGTTTGGCCAAGCGGGTGTATTGATCCATTGAATTGTCACCATTGAGAGTCATAAACCTCCGAATGCCACTGGATTCGCAGCATCGGCCGACCAAGTGATGGCCGATGGAGTTCCAGCGTTGATGAAAATCGGCATGGGTCCGGCGAACCAACTGGTGATAGAAAACGAAGTCCTGAAACAAGTGGGAGAATTTGTTGGGAATCACCTGCAAGGGATCGAAAGCCCATCGGGACAGCGGGCCGAGAAAGAGGTGATCGAGGAAGAGCGCGTAAGGCCAGCGCTGGTTCTGCCCCGTTCCGCGCCGCGTTTGCGAGTGTTTGGCCGTCCAAAATTTATCGGAGCCGCCGCAATGAAACGTCCGCATGCGCTGCCCGCCGTCGGAATGGTTGAGGAAGTGTTCGCCGTCAAATCCGATCACGTCGCTCTCATAACGCCAGTGCTGGCTCCAACGCCGGTTCGGCAGCAACTCAACATTGGTGGAGCGCGTATGGGCGAAGATAACGGCATTAAGCACCCCTTGATCGCCGTGGCCCGGATAGACCTTGGCCTTTTGAGGACCGTAGCAGGCCTGGTTGCTTTTCTCAGCCCAATCCTCCAAAATGGCGCGGTTGGGTGGCGTTAACGGACAAAAGTAGCACGAGGCAGACATGTAAACGGGATTGCGAACTGGCGTGGAGAATCCATACGGCTGGTAATCATCGCCGTAGAATGTGCCATTTCCGTCGGCGCCACCCCGAAACTTGCCATCCACCAGGCACTGTTGCATCACATCCGAAACGTTGCTGCAAAAAATCAGATCGGAATCAAACCCGATCAATAGATCCTGACCTTCCGAGAGGTCACTCGCTGCATATGCTTTGAGTTGCCAGGCTCCCAAAACGCGTCCCGCCTTTTGGAAACGGTCGTGGGGATGGACGCTGACTCCCCCTTTCCGCAGCAGATCGATTTGCGGTTGGGTTAGAGGCTGATTGAATTCGCCGCTGCTCACCACCGCGATGCGGGCGTCAGGGTGGTAGCGGAGGATGGAATTGACGGCGGCGAGCGTGCCGGGGAAGAACATTCGGTCGGAAATGGTGAGGAAAAGGGCTTTCATCCATGGGTTGTTGGTTTTGGAAATCACTCTGTTATGGTTTTCTCTCGAACTCATGCCGGAACCTTGCTTCGCTGCGGGGAGTGGAAAATAGTGCTGTTCACAATCGCCCTCTCCTGGTCACTCAGGAAGCGGGCGGCTCCGCCATCAAAATAGAGTTGAATGCGCCGGATCACTTCCGCCGCCGGGATCATGTCCATGCAGCGCGGCAAGTAATCAGTGAGCTGGCGGTTGGCGGCTTCCGGCATGGCATGCGCGGGCAAGGCGGCGTTCGCCTTGCGCCGGAAGGAAAGCTCCCGCTGTCTTGTATGCACCACATCCACGCACATCCGGCTGGGCTGATCTTTGCTGTCTCCGTCCCCAACCGGCACCACGCGCGATCTCCAGCAGCCGCCGTGCTGGCAGCAAGGCAGCGCCCCGGCGGTGTGGATGAACTGATGGGTGGGATAGGCCTCCCAATGCGGCGGCTCGCGCCCGCCGGCCACCACCACGCAGGGCCGGCTGCCGGGCGGTCCGTGCTTGACCGGCACCGCCGCCGCCAGATGCATCAGGAAGGTCACCGGACACAGCACCCCCTGGCTGTGATAGACCAGCCGCACCAACTGGCGGGTATTCGTCTTGCCGCGCAAATCGAGCACGCCTTGCAGGTCGTCATGCCGGTGCTCCTTGGCCCCCACCTGCACGAACAGGATGCGCCCGGCAAAGTGGTTGACCACCTCCTGGAAGCGCTCACGCGGCCACCATTTGGTCGTGAAATCCATCTTGCCACCCGCCACCAGGATCCAAAAAGGCACCGGCACTTGGGTGATTTCCTGCACTTGCGACATCCAGGCTTTTTCCTGCTGCGTCAGATGGATGTCCCCGCGGAAGTCGGTGGGCGGGATGGGGATGCCCAGCAGGCTCTCCAGATGCTGATGAAAACCGTGGATGAAATGCCAGGGTCGCGAGTTGCTCTGATGCACCAGCGGGTAAGCGCATTCGATCGTTTCCGCCTCCTGACTCTGTGCGCCGACCGGCTCGCCGAGGCGCACATCCGGGTTATGATCCCAAAGCGGCATGGCGGAGGTTTTCACCCAGGTTTCAAACTGGCCCGGATGCGCCCGATGCAGGTCCCGCACCGCGGCTGTCAGCATTACGATGTCTCCAGGCGACTGCTTGTTTTTGAGCAAAAGTCGTCTCATCGGGCGGCGGTCATGGATTTTGGTTCGGGTTGGGCGGAGAAGAGGTCATTCCACAAACATTCCACGGACTCGGCCACGCTCAGGCTTCCGGCATCCAGGCGTAGCGCGTCGGGTCCGGAAGGCTCAAAGACGCCATCGGCGCCCGTGAGCCCAGTCAGCTCACCGGCTCGTTGCCGACGGTAAAGTCCTTTGACATCTCGGCTCTGGCAAGTCGCCACCGGGCAATCCGCCCATACCCAGCGCAGAGGGACCTTATCAAGGATGCCGCCGATCATCACGCGTTGCGACGCCAGAGGCGTGATCATGGCCGCCACGACCCAAATATCCGAGTGAACCGCCAGCAAAGCCACTTCCGCCGCCCGCCGCAGATTTTCGCTGCGATCCTCTTCCGTGAAACCCAATCCCTGGCAGAGTCCTCCTCGCAACTCATCCCCGTCAAGGACCAGACAGGAGCGTCCCGATCTTCGCAGGCGCTCCTTCAAACCAATCGCAGTCGTGCTCTTGCCTGCGCTTGGCAAACCGAAGATCCAAATCACGGAAGCACGGCAATGAGAAGTCATGATATTTGAATTCCAAAATAATGGTCCTCTTGCCA
>CAZKMS010000116.1:0-19457 GCA_964553805.1 uncultured Verrucomicrobiaceae bacterium
GGCTGGTGGTGGACCACTGGAAGTTGCTGTTGAACTTGATGCCGTAGGGCGGATCGAAGTAGATGCACTGCACCTTGCCGCGCAGCCCCTCACGCTCGGCGAGGCTGGCCATGACTTGCAGGGAGTCGCCGAGGATCATGCGGTTGGACCAGTTCTGGTCGTGCTGGTAGAACTCGGTTTTGTCCGCGCCCTTGGGGATGCCGTTGAAGTCGGCGAAGAGATCGGGCGTCAGCTCCCCGGCATCGTGCTGGCTTTCCTTCGTCTGGCGCAGCAGGTCGTCAATGAGCGCCTTCGGATGCACCTTTTCCTGGATGTAGAGCGGCGGGGCGTGGACGACGAGGTCGCTCCAGTCCTGCTCGTCCTTCCCGCGCCAGACGAGTTGCGGATCGAGGTCGGTGTTGCGCGGGTACTTCACGGTGCGCGGCCTTTCATGCTCCTGCTGGACGATGGACTGCTGTTCGGCGCTCGGGATGTTCTTCCGCTTCGCCTCCAGGTGGGTATGGGCGGTGACGGATTTGGGGGAACTGGAGGCTTTTTTGGGCATGAGCAGCGATGTTATAGGTTAAGCAGCATCAAGGGGCAGAGCGATCAGGTTGCTGATCTCGTAGTAGAGGGGAATGTCAGCCTCGCTCTCGATCATCACCAGAACCGGGACTTTGCAGCAATGCTTTGATCTGTGTGGAGGTCGCCATTTTACGCTAGTTTAGTCCATAGTAACCGAGAGTTGACGCCTTGCACGCTGTGCCTGGTCATCACAAGGGCTGCCTGAGCGCGCTTCAAAGCGGTCGGCGGCCTTCCTCGCCAATTTCCGATAGAGGGAAGGCCAGCTTTTGTCAGGTTAGAGCAATCCATTAAAATTACGAGGTGGTTAGCGCCGGCCTGCCGGTCAGAATGGAGGTGAGGGCGGGATTGATGAAGTAATTGGTGCGGCCGATCTTCTGCTTGACCAGCAGACCGGCAGTGGTGAGCGACTCCAAATAACGCGTGGCGGTGAGGCGGGTGACGCCAAGGTCGCGCTCGACGAACTCGATCTTGGTGTAGGGGTGGGTAAAAAGGTTGTTGATGAGGTCCTGGCTGTAGAACTTGAAGCGGTCGCGAATGCGGTGCTTGTAATCAAAAAGGGCGGTGCGTATGGCCTCGATGGTGGCCACGGCCTCAATGGCAGTGTGCTCGATGGCGGTGAGCAGGTAGAGCACCCAGTCCTCCCAGGTGTCCTGGGTGCGGACCGACTGGAGCAGGCGGTAGTAGTCGGCCTTGGTGCCGACCATGTGGCGGCTGAGGTAGAGGACGGGGATGTCGAGCAGGCCTTCCTTCACGAGGTAAAGGACATTGATGATGCGACCGGTGCGGCCATTGCCGTCATAAAATGGGTGGATGCTCTCAAACTGGTGGTGAATGAGCGCCATCTTGATGAGCGGATCGGCGTCGAAGGCGGCGCTGTCGTTGATGAATCGCTCCAGATCGGCCATGAGGCTGGCAATGGCCTGGGCATCCTGAGGCGGAGTGTAAACCGTCTGCCCTGCCCCGTCCTTGAGCACGGTGCCGGGCACGTTGCGCAGGCCGGCGTTGTTGTGCTCCAGGGCGGCCTGGATTTCGAGGATGTGATTGACAGTGAGCAACCCGGACTGGCGCACCGAGTCGAATCCCTTCCACAAGGTCTCGCGATAACGCAGCACCTCCTTGGCCGCCGGGCTAAGCGTGCTGCCGGGGCTGAGGTCCTCCTGGAAAAGCTCATCATGGGTGGTGACGATGTTCTCAATCTCCGAGCTGTCCTTGGCCTCCTGGATGGAGAGGGTGTTGATGAGGATGCTCTGACGGGGTATGGTGCCAGCCGCACCCTTCAACTCAGCCAGCCGACGGCTCGCCAACGCCAACTTCTTCAAGATCGGAGCGGTCTCGAAACGACTGGATTGGAGTTGAAAAAGGCTGGGGGGAGGGCTCATGTGTATAGAGAATGGTATTTATCTATACATATCGAGAAAGAAATGCATACAAACGGGACAAATTAATTCTCGGCACTCGCTGCGGATGAGCTGGCGTCTTCGATCATCCGGCTGAATTGTGCCTCCACCTTGGCGGCGAAATCGGTCTGGATTTCCCACACGTCGCAAAACTCGGCGAAGGCCCAGCGGCCGTGAGTGCCAAGGTGGTTCACCCCGGGAATCCAGTAGGTTCTCATGGTGGAGGCCTTTACCTTGGCATCCTCGCCACGGTAACCTTTGATTTCGACGATGAGATGGAGCAGGTCCGGCGTGCCGTCGGGTTTTGGCGGATGGCCGTCGTCCACAAGCACGATGAAGTCGGGCAAGTAGCGGCGAGTCTCACCGCCGAACTGGTAGGGAACTTCGAGACCAAGGTTGTGGTTCTTGGTGTAGGCGAAGACTTTCGGGTGCTGCTCAGTAACGCGGCAAAACTCGCCTTCCCAATCGCTGTCGAGGACGACCTCATTGACGTGGTTTCTGGGTGGCGGGCCGTCGGTGGTCCAGCGGGTAGTTTTGCTGGTGGTGAAACGGACGTGCTTGGTGGATCCGGCGGGGTTGTAGGGATCGAGCACGGCTTTGACCGGACGCTCGTCCTGGAAACGGCGGGTGATGGCGGCGGTGATCTTCTCGCAGGCCATGTCAGCGAGCACTTTGTATTTGAGCTGGGCCGGGTAGGTGCCGCCTTTGCAGACGAGGTGGTTGTCCAGCCACTGCTTGGCCACACGCTTGAGCTGGCCAAAGAGCTGAAGCTGCGGCCCCTCACCCGGATCGCGCCACTTGTAGAGAACGAGGTGGGAAGTCAGTTCGTAGAGAACCTGGGAGGGGCGCACGTCGCCAGTGTGAATGAGGTTCATGTTCACCGGCTCGCCGATGATGCCGGCTGCCAGGGTTTCCGAAGCGCCAACGAGTGTGGGCGTGATCTCCATGGTGGAGTTGTCGTCGAAGCTGGCTTCCAACCGCTCCGTGGGCAGGTCCACCCGATAGCCAGTGACGCGAGGGAAACGAATTTCGAGGTGGTCGCGCTCGGGACGGACGGCCTTGACGGTGACGGTTTCCTTCGGCCTCTGCGGCGGGGCGGCCACCGCCTGAGCGGTGAAGTCGAAGGGGATGCCGAAGACATCCGCATACTCGACATCAAAGAGATTCTCCGCATTCAATTCATAAGAGATGCGTCGAAGGGCGCGGCCCAGCACCTGCTCACAGAGGAGCTGGGTGCCGAAAGCGCGCACACCAAGGACGTGGGTGACGTTGTTTGCATCCCAGCCCTCGGTCAGCATGGCCACGGAAACGACACAGCGAATGCCACCACCCAACTGGCCCGCCTTGCCGACGGTATTCATCACCTCACGCAGAAGTTCATGGTCCTTGAGGTTGTCGCCGGCGCGCTGGTCACCGGTGCGTTCAATGATGGCGCGGCGGAAAGTGTCGATCTCGGCAGAGGCGGCCTTGCGGAAGTTGTCGTCGAGGGCGTCCCCGGCTTCGAGCTGCTCGGAGTCAATGAGCAGGGTGTTCGGGACAGGGTGCGCGTTACCGTGGTCGTCGAAGTTGCGAAACAGCGGCAGGCGGCCGTTTTCCAACTGGGTGGATCCGTCTTCGTTCTGTCGGTGCCAGCCGGAGATGTAATCGTAAACCAGCTTGGAAGAGGCCGTGTTGTTGCAGACAACAATGAAGCAGGGCGGGACGGAGATGTTGGCTTCCTGCCAGAGGTCGTAGGTCTTGACGTAGTGGCCGTAAAGCGCATCGAGCGCTGTCATCAGTTGAGGTGGCAGGTCGAGCGGGTTGAGGACACCTCCTTTGCTGCGACCGGATTTGGGCATTTTCTTGCCGACGTGCTTCCACAAATCACGGAACATGGGCTGGTCCGCATTGGGGATGTTGTCAGCCACGGGCACGCGCGGCAATTTCACGATGCCGCACTCGATGGCGTCCATGAGGGAAAAATCACTCATAGTCCACGGGAACAAGGTGCCTTCGCGCTCGCCTGATCCCGCCAGGAAGAAGGGAGTGGCGGAAAGATCGATGACACGGGTGAGGCCAAGCTTGCGCTTCACGATCTCCAGGCCGCTGATCCAGAGGCGGGCGGCTTCGTTTTCCTTTTTGGCGTGCTCCTTGGCCGCCTTGAGGTCGTCACCGGTGAGCGGATGGCCATGGTCGTCGATAAAGTCGTCGTCGCTGGCAGGTTTCTCGCGGTAGCAGTGGTGGGCTTCGTCATTGATGACGAGGATGTTTTTCAGGCCCATGAGATCGGGCATGACGCGCTGGATCATCTGGCCCTCGGTCTCGGCGGTTTGCAAATCGCCGCCGGTGCGGCCTTTGAGAAGCTGTTTGCCGCCCTTGGAGATTTCAAGGCGTTCGCGCAACTTGAAGGCGTGGTAGTTGGTGATGACGATCTTGGCTTTGCGCAAGTCCTCCATCAGGTCCTGCGGCACCAGTTCGCGGGTGACGTAGTAGTTGTCGGGATCACTGGGTTGAAGGACGCGGAGGCGATCTCGGATGGTGAGGCCCGGAGCGATGAGGAGGAAGCCGCTGGTGAAGTTTTTGCTGCCGCGACGGCGCGCGGCATTGATCGTCTGCCAAGCGATGAGCATGGCCATGACCGTGGTCTTGCCAGCACCGGTGGCGAGCTTGAGGGCGAGGCGGTTAAGCTCAGGATTGTAGGTGTGGTTGGCGCTGTCGAGATGGGCCAGGAGTTTTTTCCCGGCCGCAGAGAGCGGTGCCACCTCAGTGAGCCAGATGGCCGTTTCCACCGCCTCGACTTGGCAGAAAAACGGGCGCTGATTGCTGAAGGCATGGTGCCGCCAATGCTGGAGCAAGCGCGCAGTCTCGGGCGTCACCTGCCACTGGCTGGGTTGCAAGCCGCGCCAAGTATCCACATGGGAGCGAACCTCGTTGATGATGGAGGTGGCGTCGTAACGCTGCTTGTTCGTGGAAAGCCCCTGCCCTTCATCCAGGCCGAGTTCCTGCTGCTGCGCGGCATTTTTTCCCTTTTTCTTTGGCTTCGGGATGGGCGTGATGAAGGAGGCCTTGCGCCTGCTGCCGATGATCTCTTGAGTAGGCTGCCCGGACTCATCTAGCTGCCAGTGCCGTTGCGGACGCTCATAGGGGGAGTTGAGAATCGGATGATCGAAGAAGGGATTGGACATCGGGAGCATATTCGAGAGGCACTCGCCGAAGGAGTGGGCTTAGCCAAATGTGATTTTGGCGACAGCACCTGCACCGTGCAATGCAAAACCTACAGACTTTACCCGAACCGGCGCGCCCCATCCGTCACTCTCGGACCATTCGCCAGCCGCCGCGGCATCCCTTTCCGCAAACCCAACTCACCCCACGATGAGCCCTTTGGCTTTGCGCTCCTTCTCGCGCTCCAGCAGCGGGATGGTCTCGCCGGTTTCGAGCACAGGCACACCCAGATCGCCGATGCGGCGCAGGGTGAGTCCGTTGAATTCGCTCACCTCGCGCGCGAGCTGTTGGAAGACATCGTCAACCGTGTGCAATCCGTTCGAGCCGCCGAAAGCCACCACCAGATCACGCAGGATCTCCCAGGTTTCGCGCGCGCTGCCGGGCAGTTTGACGGCTTGATTGAGGCGCTGCAGGCGGCCGGTGACATTGATCATCGAGCCGCGTTTTTCGGCGTAAGTGCTGCCAGCGAGCACCACATGCGAGTGCTCCGCCGTGGCGTTTGCCAGCACATGCAGTGAAACCAAAGCGCGCAGGCCTTGCAGCGACTCCTTGCTGAAGCCGGCCTTCATCAAATTTTCGCCAAAAGCCATCACACCCTTGATGCTGCCCGCTGCCACACCATCACGAATCGCAGCGAGCTTTGCTCCCGGCTCGATGCCGAGCACCAGCTTGGCGCCATTGGTGTTGGCGTTCTTGTCCGCCGCGCTGAGATACGCATCGCCAATGCCCATGCGCGGCACCACGTCGAGGTGGCTGGCACCGAGCATGTCCGCGAACTTTTTGACGAGGAACAGCTCCTCATTGGTCATGCGTGCCGAGGCCACAATGGCGATCTCATCCGCCTGCAAGCCTTCAAAGGCGCGCGCCGCCGCGCCAATGGCGTTTTTCCACGTGGTGTTCTCATGCGCGCCTGACGCCGTTCTCACCATCGGATCAGTGAGGCGGAACTCACTGTTGACGTAGTGAAAGTCGAGACGGCCGCGGTCGCACATCCACGAGGAATTGACATCGTTGTTCTCGCGCGGCGTCTGGCGGTAAATGGTGTCGCCGCGCGAGCTGATGGTGAGGTTGCAACCGCGGCCGCAGTGACCGCAGACCGATTCGGTTTCCGCCAAAAACCAAACCCGCATTTGAAAGCGGAAGTCGTTCGAAGTCAGCGCGCCGACCGGGCAGATATCGACGGTGTTGAGCGAGTAGTTGTTGGCCAGTTCCTTGCCTGGGTGCACCGCCAGTGTCGTGTGGCTGCCGCGCTCGGTGAAGCCAAGCACCGGGTCATCCACAATCTCCGCGGTAAAACGGATGCAGCGGCTGCACATGATGCAGCGCTCGTCATCGAGGCGCACCCGCGGACCGATGTCCACATTCTTCGGCTTTTTGACTTTGTCCTCGCGAAAGCGGCTCTCGCCGTTGCCGTGCTCGACACTGAACTCCTGCAGGCGGCACTCGCCGGCTTGGTCACAGATCGGACAATCGAGCGGGTGATTGATCAGCAAAAACTCCATCACGCCCTTGCGGCATTCCTCCGTCAGCACCGACTGGGTGCGGATGCCCATGTTGTCCGCCACCGTGTTGGCGCAGGCGATGACCGGGCGCGGCATCCAGGCGATGGGCTGGCGGCCATGCTCGTCCTTTTGCACTTCCTGCCCCGGAGCCGGCCGCGGCGGCATGCCCATCTCCACTAGGCACATGCGGCAGTTGCCCGGCGAGGTGAGCTTCGGATGGTAGCAGTAATGCGGCACCAGCTTGCCAGCTTGGCGGCAGGCTTCGATCATGCGCGTGCCCTTGGGAAACTGATGCCACTCGCCATCGATTTGAACATTCACCAAATCGACAGGAGGAGGCGCGGTGGGGGCGGCGGTGCTGGACATGACGGGGCTCTTCGGTGGACTATCCGAGCGGCATTACGATGGGCAACCCGAATTTGTGAAAAATTTCACAAGCGCCCAGCCGACGGACCGCCGCCATCAGGCTTCCTGCTCGCGCAGCCAGTCTAGCGCTTTGCTGTAACTCGCTTGGGTCAGAAAATGATTCAGCCGCGCCGGCACCTGCGAACGCATGCGTTGATGCTCGGCCACAAGCGCCTCCGAGACCTCCTTCAAGCGTGCCAAGTGCGCTTCTGCATCACGCTCACGCCATTCATGATCCGCAATCACTCGCAAGCGCTCCTCGAGCAAGTGTCGCAACGCGGTCCAATCGTCTCGCTTCATCATCGCTCATGCAATCACCCAATGCATGGCGCGTGCCAAGCCTTCTTTTTGCACAAAAAAAGTCACTCATTCACCGGTTGTTCACAGCTCATTCGCAGCCGCACTGGGAACAGGTGCAACAACTTGGCTCTAAGATTTTTTCAAGCGCCTCGAAACGCGGGAACGATTCCAAAAAAATCCAACCAATTCACTTGTGGAGCGTGTCATTTTCGTCATACACAAAGCATGATTTTTTTGATCGCCCTGCGGTGATCGATTTTCTTTTTGAAACTTCCAACCCTCTCGAGGCCCAACCCGATGGACGCCCTTGCCGCAACAACCGAAAGCACCGAACCCGCCAGCGAAGACCCCCAGCCAAGCCGCCAAACCCACGCTCCCCAAACGACGCTCGAGACCTGGAAGACCATCTGCTCCCTGCTCAAAGTCCGTCTCGGCAGTGACAATTTTGAACGCTGGCTCGGCAGCGCTGACGCCGAACAGGGCAAAGGCGTTTTTCGCATTCACGTCGAAAACCCCATCCATCAGTTGTGGATCGAGTCCAACTACGCCGCCGCCGTCGCAGACACCGTCGCCGAAGTCCTCGGTGCGGCGCTGCCAGTGGAGATTGTGGCCAGCGAGCGTCCGACGAAATGGAAGGCGCCAGCCAGCGCGCCGGCAGGATTGAAGGCGGCGCGTCTGGTGTCCCCGGCCGCTGAGCGTGACACAAGTGATCAGCACCGCATCATCAGCGAGGAGATCGCGCCGCCGGTTCGCAGCCTCGCCGACGCCGGCCTGCACCCGAAGTTCAGCTTCGAAACCTTCGTCGTCGGCTCCAACAGCTCCTACTCCTGCGCCGTCGCGCGCGCCGTCGCGGAGAAGCCCGGCCGCATCTACAACCCGCTCTTCTTTTACGGCGCCTCCGGCATCGGCAAAACGCACTTGATGCAAGCGGTCGGCCAGGAGGTGCTGATGCGCAAAAAACGCGCCGTCGTGCGCTACGTCACCAGCGAGCAATTCACCAACGAGTTCGTCGAGGCCATCAAGAAAGGCACCTTCAGCCAGTTCCGCATGAAGTACCGCAAGGTCGATGTGCTGCTCATCGATGACATCCACTTCCTCGCCGGCAAAGACAGCACTCAGGAGGAGTTCTTCCACACCTTCAACGAGCTCTTCAACAACGCCAAACAGATCGTCCTGGCCAGCGACCGTCCGCCGAGCGAAATCCGCAATCTCGAAAGCCGTCTGGTCTCCCGTTTCGAGTGGGGCCTGACCACGCAAATCCAACTGCCCGACTACGAAACCCGCGTGGCCATCCTGCGCCGCAAGCAGGCCGACTTCCAGGTCGCTGTCGATCCCGGCATCCTCGAATTCATGGCGCAACGCATCAAAGGCAACGTGCGCAAGCTCGAAGGCGCCCTCATGCGCGTCGCCGCCCACATCTCCCTCGAAGGCTCGAATCCCGACGAAGCCGCGCTGCAGCAACTGCTTCAGGACGTGCTCGATCAGGAGCCCACCAAGTCCGTCACCGTGGACCGCGTCCAGCGGGTGGTCGCCGCTCACTTCGATCTGCGCGTCAGCGACCTCACCGGCCCGCGCCGCCCCAAAAACATCGCCGAAGCACGGCAAGTCGCGATGTATCTGGTGCGCACCTTGACCAAACTGCCGCTCACGCAAATCGGCGAGGAATTTGGCAACCGCGATCACGGCACCGTCATTCACGCCTGCAAAGTGGTCGACCAGCGCCTCAGCATCGAGCCCGGCACACGCCAAGTCCTTGAGACCCTGACCTCGCGCATTTTCGCCGACTGATCCCCCTCCGCCCCTCAATCCTCAGAATCCGGGCATTTCATTAGACAGCCCGCGCTTTTCTGTTCAATATCCTTGCTGATTGCAACGCAAGCGCTAAAACAACCGGATTGCAGCAGAGCAGAGGTATATGAAGTTCACCATCAGCAAGGAAGAGTTTCTGGGGGCCATCCAGCAGGTCCAACACGTCGTCGGAGCGCGCACCACGCTTGCCATTTTGTCCAACGTGCTCATGCGGGCGAAGGACAACGTTCTTGAGTTGACCACCACCGACCTTGACGTCGGCGTGAGTTGCACCGTGCCCGCCGAAGTCACCGAACCCGGCGCCACCACCCTGCCCGCCCGCCGCCTCGCCACCATCATCCGCGAGCTTCCCGCCGAGGAGATCGAAGTCTCCATCGATCAAAAAAACACCGCCTCCATCAAGAGCGGCCCCTCTTTCTTCAAGGTGCTCGGTCTCTCCAGTGAGGAATTTCCCGCCCTGCCCCAGTTCGACGAAGCCTGGGAGTTTCAGATCGACCAAAACATCCTGCGCGACTGCCTCCGCAAAACCTCCTACGCCATCTCCACCGACGAAACCCGTTACGTGCTCAATGGCATTCTCTTCTCCTTCAAAAACAACAACCTCACCATGGTCGCCACCGACGGCCGCCGTCTCGCCATGGTCGAGCAGGAGATCGAATTTCCGCAGAGCCACGAGACCGACATCATCGTGCCCACCAAGGCCGTGAACGAACTGGCCCGCCTGCTTGGCGACCAGGGCGAGGTCACCATCCGCGTCAGCAACAGCCAGGTCGCCTTCGACCTCGGCGACTCCCTCCTCGTCAGCAAGCTCATTGATGGCAACTACCCGAACTACCGCCAGGTCATCCCCGGCGAGGCCAAGGAGCGCATCGCCCTCGAGCGCGAAACCTTCCTGAAGGCCATCTCCCGCGTCTCCCTGCTGGCCAGCGACAAATCGAACTCCGTGAAGTTCATCTTCACCCCCGGCAGCGTCGAAATCGTCGCCTCCAGCCCCGACATCGGCGAGGCGCGCGAGACCCTCGCCATCAACTACAAAGGCGCCGACATCACCATCGCCTTCAATCCCGAGTTCACCATGGCGCCCCTGCGCAACCTCAGCGCCGACGAAATTTACCTGCACCTCATCGATGAGATCAGCCCCGGCGTCGTTCGCAGCGGCACCGGCTTCCTCTACGTCATCATGCCAATGCGGGTGAATTCCTGACCTTCATCCGTCATGACTGCCTACCCACGCACCGCCGTCCTCTGCTCCTCGCTCCTGCTGGCCAGCCTGCTGAGCCAGTGCGCCACGGAACCGCCTTACACCTCCGGCTACGGCTCCGGCATCTCCCTCGACTCCGGGCCGGGACGGCGCACCCGCCAGGACACGCGTTACTTGGAAAACACCGTCCCGCCCCCCATGCCGAACCCCGGCATGAGCGGCACCTCCACCCTCAACGCCCCGGCCTACGACACGCCGGAATCGATCGCCTCGACGCCGCCGACCCAGGATCAAACCGCGCCGTCCGCCACGTCACCCATGACCACCACGCCGACGGAGCCCGCCACCGAGCAGCCGAGGGAAACCGCGCCCAGCACGGCCAGCGCGCCTGAGCAACTGCCCTTCGGTCTGCCCGTGCCCGGCAAGAAAGGCTTCGTGTACAGCCCCTTCGACAAAACCCAAATGGTCGATGTCCGCGGCATCCCGCCCGGCAAAAAAGTACGCTGCCCCTACACCAGCAACATCTTCCTGGTGCCCTGAGACCGCCCGCTGGAGCTCGCGATACTGAGGGTGCGGCGGTGAGGGCGGCCTCCATCTGCTCGGGGGTGAGGCTGTCACTGAGCTCGGCGGCGCGGGCGAGGAAGACGCTGTCGGGGATGCTTTCTCCAAGGGCGGCGCGGGTGGTGAAGCCGCCATTGGGGTTGGGGCGACGTGGTATTTGAATGTGGGCGTGCTCATATCTAAGCGACGCTTCCGGAGTCTGCCAACTCCCTCGCCGACCATTGGCTTGATATGCGTTCATCGTATCTATCGCATCGATGGCTTCGGCTTGTTGGAGGATCGGTGGTTGGATTCCTGTATCCTCCCGAATAAATTTCGATCTGGCCGCCTCCACCTGCAGCTTGACGCGCCTCCCCATATTCCAGCACCAGAACTAGACGAACTCGAACCACTCGGCCCCAAACTCTCCGAAGAGTCGCTTCCTGATGAGCCTTCGGAACTGCCGGAGTCGGAATCAGACCCGCCACTTCCTGACACAGGAGAGCATGGAGAGACGAACGGAGATTTGTAATCCGGCAAAAAGCAACTCCTGCAAGGCCCGTGGGGGCGCGTGCGCTCCTATCACAACACCTTCAACCAGCGCATGCGAAACTCCCGGTTTTCCTCCATCAAGGAAGCCGCCACCGCCGAGGACACCGACTGCAAACCGGTCAAGCGCGCGAACACCGCGATCATCTCCTGACGCCGGTAGTAGTCCGTTGAGTCGGTGGTTTCCGCCACTTGCGCCGTGGCGATGTCCACCAGTGTCTCGGGCGCGATTTGCGCTGTGGGCACGGCCGCCACCCCGCGCTCAAACGCGATCGAAGTCTCTTTCAGATTGATGGCCGTCACCCTGCCTTCGACGGAGGCGCCGTCCTGCCTGCGCACCAAGCCTTGCCACGGACGCGCCGCCAAATCGCGGCCCAATTGCTCCATGAAGGCCTGCGCTTGACCGTAGAGATACACCTTCGCCTCCAGCGCCGCGCGGACTTCCGTGGTCTGAAGCCGAATGCCCTGCAGGACCTCCAGCGCCTTGCTGTAGTCGTAGCCCTGAATCAGGACAGGCAGCAGGCCATCCAGCTCCTTCAATTGCTCAAGCTCGCGCTGCCGCCGGGCGCGGGCGGCCTCCTGCTCCTTTTGCCGGTCCGCCAGACGCAGCCGCACCTCCTCCCGGCGCAATTCCTGGAGGTGCCTGTCCAACGTGGTCTTGACCACCCCATTCGTGCGCAGCTCGGAACGCAGCCTCTCCAAACGCTGCAACTGCGCGCGCACCGCGGCCGCCTCTTGCTCCGCCTCCAGTCCGTCCAGCTTTGCCGCCAGCTCCAAATCCGGTCTGTAACGCTGTTCAAACCCGGCTGCGTAAGCCGGAATCCACTCCGCCGTGCCCGTCAACCCGGCGGCTGCCGCCTTCACCGCCGGCATCGAATCAAAGAAGAAATGCAGCAGCTCCGCCGCACGCGCTGGATCGCCGAAATGCCACTGCGCCAGCCCGCAGAGCAGGTAGCCAGCCACCTCCTCCTTGTCGCGAGCAAACGCCAAATCCGCCGGGCTTTTCGTGCCGCCCCACTTGTCCGCCAGGCACGCGCTCAGGCGCTTGAAAAAATCCGCCGCCTCCCCGGTGCCGGGATCTTCCCGCATCTGCGCGATGACCTTTTTCGCCGCCGCCTGATCTCCCTGCTCCATGGCACACACGGCGACATGAAATCGCGCCCAATTCAGCGTGGGCTGGCGCAGTCCCTCATTGATCAAGAGCTCGAACTGCTTCTGCGCCGCCTCGGTTTTTCCCGCAACAAGCTGGTCGCGTGCCTGGCGGAAACGCTCGCTCACAGTCGCCTGCCCGGGCGTCTGCGTGGCCACCGTGCTGATCTCGATGGCCGGGCCGCCCCGAATCGACCGCACGGCGCGCTGGCCCGTGCTCCGTGCCATCCAGCCAACCACAAACGCCGCCACCACCGCCACGGCCGCGCCGATGAGGAACTTCTCCCGGCGTCCCCAGGTCAAATGCCTCCGGCTGCCAATCAGCCGCTGGGCCACCCGCAGATCTTCCACCACCGAGTCATAGTCGGGCGTGCGCGACTCCGGCGCGATCGCAAGCATGCGATTGATCACCTGCGCGGTGCGCGGCGAGAATGACAAGCCGGTGTCCTCCAGATTCACCTTTTGCGCCTTGATGCGGCGCAGGTCGGTTAAAGAAGCGGTGTTGGCCTTGTGCGGCGGCTTGCCCGTCAGCGCGTGATAAAGCGTCGCCCCCAGGCTGAAGATGTCGCTGCGGGCATCCTCGCGATTGTCGATCACCTTCTCGGGCGCGACGTAATAGGGCGTCGCCCAGATTTCGCCCCCATCGTCGTCCGTGGAGTCGGCAAAGATCGCCAGGCCAAAATCCACCACCTTGGCCGTGCCGGTGTTGGTGAACAGAATGTTGGCCGGCTTCACGTCGCGGTGCAGCAGGCCCTCCCTCTGCGCCGCGCGCAGGCCCTCCGCCACCTCCAGGCCGATGCGCAGCACATCCTCCTCCGCCAGGCGGTCCAGGTTCTTGATGCGCTGCTCCAGGCTGCCCCCGCCCACCAGCTCCATGGCGATGTAAAAGTAACCGTGGTCGTCGCCAGTCGAGTAGAGCTTGATGACGTTGAGGTGGCTGATGCGGGCCGTCACCAGGGCCTCGCGGCGAAACTGCTCCACCCGCGCCGCGTCCTGGCTGAACTGCCGGTTCAGAATCTTCAGCGCCACCCGCCGCCCCAGCGTCTCGTCCTCCGCCTCAAACACCCGGCTCATCCCGCCTTCCCCGATCTGCTTGATGATGCGGAAATGATCGAAATTCCGCCGTACCCGCACCAACTGCCCGCAGTGCGGGCAGGCGATCTTGCTGAACGGCTCCAGCGCCGTCACGTCAATCGACTCCTGGCACACCGGACAGGTGCTCAAAAAAGGCGCGGGAGCGGATTCGGGCATGGACGATTGCAAGATACGAATACGAGCGGAAAGTTAAAAGAAAACGCCGAAAACCCCATCCATTTGTGCCCTCCCGTGCCTGAATTCACCGCCGATCAGCCCCAGGACGCCGGCGAGCGTCTCGACCGCTTCCTGCACGCCCGCCTGCCGGAGCTCTCCCGCGCCCGCCTGCAAAGCCTGATTCGCGACGGCCACGCCCTGCTCAACGGCAAAGCCAGCAAGCCCGGCGCCACCCTCAAACCCAGCGACCACGTCAGCCTCACCATTCCCGATCCCGAGCCGGCCGGCCTCGTGCCGCAGGACATCCCGCTCGAAATCCTGCACGAGGACGCCGACATCCTCGTCCTCAACAAACCCGCCGGACTCGTGGTTCATCCCGCCGCCGGCAATCCCGACGGCACCCTGGTCAACGCCCTGCTGCATCACTGCGACGACCTCTCCGGCATCGGCGGCGAAACCCGCCCCGGCATCGTGCACCGGCTCGACAAGGACACCTCCGGCTGCATTGTCGTCGCCAAGCACGACCGCGCCCACCGCCGTCTCACCGAGGCCTTTTCCGACCGCCGCATCAGCAAGATTTACCTCGCCGTCGTCAACGGTGTGCCCAAGGACACCTCGGGAGTCCTGCGCAACTTCATCGGCCGCCACGCGGTGGACCGCAAGCGCATGGCCGTGCTCTACGACGGCGCGGGCAAGGAAGCCGTCACCGAGTGGGAGCGCCTCGTCGTGCATGACGACTGCTCCCTGATTCGCTGCCGCCTGCTCACCGGCCGCACCCATCAAATCCGCGTCCACATGAAGGAAGGCCTCGGCTGCCCCATCCTCGGCGACCCGATCTACGGCCATCCTTCCCGCCAAAAAGTCCGCTCCACCCGCCTCATGCTGCACGCCTGGCGCCTCGCCTTCAATCACCCCATGAGCGAGCGTCCACTCAGCTTCGAAGCCGCCATTCCGCCTGAGTTTCAACCCTGGACAAGCCGCCTCCCCGCCGGTTGAGCCCTGGCCAGACTCGCTGATTTTCGCCCCCGCGCCTCCTACTCCTACTCCTACTCCTACTCCTACTCATACTCATACTCAGGGCGCTGGGCTGAGTATGAGTATGAGTATGAGTATGAGTAGGAGTATGAGTATGAGTATGAGTAGGAGCATGACCCCGTCTCACACCTCGTAGTGCGAGTGTCGCAGCCTGAGCTGTTTGATGAAAAAAACCCGCGCGCTCTCGGTGGCGCCGTAGGCGCTCTCCTCCGGCAGCAGGTCCCGCGTCTGGATGCGCAGGTCCGCCATCTCCTGGTAAAGCGGCGCGCGTTCGGTCAGCAGCGCTTCCAGCCGCGCCGCTGGATTGTTATCCTGCAGCAAGGGCCGGTCTTGATTGAATGACGTGCGCCGCGCCAGCAGATGCACCGGCGCCTCCAGCCAGACCACGTATCCGAGCTGCCGCAGCAGCGGCCGGTTGCGCAGCGTGGTGATGATGCCGCCGCCCGTGGCGATGACCGAGTTCCGCCGACCGAGCAACCCGCGCAGCGCGTCGGATTCCCGCCGCCGGAAACCCGCCTCGCCTTCCGCCGCAAAGAGATCCGGGATGCCGCGCCCGCCTGCCTGCTCGATGATGAGCGCGTCGGTATCGACAAACTCCCAGCCGAGCTTGCGGGCGATGATTTTGCCCACCGTCGTTTTGCCGCTGCCCATCAGGCCGATGAGCAGGATGTTCGGACTGCGCGGCAGCCGCTCCGGGGTCTCGTCGATCACCTGTTGCAGGATGGACGAGGCCAGGTCCGGATCGTGTTGCAGCGCGGAGAAGTAGGACGGGAAAGCCGGAGCCCAGCCGGTGGCGCGCAGCTTGGCGTTGCTCACCGCCTTGCTCGTCCAGCCGCGTTTGCGGTCGGGATCGGGCGTTTTCAAAGGCGGCGCTGGCAGCGAGAAAAGATCGGCCAGCGGCGTCAGCAAGTCGCCCTGGCTCAGCGGGCGGTCGTCCGCGACGTTGAAAATGCCGGCAAGCCGGTGACTCAGCACCTGTTGCAAGGCCGCCGCCGCGTCGTCGCGATGGATTTGATTGACGATGCGCCCAACGCCGTCGCCGCCTTCGATCCCGCTCCTGCCGAGCAGCAGATTCTTCAGCACAAACGAGCGGCCCGGCCCGTAGATGCCCGCCAGCCGCGCCACGCAGCCGCCGCGGCCCAGCGCTGCCTCCTCCGCCGCCCTGAGCAGTTGACCCGTCTCACGGCTTGGCTCCGCCGCGCTGGTCTCCGTCACCGTCGCGCCATCCGTCTGCGGGTAAACCGAGCTGCTTGAGACAAAGACCGGGAAGGCCTGCGGAAACACCTTCAGCAGGTTGTTCAAGCCCTCCACATACACCGCGCGATACGAATCCGCGCCGCCCCCGCCCGAGCTGGCGCAATGCACAAAAGCCTCCACCGGCTCCTCCAGTCCGGCCGCCAGCGCTGCCAAAGCGATGCGATCCGCGATGTTGCAAGCCGCCACCCGCCACGGCTTGTTCGCCGTCAGCGCCTCAGCCGAGACGCTGCTGTGCGTCAGCCCGAGCACCGGCTGCCCCGCCTCGTGCAGACGGTCAGCCAAGGCCGCGCCCACGTATCCACATCCGGCTACGATGATCATACAACCTCAGGTCGAGCGCCGGGGTTGGTAGTGGTTCAGCAGCCCCTGCACCACCCCCCGCACGTAGTCCTCGATCGCGCTCCTCTCCAGTTTCTCCCCGATCAAAGTCCGCCCCACCCAGTGCCCTCTTAGCAGACGCTGGTAGGTCTCCAGGTTGTTCATCACATACGGCTCCAGATACACCACCGGGCATTGGTAAAGCCGGTTCGCCAGCAGGTTGCGGGCATACACATACGGACTCCCCCGCGCCGGCTTCGCCACCGGCGTCGTGTACTGGTAGGGCGGCAGCCCGGTCGATTCCGCCAGCCCCTGCGCCACTGCCACCGCCAGCGGGATCTCCTCCTCATGCACCTGCGTGAATAACCTCCGAAACATCTCAAACCGCGTATCCTGCAGCGCCAGTTCCGCCGGCGAGTAGCACCCATTCACCAGCACATGCAGGTGATTCACCGGTGACAGCATCGGGTCCGGCCCCGTCCCCCACGGTTCCGCGTTGAAGTGCAGGCACAGCACCACATCCGGCTTGATCTGCTCATTCACCAGCACCGCCCGCGCCTGGATCTCAGACACCCGGTAAAACAGCTTCTCACTCTGCCATTGCACCGTCAGCAGCTTCGCGTCCCCCGTCAGTCCCGCGTAGCTCTCCTTCGCCTCGGGAAAACCCGCCGCCTTCAGCGTGTCCAGCGCCACATGCCGCAGCGTCGCCGGCGTCTGCCGCGTCACCGGCTGCGCCTCCTTGCGCACCAGCGTCACATAGGCCCCCAGCCCCTTCAGCCGCTCCTCCAGCACCCGCGCCGTCAGCAGCGTCAGGTCCCCCTCCTGGATCGCCTCCCCCGGCTGCAGGCTCAGGTGCCGCTCCTCCATCTGCGCGTAGGCCCCACCCAGGTGCCCCGGATCGATCGCAACGTGCACGTCACTCAGCGGCGGCCGCCCCTCCAGCGGCGGCAGCTCGTCCGCCCGCCGCCAGAATCGCATCGCCTTCTCCGCCTCCTGCCCCCGTTGCGCCAGCGGCACCGCCACCACCGGCTCATCCACCCTGCCCGTCTGGATCACCACCGCCTGGGACTGCAGCGTCCACGGCAGCGGAAAGCCCGGCTTCTCCAGGTACACCTCCGCCAGCGCCCGCTTCACCTCCGCCTCCGTCACACAGCCCGCATAGTCTTTGAGCAGGTTCCAATCCGGCTCCTTCCCCAGCGGCGTCAGCCCGTCCAGCCTGCTTGCCGGACCCGGTTCCTGGGCCAGGCACAGCACCCCGCCCGCCAGCAGCATGGCAGGGACAAAGCGTGGCAACAGACAGAAACGCATGGCAGCCCCGCTTATAAACTCATTCCCCCGCAGCGGCATCTACTAAAAACGCTCCGAAGCCCTCGATCACCCCCTCCCACTATTGCTTTTTTTGTATTTCCTTATATTTTAGCACCGCAAACCAATGAGCTCCCTCGCCGCCTCTGACCCCGCCGCCCTTCTGGACGGCTTGAGCGGCGTCTCCACCGGCACCTGGGCCATCGCAGGCGCCGCCGCCCTCGTCGCCTTCCTCGCCGGCACCGCCTTCTCCCGGGGCGTCCTCCAGCAACTCATGACCATGGCCAGCCTCGGTCTCTCCGTCACCGTCGCCTGGTTCGTCTTCAGCCATCGCGGCGAAGTCTTCGGCGCCACCGGCGCCAGCCTCGGCACCGACCGCCTGCTCCTCTTCTCCGCCGGTGCCGGATTGTTGACCTTCTTCGTCTGCAAAGGCCTCGTCGCCCTCCTCGCCGCCGCCGGCCTGCTGAAGATGTTTGGCGGCCTCACCGGTTGGAAAGGCATGATGGTCAGCACCATCCCCTCCGCCTTCCTGCTCTGGGTCGGCGCCATGGTCCTCCGTCTCGTCGGCAACCTCTACGGCCTCGAGACCGCCTCCGCCGTCGCCCGCGAGGGCAGCCGTCTCAGCGGCCACGCCACCTCCCTCTGGCAGCAGGTCAGCAGCGGGCTGGACCGCAGCCTCCTCGGCGACATCACCGCCCAGGTCGACCCCTTCGACATGCGCGCCACCGCCAACCTCGCCCGCCTCCTCATCCTCTGGCCCGACGGCACCGTCTGGGCCTCCCTCGCCAAGGACGCCAAAACCCGCGCCGTCCTCAACCACGCCGGCATCCAGAAGCTCGGTCACGACAGCGAAGTCCGCCGCTGCATCGAGCGCAAAGACTTCGCCGGCCTCATCCAGCTCCCCCAGGTCGCCAAGACCGCCGCCCACCCCGAGCTCGCCCCCATCCTCAACGGCCTCGCCCTCGAAGAAGCCATGGACCAGATCATCTACAAAAAGAAAGAGCGCTGAAGCCGGAGACGGCCGCCCTGCGCCGCGCCACCGCCAGGATGGCCGTGTTGGGTTTCTTGTCCAAGGCGCGCTTGGCCTTGTAGAACTCTCCAAAGTAACCGCTGCAACCCACCGCCACCCAGGCCGCTTCCACAAAGGCCCAGCGCAGCCACTTGTTGCAGCGCCGCATGAGCCGGCCGTTGCTGGTCTTGCCACCGCTGCTGCTGGTACTCGGACACAGGCCGGCGTAGCCGCAGAGCTTGCGCGCGCTCCTGCTCCGCGGTGGCGCTCATCATCGCGGCCAGCGCCGCCTCGTCCTCCTTGATGCGCGTCTGCACGTTCTGCAGCATGTCGAGTTGCTGCTTGAGCAGCAGGCCCGCGGGAACCCTTTTTGCCTTGAATGCTCGATACTGCAAGACTTTCATGTCGCCTGGCCCCGTCTCCACCTTACAAACCATTAGGGTTACACCTGCTTGACAGACGTAACGTTTGTTCCATGGATAAATTCCATGCGCAAGCAGCCTCTTCTCGTCACGGGTTTCACCATGATCCTGTGCATTCAGTTGGGAACCGCGCCCAAGGCCGCCGGTGAGCCCTATCTGGTCAAGGACATCAACCCTGGGATCAGCAGCAACGGCAGTTCGCCGCGGGATTTCATCATCTTCGGCGGCGGCATCTATTTCGTC
>CAZKMS010000117.1:0-19410 GCA_964553805.1 uncultured Verrucomicrobiaceae bacterium
AACTGGGCCACCAAGACCGCCCAGGCCGTCAAACGCCTGCAATCCCGCTACGCCTTCGTCCTCACCGGCACCCCCATCGAGAACCGCATCGACGAACTCTACTCCATCGTCGATTTCCTCGATCCTTCGCTGTTAGGCCCGCTGTTCCGCTTCAATCGTGAGTTCTATCAGTTCGACGAAAAAGGCCGCCCCTCTGATTATCAAAACCTTCCCGCCCTGCGCGAGCGCGTCCGCCCCGTCCTCCTGCGCCGCCGCAAGCACCACGTCGAAACCGAGCTGCCCGACCGCACCGACCGCAACCACTTCGTCAAACTCACCCCGGCCATGCAGGTCGAGTATGACGAGGTGAAACAAAGCGCCTCCCAGCTCGTCCAGAAGTCCCTCCGGCGTCCGCTCACCAAAAAAGAGCAGGACCTCCTCATGATCCTCCTCGCGATGATGCGCATGATCTGCGACTCGCCCTCCATCATCAAAAACCACGACTGCCAGGACTGCCCCAAGCTCGACGAACTCGCCCGCGTCCTCGACGAAGCCCTCTCCGATCCCGACGTGAAAATCATCATCTTCTCCGAGTGGGAAGGCATGCTGAAAAAAGTCCGCGACTGGGCCGACAAAAATGCCATCGGCTACGCCTGGCACACCGGCAGCGTCCCCCAGCAAAAGCGCCGCGGCGAGATCCTCGCCTTCCGCAACGATCCCAACTGCCGCCTCTTTCTCAGCACCGACTCCGGCGGCGTCGGCCTCAACCTCCAGCACGCCAGCGTCGTCATCAACTGCGACCTCCCCTGGAACCCCGCCCGCCTCGAACAGCGCATCGCCCGTGCTTGGCGCAAACACCAGACGCGCCCCGTCACCGTCATCAACCTCGTCGCGGAGAACACCCTCGAGCACGCGATGCTCGAAACGCTCGCCAACAAGATGACCCTCGCCGAAGGCGTGCTCGACGGCACCGAATCCTCCCTCGCCACCGCCAAACTCAAACGCGGCACCGATGCAAACCTCGCCCGCCTCAAACAATTCCTCAACATCGCTCCGAGCGACAAACCTGCCCCGAAAGCCCCGCCCGCCGATCCCTCCCTCCACTTCGCCGAACGCGCCACCGACACGCTGGGAAAATCCCTGCTTCACTGCCAGGAAGCCATCCTCCCCGGCGACGCCACGCCCGTCCTCCTCACCGTCCTGCGCGACCCTTCCCGCGCCGCCGCCGTCGAGACTCTCCACCGCGAAACCGACTGGCGCGGCAGCCCGCCCAAGCTCCAGATCCTCGACGAATCCACCTGGTCCGCCATCCAAGCACTCGGCGCCACCGGCCTCCTCACCCTCAACACAAGAGCCACCCGGCACCTCACCGGCGACACCCCGCCTCCCGCGAAACCCGCCCTCACCCCCGAGCAACTCCAACGCATCGCCGACCTCAAAGCCTTCGCCGCCAAAAAACAAAAGGTCGCCCAACTGCTCATCGAATCCGATCTCCCCGAAGAAGCCGAACCCCACCAACAGGCCGCCGGGAAAGCGCTGGCGGAAGCGGAAAAAATCGAGACTGGCTAAAGTGCGGCCCCGCACGCCCTGCAAGCATGTTTGGCCAATCCCCATGCTGCTCTTCTCGACTACCTGACCCAGGAGTTTGGCCGCAAGTTCAACACCACGGGCGCCAAAGCCAGCCACGCCGGGCTCGCCCGCCGCGTTACGGCGCTTGCAAGATGGCTTGCCCGCTCTCGGGTGCCGGATCAGCCGCAGCGTTGCTGATGAAAAAGCCGAACCCGCCCCGGTTGGCTCCTTTTTGCAGCAACACGCCTTGGAATGCTGGCCGCTTCCTGGCCGGGTTGCTCCAGTTCGGCTCAAAGCTGCCTTTCATCAAACCGGTTTTGGCGGCCAGCGTGAGCGTGTAGCTGGAGTCACCCGCACGTTTGACGATTCTGCCCACCTCCACATTGAGGTTTTTCACGAGCGGAGCCACCAGCTTGCCGTCTTCGAAGCTCAGCACCGCGTTGCCGTTGTTTGCATCGGCCGGTCCCAGTCCAAGCGCGGTTTGCGCCGGGATGGCAGCGTCATACAACGCCCCGATCGGGTCCAGCCGAATGCCCCCAGACCAGCCAGCACGATACGCCTGCACGGCTGTCGCTTTGGTCTTTGCCACCGGACGAAACCAACGCCAATCCACTCCGCCGGCATCGCTGTGCGGCGCTGTCGCATCAAACATCAGGACCCCCGAAAAACTGCCGTCTTTCTCGCTGCTCTTGCCGCCAGGCGTGCGCAACGGCACAAACAGCGGGCTTGCATCACCCGCCACCAGGAAGCTGGAAGCGCTGATTCTGGTGCCGTCGGCCAACACGCCAGCCAGCTTCACCACCCCCGTCTTCGTCAAGGTGAGCGTCGCATAACCCGTGCCTTGCGGGTAATCAGCCGGGTCTTTCGATGGCGTCTGGCTTTTTGCAGGAAAGACCAGCGTGTAGTACCCTGGCTTGCCGTTGCCGCCGAGCAACGCAGCCGGGACGGAACCCGTTTTGCTGTAGATGGCAGGCTGCGCCAGTCCTTCGCTCAGCGCATTTCCCGGCGCGCTGACCTCGGCATGCAGACCGGCTTCCGACCAGCTTGCCGACAGGCTCTTGCCGGTCGTTGTGCCAGCCAGCAAGGGCAAACTGGCGAGCAAACTTTTCCCCGACTTGAACCACACACTGCCATCGCCTTGCAGCACGCCCCGATAGGAGGTGGTCTTGCCGTCCAGCAGCACCTTGCCGCTCAGGCTGCCTTTGGAAGCTAGCATTGTAGCAGTGAACCAGCCCACCGTGCTGTTGCTTGCCGCGGTCCCCGAATCCGGTTGCAGCAGACCCTGAAACACCGCTTTAGAGCCAAGTCCCGGAAACGGATTTGCGGAGCCCTCCGTGAGAAAAGGATTGGCCAGGAACACCGCCGTAAGTCCCGGCACATCGGCGGCGGGCATGGCAAAGCTGATCACGTGGCCCGCCACTTGCGCGCCGCCGGGCAAACCGCTCCAATGGCTGAACAAATGCCCGCTCTTGGCGATGGCGGTCAGTGTCACGGCGGTGCCCGGCAGCACTTGGCTGGTCTGTGGTGCGGGACCTGCGCTGAATTTGGAAGCATTCTTTGTTGGCGCTGCTTTCAAGGCCACAATGCCCGCTTTGTCCGGTGACGCCGCCTGATTTGCAGGCACGTCACGCTGCAACGTCAGCAAGTAACGCCGTTCGAAGGTGAAGCTGCGTGTCACGGTCACACTGTTGCCGTTCGCATCGTAGGCGGTGACGGTCAGGGTGTTGTCGCCCGCCTCGGGGAGGATGTCAGCGGAAAACGGAACTGTGCCCGGTTTGGTGGAAGCACCAAGAGCGGCAACCATTGGCGCACCGCCATTAAACACCACCTCCACCCGGTCCACTCCGATGTTATCTACGGCTGTGCCCGCCACCCGAAACGGCAGCGTCGTACTGATGGCAGCGCCGGCGGGTGAGGCGAGCTTGAGCGTGGGGGTTTTTCTATCGTTACCCGTGCCAATGCCCGGCAGCCCAATTCCCTGGATGGCGAAGACATAAAGGCTTTCGTCTTCGTCGTCATTTTCAATGCTCACCGTGGCGGAGCGCAAGCCCGCCGCCACAGGATCGAAGGTGATGGTGAACGCGGTGGAGCCATCCACCGCCACCGGAGACAACGGCTGAGCGGTGACCGTGAAATCCGCCGCATGAGGCCCGGTGATTTTCACCAGGGGGCTGCACGTGAGTCTGAGATAAACCGTGCCCGTGTTGGCAATGGTGAAAGTGCGAGCCACAGCGCCTCCCGCCACCAGCGCGCCACCAAAATCGGTGTGATCCGCCGCCTCCGGCGTCATATCACCATTCACGATTTCCACGTCGTTGCCGGTGACGAGAATCTCCGAAACGCCGATCTCGGCCCGAGCCAGACGGGCAGAGGACTTCCCGCCTGCCATGGTGAAGCGACCTCCTGCGTAGAGCCTGCCATCTTTTGCAGCAAGCGCACGAACTGTATCATCCATACCCGATCCCATCCCGATCCATGCGGTGTCATCCGTGCCCCCGAGCGTCCACACAGCAATGCGGCGGCGACCCGAAACTCCGCCAGCCACATTCGAGAAAACACCGCCCACATAAAGGTATGGGCCGGACACCGCCAACGCTGATACAGTGCCGCCAGTTCCCGAACCCAGCGCGCTCCAGCTACTGCCATCCCATTTGGCAATATGGCTAACCGGCATATTATTGCCCACCGTGTCGAAAGTGCCGCCAACATAAAGATCGGCTCCGGAAACTGCCAGAGCATTTACAGGGACGGTGGGGAGAGCGTATATCTGTACTCCCCCACCCAAAGCGCTCCAGGAACCGTCATCGATTCCATTGAGAGCCCATTTCGCGATATGATTTGCTTGTTTGCCGCCCGCGGCACTGAAATTCCCGCCCACATAGAGATCCGAAGCCATTACGGCTAACGCGCGCACGGTGTTATTCACGCCAGAACCCAGCGCGCTCCAAGAACTGTCATCCGTGCCATTGACCGACCATCTGGCAATGTGGTTGCGCCCTGTCACGGCCCCGGCCTCAGTGAAGAAACCGCCGGCGTAGAGTTCCGTGCCCGCCATAGCCAGAGCATACAAACCAGCATTTGTTCCCGAACCCAACGCGCTCCATGTGTTGCCATTCCATTTGGCGATGTTGTTGGCCGCGACACCTCCTGCCGTTGTAAAAGTGCCTCCCACATACAGGTCCTCTCCAGATACCAACAAGGCCCTCACCGTGCCATTGATCCCCGAACCCAATGCGCGCCATGTGTGGCCATCCCATTTAGCGATGCAATTGACCGCGACTCCGCCCGCTCGCGTGAAGGAGCCTCCCGCATAGAGGTTACTTCCGGAAATCGCCAATGCAAGCACCTCATTATTCATTCCCAAATGCAACGGTGATATCCAGGCGTCGTCATCCTCGCCCCCGAGAGTCCATGAGCTAATGCAGCGAACCTGATTTCCTCCCGCCGAGGCAAACGTTCCTCCCACATTGAGAACCGCATCGGATGCCGCGAGAGCCAGAACCACACCGTTGACCCCCGATCCCAACGAACTCCAGGCGCTGTCGTCCGTGCCTCCCAATGCCCATCTGGCGATTTGTCTTCGACTGGACACTCCCCCCGCGAACCCAAAATCGCCCCCCACATAAAGATCCGTATCGGTCGCCGTCAGCGCATAGACCGTGCCGATTACCCCTGAACCTAACGAACTCCACGCGCTGTTGTCCGTGCCTCCCAATTCCCATTTGGCGATAAAGCTACGCCCAGCCACTCCTCCAGCGAATCCGAAAACACCCCCCACATAAAGATCCGCACCGGCCACTGTCAGCGCATACACTGAGCCAGTAACACCCGACCCTAAAGCATGCCAATCACTGTTATCCACTCCCCCCAACGTCCATTTGGCGATGCTCTTATATCCCGATGCTCCGCCCGCCATGGTAAAACCACCCCCCACATAAAGGTCCGTGTCAGTTGCCGTCAATGCATGCACCGTACTGCTCACTCCCGCCCCCAAAGCACTCCAGGCACCGTCATCCGCGCCTCCCAACGCCCATTTAGCAATATGGTTGCGTCCCGACACTCCTCCCGCCTCGGTGAACGCTCCTCCCACATAGAGATCCGTCTCCGTTGTCGCCAGCGCATGCACTTTGTCCCCCACTCCTGAACCCAACGCGCTCCACGCTTCGTCATTCACTCCCCCAATCATCCATTTGGCGACATGATTGCGTCCCGACACTCCTCCCGCCTCGGTGAACTCCCCTCCCACATAGAGATTCGTGCCTCTCACCGTTAATGCACTCACCATGCCGTTAACCCCTGAGCCCAACGGACTCCAAACACTGCCATCCCATTTGACAAGATGCCGGACATTGATCTCGCCAGCGATGAAAAAAGCTCCGCCCGCATACAGGTCCGCGCCACTTACCGCCAACGCATTGAATTGAATACGATTCACCCCGGAACCCACGGAACTCCAAGCCGTGTCATTCGTACCTCCAAGCGCCCATTTGGCGATGCGATTGCGATCCCTGGCTCCACCCGCTATGGTAAACTCACCTCCCACATAAAGGTTCGCTCCAGACACTGCCAGTGCGTAGGTGCCACCCACACCCGAGCCTAAAGCGCTCCAAGCACTATCATTGACGCCTCCCAATGCCCATTTGGCGACGCCGGAGCGCGCTCCCACCCCGCCCACTGTGCTAAAATTGCCCCCGATGTAAAGGTCTGTGCTGGTCACCGCAAGCGCATTCACCGTGCCGCTAGTTCCCGTCCCCAAAGCACTCCAGGCGCTGTCGTCCGCGCCTCCCAACGTCCATTTGGCAATGCGGTTGCGCTCCGCAGTTCCACCCGCGGAAGTGAAACTCCCGCCCACATAAAGGTCCGTGTCATTTGCTGCCAGCACATGCACCCCGGCGTCCACTCCCGAACCCAACGCGCTCCAAGCGCTGTCGTCCGCGCCTCCCAAAGTCCATTTGGCAAGGCGATTGCGCCCTGGCACTCCACCTGCCGCGGTAAAAAACCCTCCCACATAAAGGTCCGTCCCGTTCACTGCCAGCGCATTTACTTGGCCATCCACTCCCGATCCCAACGCGCTCCAGCTTGACCCTCCCAATGGCCATCTGGCAATACGGTTGCGCCCCGCCTGAACAAAGCTTCCACCCACATAGAGGTCCGTGTCCGTTACTGCCAATGCCCGCACTGTATTGCTTACTCCCGCTCCCAGTGAACTCCAAGCACTGTCATTCACCCCTCCCAACGTCCATTTGGCAAGGCGATTGCGCCCTGGCCCACCCGCCCAGTTGAAATCTCCCCCCACATAAAGGTCCGTCGCCGTCACTGCCAGTGCCCGCACGATGTTATCCACTCCCGATCCCAACGCGCTCCAAGTGTCCCCATCCCATTTGGCCACATAACGAGCCTCCACATCTCCCACCACCAGAAAATCTCCCCCAATATAGAGATTGCCCAATGCATCCACCTCAATGGCATAGACGGTGTCAGTCGTGGGCACGGCCCCCATACTGATCCAATCCGCATCACTGAAGGTCGGGTCGATGCGCACCGGGTAAACGGCGGCGCTGTCGTCCACTTCGATCAGCAGGCGGTTCTCCGCTGTCACCTTCATCCGGGCGGCGAGTTCCTTTCCATCCGCATCGGTGACATGAAGGCGGCTGTATGCGAGTTCGCGCCCGCTGCCATCCAGGGTGAGTTTGGCCCCGTAGGACGCGGTCTCCACCCGCGCGCCGTTGACTTCCAACTCCAGGCGCAGCCCACCCGCGCCCGGCGGCCTCGCGCCGACCACGAAATCCTGGCGGATGCCGTCCATGCTGGCGCTGTATTCCTCCACCACGCCGGGACGCATCCATGCGGCGGCCTCGCCGCTGGCGTGAACGGCTCCGGTGGCGGGAAGGTGGTGCAACCTTCCAGGTTGCCCGGGCAAGCTGGAAGCTTGCCCCACTTTCATCGCCCGCAAACAAAAGCGCTCCGGCTGTTCCGCTGTCTCGGTGGATTCGATCCACAAGCCCTCCGCCGTCGCCTCCGCCTCCAGCTTCTGAAAGGCCGCGCGCAGCCGCGCTCCATCTGCTGTTGAGGTGACGCCGATGCCCGTGCCGCTGTATTGCTTCTGCGCCTCCGCCCCCAACTGCGCGAACGGGATGGCCCGCGCTTGGGGCGCATCATTCAGGTTTGCAGCTTCCGGCAACGCGGCCTGCAAAGGCAACAGAATGACACCAAACACCCAGACAACCCTGGCGAAATAAGAATTCACTTTCAGAAAAGGAAGCCGCATCGTAACTATCGGTCGAAAATTAAAGAAATAACCCATGGCGGGATTGGTTTATTTTAGGAAAGTAAGACCAGGATGCAAGGGGAATCAAACCACGCTGCTGAGTTGCTTCCGAATGGCGGCTTTCCCTTGAATTCCACCGCAGACCGCGCTTCTTCCACCATGGTGCGTTTGACGGTTCTTGGCAGCGGCAGTTCGGGCAACTGCGCGGTGGTGTCCACGGGAGCCACCACGCTGCTGGTGGACGCCGGGTTGAGCGCGCGGCAGACCTGCCTGCGGCTGGAGGCGGCGGGGTTTTCAGCGGACCGCATCGATGGCATCCTGCTCACGCACGAGCACCAGGATCACACCCAGGGCCTGGCCATTTTCTGCCAGAAACGCGCCATCCCCCTGCTCTGCACCGCGCTGACCCGGGAGACCCTGCTGCGCGACAGCCGTTTCCGCGTGCCACCACCCTGGCGAGTCATGCAAACCGGCAGCCGCTTCGCGTTTCGCGATGTCGAAATCGAGTGCTTTCCGGTGCCGCATGACGCCGTGGACCCGGTCGGTTTTGCCATCGCCGATGACGAGTCGCGCCTCGGCTTCCTCAGCGATGTCGGCCACGTCACCCACCTCATTCGCGACCGTCTGGCCGGGGCGGACAGCCTCTTCGTCGAGGCCAACTACGACCACGCCCTGCTCGAGGCCGACACCAAGCGCCCCTGGGCCATCAAGCAGCGCATCAGCAGCCGCCACGGCCACCTCTCCAACCAGCAAACCGCCGAGCTCATCGACGAGCTCGCCCATCCCGGCCTGCACCAGATCGTGCTCGGCCACCTCAGCGACGACTGCAACCAGCCCGCGCTCGCCATCGGCCACGTCCGCGCCGTGCTCGACCGCAAGGGCCTGCGCCAGACCCAGGTCTGCTGCGCGGCCCGGCGCGAGATCACCCCCACCGTGGACTGCGCGCGCCGCCCCGCCCCCGCGCCCTGCTTCGCCACCACCGAGCCCGCCCCGCCGCGGCAGATGGCGTTGATTTGATGAAAGAGCAACCGGCCGTGGCGGCGGACTTGCTTCGCGCCGGACGTGCGGTAGGCTAAAGGCATGAGCGCGGCGGATCTCCTCCAACTCAAGCAGCAACTCTCTCGCCTCTCCGAGCGCGAGCGCCAGGAGGCGGCGGCCTTTTTGCACCGCCTGAAGCAGGAGCGCCCGGCCTGGCAAAAAGAAATGACCCGCCGCATGGAGGAAATGGACGCCGGAAAAAAAATCCGCCTGCCCCGCCCCAAGTCCCGGTGACATGCCCGCCGGCGACTACGAACCCGTCCTCTCCCCCAAGGCCTGGGAACTGCTGCGCTCCCTCTCCCGGCGCCGGCAGCAAAGGTTGATCCGCCTCATCTACCAGCTCGCCGGCTACCCCTTCCAGCAGGGCGACTACCAAACCCGGGATCACACCGGCAGGCCGCTGGAGAACCTCCGCATCGAAGGCTGCATCCTCACTTACTGGGCCGACAGCCCCGCCAAAGAACTCCGCATCCTCGACATCTACGAGTTGTAAAATCCCCCACCCCGCCGTGCGCTACCAACCCGCTCCCGCCGAACTCTTCGTCGAAAACCGCCGCCGCCTCAGCGAGCGCCTGCCGCCCGGCGCGCTCGTCATCGTCCACGCCAACGACGTCATGCCCACCAACGCCGACGGCACCCTCGGCTTCGCCCCGAACAGCGACCTCTATTACCTCAGCGGCATCGACCAGGAAGAGAGCATCTTGATGCTCTTCCCCGACGCGCCCGACCCCAAGCAGCGCGAGCTCCTCTTCGTCCGCGAGACCTCCGAGCTCATCGCCATCTGGGAGGGGCAAAAACTCACCCAGGAGCAGGCGCGCACCCGCTCCGGCATCCCGCGCGTCCACTGGACCAGCGACTTCGAGACCCAGCTCCGCCAGCTCATGTGCCAGGCCAGCAGCGTTTACCTCAGCGGCAACGAGCACCCCCGCGCCCGCGTCGAGGTCGAGTCGCGCGAGCTTCGTTTCGCCCGCCGTCTCCGCCACGAATATCCCCTGCACCGGCTCGAGCGCCTCGCCCCCCTGCTCTATGAGCTGCGCGCCATCAAGAGCGACGCCGAGCTGCAGCTCATGAAGGAAGCCGTCCGCATCACCCGCAGCGGCTTCCTCCGCCTCCTGCGCTTCGTCACCCCCGGCGTACACGAGTATGAAATCGAAGCCGAACTCGCCCACGAGTTCATCCGCCAGCGCGCCGGCGGCTTCGCCTACCCCCCCATCATCGCCAGCGGCGCCAACGCCTGCGTCCTGCATTACACCACCAACCACAGCCAATGCCAGGATGGCGACCTCCTCCTCCTCGACGTCGCTGCCAGCTACGCCCACTACAACGCCGACCTCACCCGCACCCTCCCCGTCAATGGCCGCTTCACCGAGCGCCAGCGCGCCGTCTATGACGCCGTCCTGCGCATCTTCCGCGCCTGCTGCCGCCTGCTGCAGCCCGGCGTCCTCATCCGCGAGTATCAGGAAAAAGTCGGCCAGCTCGTCACCGACGAATTGCTCACCCTCGGCCTGCTCGACGCCAAGGACGTCGCCGCGCAAGATCCGGAGAAGCCCCTGTACAAAAAGTACTTCATGCACGGCACCTCCCACCACCTCGGACTCGACGTGCATGACGTTCCCCCCGCCTGGCAGCCCGTGCAATCCGGCATGGTCTTCACCGTCGAGCCCGGCCTCTACCTCCGTGAGGAAGGCCTCGGCATCCGCCTCGAAAACGACCTCCTCATCGGCGCCAACGGCAACACCGACCTCATGGCCGACGTCCCCATCGAGCCCGGCGAGATCGAGGACTTGATGCAACGCCGCTGACACCCCGGCCCGCGCCACCGCGCATCGTGCAGGCGGCGCGGGCCAAAGCGCGGGCCGGCGAGCCGCCTACGGAACCGGCCTCGAGGCGCCCGCGGGACTTCGGACTTGTTCATCGTGACCCCAAAACGTTAAGATGAATCCATGAAAGCCGCCTTTCCCGCCATCCTGATGCTGGCTTGCTGCTTTTTTGCGCACGCGCAGGAGGAGGAAAAGCTGCCACCGGAGGAAATTGGTTGGATTCAAAGCCGGGGCTGCTTTTCCTCGATTGAGGACAGGCGGCTCACCCTTACGCCGACACAACGCGTGTTGGAAATCCGCGTCTTTGCGGATGAATGGGTGACGCTCCGCTACATCAAAGCCAGCACGCCCACCGCCTTTCAAGCTGCCAAAGAGCGTGTTTTGAAAAAGCTGCCCGGCGAGGCCGCACGGAAACAGATGACGCCCCGCTACTTCGCCGACGGCCCTGACAATTACTGGCTGAGACTGCGCAGCGAGGGAAAGGACGATGTTATCTGGCGCTGGCAATTTCTGGACGTGAAGCCAGGCGAAGCCCTCCGTCAAACCGAGGCGTTCGTGGCCTTCATCAACCAAATGTGCGATGAGGTGGCTGCCAGTTGCGAGCCCATCAGGATCCAGAAACAGCCCGTCTCCAACCCGCGGCCGGAAACCGAGGAACCACCCGAACGCTGACGCCCCACCCCGGCGACCGCGCATCGTGCAGGCGCGCTTGCCAAAGCACGGGCCGGGCGTTCGCGTGGGCGCTTTTTCCCCGCTGGCGGCGCTACTTGATCTCGCGGAAACGGCCGCCGGTGCGGCGGGCGATGCTGCTCCAGTCGCCGGCGTCCTCGGGCCGCATTTGGAAGCCGATGAAGTGGACAGGCAGCTTGTCCTTGCGGCCTTTTTGCAGCTCCTTGACCAGGTCGGCGATCTCTTCGTTCGGGATGCGGCGCTCGGCGGGGTAGGTCTGCTCGCACTGGCCGTCGGAGATGAGGAAGATGACGTCCGGGTTCATGGCGAAGGCGGCTTCAATCACGCAGACGACGCCGTTGGGCTCGGGGCTGAGCACGCCGCGGGCGCCGCGCGCCATCTGGCCGCTCTCGTTCCACTCGGTGTCGATCCATTTTTTGGCGGCCTCGCGGTTGGCGGGGGTGACCTGGGTGAGCTGGGGGCTGAAGGGTTTATAGTTCCGCACAAACTGGATGATGTTGAAGCTGGCGCCGGTGGGCAGGCTGTCGATGAGCTTCAGCGTCTCCTCTTTGATGCGGGCCAGGGGCATGCCGCTGGAGGCGGCTTTGTTGACGACGGAACCGGAGACGTCGAAGCACATGAGGATGCGCTGGCCCTCCGCCTGGATGCCCATGAAGCTGAGCTTGCTCATGCCTTTGCCGATGCCGCCGGCGCCGGACAAGCCCGCGCCGGCGCCGCTGCCAAAGCCGGCGGTGCCGACGAGGCTGCTGACCTGGTCGCTGACCAGCTCGGAGGGGTCCAGCGGCAGCATCTGCTGGAGGTCCAGCTTCGGCATCTCCGGCAGGGCGAACGGGGCGGGGCGGGTGCTGATGAGCTTGTCCTGGAACACCGGCTTCGGCGCGGCGGCCTGGTGCGCGGCGGCGTTCATCTTGTGCTGCGGGGTCTGCTGCACGGGGATTTTGAGGGCCTCCCGCACTTCAAACACGGCCTCGGGCTGGGCGAACTTCTGGGCGACGATGAAGAGGCCGAAGAGGATGAGCAGAACGACGTGCACGAGCACCGCGCCGATGAAGATGGTGAAGATCAAGCCGCGCTGCTTCGGCGCCCGGCCGTCCTCAGCGGGGGGCGGCTCGGCCTTCCGCTTCTTTGGCGGCGGGGGCTGGGCGTAAACGACGGACATAGAGAGCAGATGGCTAATTTTTTTGACAGGATTGACGGGATTTTAGGGGAATTAACAGGATGGGGATTTTTTATGTTGGTGTATAGGCTTTAGCCGATTCGTGGGAGGACCGACTGAAGCCTATGCCCCAGCGGGAGAGGTTGATGTTAGACAGGGTGAACAGGATTTTCAGGACGGATGAGGGGGTGAACTAGTGGCCACTGATTACCGGCTACTCCTCCTCGGCGGGCTGGTCGAAGGTGACGTTGGTGGCGCCGGCCTGGGCGCAGGCGTTGAGGACATCGACGAGGCGCTGGTGCACGGCGTCGTCCTCCGGGGAGAGGGTGACGAGCAGCTCGGCCTTGGCGGCCTTGGCGCTCTGCACGAGGCGGGTGAGGGTCTCGGTGAATTTTTCCAGCACGCTGTCGCCGGGCGCGGCCAGGGTCTGCTCGTTGAGCAGGACCTCGCCGCTGGCTTTGATGAGGATGCGCTGCTCGTCGGGCAGCTCCACGGGCGCGTCCTGCTCGGCCATGCCGGGCAGGCCGAGGTTGATGTCGGCCTCCGGTTTGATGGGCTTGGCGCTGACCATGAAGAAGACGAGCAGGAGGAACACCATGTCGATCATGGGGCCCATTTGCATCTCCACGGAGGGCTGCTCGCGCTTGCGTCGTTTCATTTCAGGGGCGGCGGATGGTTAGACAGGATGGGCGGGATTTTGGGAGGATTAACAGGATGGGCGTTGGGGGGGTGATGGTCTTGTTAGATTGTCTTGCATCTTGATTTTTACCTCTGATAACTTCCAAAGATCACATTCACCGCCCCCGCCTCCGACGCCATCTTCATGAACTGGCGGATGCGTTTGGCGGGGGTGTTTTTGTCGGCGCGCAGGTAGATCTTGAGCGGCGGGTTGGCCTTGAAGCGGGCGGTGAGGTAGGTCTTCATCTCCTCGTCGCTCATCTGCCGGCTGGCCAGCCAGAGCGCGCCTGTGCCATCGAGGTTGATGATGTCGCGGTTGGACAGGTCCTCGGCCTGCACGGCGCTGATGGCGGTGGGCAGCTGGATGTCCATTTTGACCTGCTCCTTGGTCAGCTTGGAGGTGACCATGAAGAAGATGAGCAGCAGGAAGGTCATGTCGATCATCGGCGTGATGTTGAAGCCGACTTCATCCTGGGGCGCTTTGCGGCGGCGAGTCATGGGAGGGGGAATGAGGAACGCCTTAGCTGCCTTCATTGACAGGGACTTGCTCGATCGGCTCGGACCCGGCGAGTTTGACCTCGCCGGAGAGGACGCCGATGAGGAAGGAGGCGCTGCGCTGGAGCTCGGCCATGATGCCCATGAGCTTGTTGCGGAAGAAGAAGAAGAAGAACATGGCGGGAATGCCGACGATGAGGCCGGCGGCGGTGGTGATCATGGCCTCGCCGATGCCTCCGGCGAGATCGGAGGGCTCGCTGTTGCCGGCTTTGAGCTGGTTGAAGGCGGTGATCATGCCGGAGACGGTGCCGTAGAGGCCGATCATGGGGGCGATGGTGGCGAAGACGTTGAGGTAATTGATCCAGGTCATGTAGCGCGTCTCCTCGCCGTCCATGGTTTCGCCGGCGGCTTCCTCCATGGAGACCTTGTTAGCCTGGTCGCGGTCGAAGTTGACCTTGAGCAGGGCATTGGACATGACGCGGCTGAGGCTGTTAGGTTGCGAGAGACAGACTTGATAGGCGCCGCCGACGTCACGCTTTTGCATGGAGGAGGTGAGGGTCTCCATGAGCGGCTTCGGCACCATGCGCTTCTGGCTGACCTGGGTGAAGCAATACACCGCCACGCCGACGGTGCCGACCGAGAACAGCAGCAGGATGTGCATGGTCCAGCCGCCCTGCTGGTAGAGGTCGAGCAGGGAGGTGCTTTCGATGGCAGCGGGCGGCGGCGGGGCTTCCTGGGCGGCAGCCGGCGCGGCAAAGGCGAGCAGGAGCAGGGCGAGGCAGAGGGCGGGGTGTCGGTTCATGAGAGGAGCGGGAAAAGGGGATCAGGGCTTGGCGGCGGCATCGAGCAGCGCCTTGGCCTGGGCGGCTTCGGGGGTCTTCGGGTAGAGCTGGGCGAGGTCGCGGGCACGATCGAGCGCGGGCGTGGCCTCCTTGAGGTATTGATGCACGGCGACCACCTGCCAGAGTGCCTCGGCAGAGCGGTCCTCCACCGAGCCGTGGAAGAGCGGGGTGTGCAGGAACTGGTCCAGCACTTGGTGGCAGAGGCGCGTGCGCTCCGCAGTGAGTTCGTCGTCCTGATCCCAGCGCGGGTGGTCGAGGTCAAAGCGTTTCAGCTTCTCGAAGTCGGCTTTGGCGATGACCATGTTGGCTTCGATGAGGAGCGCAGGGTCCTCGCTCTCGCGGGCGACGATCTGCGCTTCTTTGATCGCATCATCGACGCGCTTCAAGGCGATGAGGCTGCGCAGGCGGCCGGTCTTGGCGCGGGTGCAGCGCGCCTCGTCCCAGTCGTCCTTTTCGACGAGGGAATAGATGCGGAAGGCGCGCTCGACGGGCTCGGGGCCGGTTTGTTTGAGCAACTGGTCGGCGAGCGCGAGGCCGATGTCGCCGGCGTTGTTGGCGGGCCAGGAGAGGTGCACGGACTTTTCCTGCCAGAGCTTGAGCAGGACCTCCTGCTGCTTCGTGTCGGCGGGATTGGCCAGCGCCTCGGCCTCGCCGGGCAGCGGCGCGAAGTCGATGAACTCGACCAGCTCGGCATCGAACTCACGCTTGGCGGAGCCGCGCACGCCGGGGAGCTGCAGGTCCATGCTGATGAGCGGGCGGGCGAGGTTGAGGATGCGGCCCTGGGCGACGCGGCCGTCCTTGAGGTGGACGCGATCCTGGGCGGGCGCGGGGAGGAGAAGGACGGCCAGCAAGCAGAAGACGAGGCTGGATTGAAGAATGGAAATCGGAGAATGGAGAATGGCGGGTGCGGTCATGGCGGCGCCTCCTTTCCGGGTTCGGTCGCTGCCGCTGGTGCGCGCTCGGGGGGCGGGCCGGTGACTTTGAGGCGGGCGGCGGCTTGCTCGTATTCGGGGAAGGCTTGCAGGGCCTCGCTCTGGCGCAGCTCGGCATAGACCTCGGCGGCTTCGCCTTTTTTGCCGAGGCTTTCCAGCGCGCGGCCGCGAGCCAGATAGGCGCGGGCGGCGAGGTCGCCATGCTTGCCGTAGGCGAGGTAAACGCGCTCGTAGTAGGCGGTGGCGGGCAGCAGCTTGTGCTGTAATTCAAGCAATTGCCCCCAGGCGATGAGGGCCTGGGCCTTGGCGCGGCCGGGGGTCATCTTGTTTTCCAGCAGCGCTTTGTACACCTCGACGGCCTCGTCCGCGCGTTTGTGATCGGCGAGCAACTCGGCCTTCCTCAACGCCACGCTGACCGCGAGATCCGGCGTGACGGATTTTTTCTCGAACCTCGCAAAGCGCTCCAGCGCCTGCTCCCACTCACCCGCCTCCGCCGCCATGAAACCGAGGCCAGCCTGGGCGCGCTCGACCTCGATGGCGCGCGGATGCCACTTGATGAGGTCACGATACAGCTCCCCGGCGCGGAGCCTGCTGCCGGCCGCGCGCGAGGTGTCGGCACAGTCGGCGGTGATGCGCGGGTTCATGCGCTTCACGTCGAGGTTTTGCGCGGCCATGAGGAAGTCAGCCTGGGCCAGCTTCGGTTTGTCCGGCGGCTGCATGTGGCCCTCCATCCAGCTCAGGCGGCAGGCCAGCACAGGACGTTTGTTTTTCTCCGACTCCGCGCGCACACGCTGCATCTCGCGCAGCAACTCGACGCGGGCGTCGGCGCCGCGGTAGAGGCGCGGCATGGCCAGCAGGATGTCCTCGACGCCGTAGTGCTGCGGCTCGTTGCCATGCTGGTTGAGGGCGTCCCAATAGAGTTTGCGGGCCTCCCCGAGCTGGTCCTGCTCGATGCTGGCCTGGCCGGCCCAATAGACCGCTTCGGCGAGGCGCATGCTTTGGGGGTGCCCGGCGATGAACTTGTCGTAATGCGCGCGCAGGGCCGGCCAGTCGCGGCGCAGCTTGTGGATCTTGCCGATTTTGAAATAGGCCTCCTCATACCAGTGCTTGGTATCCGGCGGCACATCGGTGTAGCTGGCGATGGCGGCATCGATCTCGCCGAGCGAGCCAAGGGCGTCGCCCTTCAGGACGCGCGCCTCGCCCACATCGGACGACTCGGGGAACTCGCGCAGGTACTCATCGAACTCCTTGATCGCGCCCTCGTAATCCGCGAGCATGAAGCGGGAGTAGGCGCGACGGAAAACGGAGGCCGCGCGGTAGCGGCCCGACTTCGCAAAAGTTTTGAGGTGCTTGGCGAGGTGGTCGCGGCACTCCTTGGGATCGCCGTTGAAGCTGCAGGCCATGCCGAGCCAGTAGTCGGCATCTTCCGCCACGGGCAGCTTGGCATGGCGCCGCGCGACCTCGCTGAGCAGGCGCACGGCGGGCTCGTGCTCATCGGCCATGAGCTGGGCCAGGCCCGCCATGAGCAGGGCTTCAGGCGCGAGCTCGTGCTGCGCATGTTTTTGCGTCAGCTCCTCGAACACGCGCGCGGCATCGTGGAAGTCCTGATTGTCGTAATGCGCCTGCGCCATCAGGAAACGCACGCGCGCGGCGTCGCTGGCGTCGGCCTTGCCCTCGAAACGCAGCAGCCAGGAATCGGCGCTGGCGACACAGCGGTCGTGGCGTTTCAATTGCAGCCAGCACTGCACCACGGCCATGCCCGCCTGCGCCTGCTGCTTCGGATCGCCGGTCAGCGTGAGCGCGTCCTCCAGCACCAGCGCGGCCTCACGCCAGCGCTCCAGGCCGAGGTAAGCAAAACCGAGCCGCATGCGCACGCCGAGATCGAAGTCCGTGCTGGCCGCGAAGCTGCGGTGCTCGCGCTCGACGCGGGTGAGCACGTTCTTTTTGGCGAAGACCAGCGCCTCACCGCCGGGGCGCGCCTCCAGCGCGGCGAGTTCGCGCTTGAGACGCTCGATGCGATCGGCCTGGTGCTTGAGCAGGCGATCGGCGGGCCAGACGCGCTGGAGGCAAAAGATGGCGGCGTAGAACTCGCCAGCATCGAGGAAGCGGCCGCCGAGATCGGCGGTGAGACCGTGCAGCGAGATGATCTGCGTCACCTCGTCCATCAACGGCTGCAGCGTGGCGACGAGGGTCATCGCTTGAGGGAGTTGATTGAGTTCGAGCAGGGAGTTCAAGCGCAGCGTCTGCGCGCGCAGAGCCGCCTCGTGACTGAGGTCCCACAGGCGCGGCGCCTGCTGCTCAAAGAAGGCGGCGGCCTTTACGTGATCGTTCTCCAGAATGTAAGTGGTGCCGTACAGCAGGATGCTCTCGACCCGGCGCGGCGGCTGGAACTCCGGCGTCTGGTAGTAGGCCAGAAAGGCTGTGCGCGCCTCCTCGTAAGCCTGCACCTGCAGCAGGATGATGCCCTTCCAGAAGGACAACTCGTCCCGCAGTTTGGGATCGAGTTTCGGCTGGGCCAATGCCTCGGTGATGAGCGCGCCCGCGGCGCCATACTCGCCGAGGCGGATGCGGCAGAGGGCGAGCAGCGGTTTGACCTGGGCCACTGCCTCCGCCACGGCGGGATCGCTGCCATAGTGCTGCAAGAAGAGATCAAACTTGGTCGCCGCCTCCTGCCAGTTCCGCGCTTGATAGGCGGCATTGCCGGCCTCGATCAGCTCCAGCGGGGTGCCGATTTCGCCCGTCACGGGCGTGGCGGCAGGGGCCGGCGTTTGCGCCTGGGTGCGCGGCTGCGGCAGCAGGAAAGCAGCGACAACAAACCCAGCCAAGCACCCTGCGCGGATGAGGCTGCCGGGGTTGCCATTGCGGTGCCGGGCCATGAGACGCCAAAAAAAGACGACGCCTAGTGATAGAGAAAAGCGTGCCAATACGCAATGCGGAACACGCGCAGGTGTCGAGAACGTTGCAAGCCATGGTGAAGCTGGCCTGCCCGCGTTTTGCCTAGCAGCCGCTTGCGGGCCTGCAGGCGCGTGCCATGCTGGGCGATGAAGTTTTATCAGCGGATCGAGGTCTGGGTGCTGTTGCTGCTGGCCGCGGCCACCGCTTTGTTCGTTCTGAAACCGGCTGCGGACTCTGGCTGGGAAGATCCGCAACCGGCCGCGGGCGGGGCCATGGGCACAGAGTCCGTCCTAGGGTTAAAAGCCGCAACACTGGAGCGGGATTTTGGGAATGCGCGGCTCGATCTGGATGCTCGCGTGACCAATCCGGGCAGGCATCCCCTGCTGCTGACTCCGCCGCAGACGCGGCTGCTCGCTGGCAGCCCGCCTGCAAGCCGTGAAGTGCCGCCCTTTTTTCTGCCCGCCGAGCGCCCGCCGGAAATCGCCCCCGGCTCCACCAGCGAAGTGCAGCTGCGCTACTGGTTGGAAGGGGCCGATTTGCAGGGGCCGCTGTGGCTTGACGTAAACGGCGAGCGCCTGCAGGTGAAGTCGGCGGCGCCGTTCGGCCTGGAGAAGCTGGAGAACCAGAAGCCGGTCAAGCTACGCGGCATCGACTGGTGAGCACCGCTGGCACGACCGCGCTCAAACCGGCGCGTTGACGGCGTACTTGAGCAGCTTGCCGAGGATGGCTCGCATGTCCTTGCGATGCACGATTTGATCCACCAAGCCATGCTGAAGCATGAACTCCGCGGTCTGGAAGCCGGGCGGGAGATCCGCGTGCGTGGTCTCCTTCACCACGCGCGGGCCGGCGAAGCCGATCATGCACTTCGGCTCGGCGATGATGATGTCCCCCAGCGTGGCGAAACTGGCGGTGACGCCGCCGGTCGTCGGATGCGTCAACACGGAGATGTAAGGCAGCCGCGCCTCCGAATGCCGGGCCAGGGCGCCGCTGGTTTTGGCCATCTGCATGAGGCTGAGGATGCCCTCGTGCATGCGCGCGCCGCCGGAGG
>CAZKMS010000118.1:0-19387 GCA_964553805.1 uncultured Verrucomicrobiaceae bacterium
GCCGCTGCGCCAAAAACTCCTCGGCATGACCCGCCACGAAAAACTCAAGGTGGACTTTTCCGAAGCCCGGCTGGTGGATCATTCCGTCATGAAAAAGCTGCAGGAGATGGCGCAAGATTGGAGGCTGGAGAACCGCGAATTGCTCGTCACCGGCTTGGAGGCGCATACCGCCGTGTCCCGTCACCCCCAAGCTGCGCGCGTGCTTCGCCGCATGCCGGCTTGATGTTCGGGGAAAGCTTTGCCATGTAAGCAAGGACCCGGCTCCAACTCAACTCGTTCATCCACCGTGCGCCTGCCTTTGCTGCTTTCCCTCCTGACGGTCTCGTTGTCCGCCACGACCAGTCATGCCCGTGATCAATTGAGCGACTCCAATGGCCATCTCTGGCTCAACTATATCGGCGATCATCCAATCGGCAAAAGTCCATGGGGTTTGCATTTGGAGGTGCAGAATCGCCGCGCCGACATGGGGAGCAGTTGGCAGCAGCTCCTACTGCGGCCGGGCGTCAACTACCAGATCAATCCCACCCTCAGCGTCAGCGCCGGCTGGGCTTACGTCAAAACTTGGCCCTACGGCGACTACCCGGCGCCTGCGTCCTTTCCTGAAAACCGAGCCTGGGAGCAGGTGCAGCACAGCTTCAACGCCTTCGGCTTGGAGTGGGTGCAGCGCCTGCGCCTGGAGCAGCGCTGGATCGGTGAGATGGCGCGCGATGTGGGCGGTGATGATTACGATCTCGCCAACTGGCGCTATGAAAACCGCATCCGCTACCTGCTGCGCACGACCTTTCCCCTCACCAGCAGCGGCAAAACCTACCTCGCCATCTGGGACGAGCTGTTCATCAACTTTGGCTCCAATGTCGAGGGCAACCATTTTGACCAAAACCGCATCTTCGTGGGCATCGGCCAAAAGCTGACCGACACCACCCGGCTCGAGGTCGGTTACATGGAGCAAACCGTGCGCCGCCGCTATGGCCAGATTCGCGAGGACAATCACACCCTCGCTGTCTGGCTCATGTCCAAGTGGCCATTTGGCGGCTGAATTTCAGCGCCACAGCGGCGCAGCCACGTTCTTGACGATTCAAGTCAAGAACGGACAACCCGCGCTGGGAAAGATCACGCACTTTGCGTTGACCTCCCGCGGGATATGCCTTGGAAAGGAGGGAATGCCAGCGCACCGGGCTGGCGTGATTTTCAACCCGCAACACCACCAGCCATGAGACGCATCTCTTTTTTGACGGTTTTTTGTCTTCTTTGTCTTCTACCAGGGCACCTGGCCGCGCAAGACGCCAACTTCGCCGGCAAGGAGAAGACAAGCAAGCCTGACTACGGGGGTGACGTCAAGGAGGTGCGTGTGCTCCGAACGGTGGATCAGGAGCCGCGCGCGAATCTGATTTGCATCCCGCACATCGCGCAGTGGAAGCCGAAGCACTTGGTGGTGGCTTACGAGGTCGGCATCTATGGCAAGAGCGACATGGGCAGCATTGACGTCGTTTATTCCACCGATGACGGCGACACCTGGGGCATACCGGCGACCATCTTCGACCACACTGAGCGGCATGGCTCGATGCAGTTCGCTTACGCCAACCCCGTGCTCTACGTGCCGCCCGGCCAGGAGGTGGTTTGGTGCTTCGCCATGCGCTGCCCGATGAACCACCGGCACAGCGAGGACGCGCACATGGTCGCGGCCTACAGCGGCGATGGCGGCCGCTCCTGGAACCCCGTGGAGCTGGCCATGAACTACACCGGCGCGCTGGTCATCGTCGGCGAGATCCAGCGCATCCTGGAGGACGGCCATTCCGTTTATCTGCTGCCCGCCCACCGCAACACCCGCCGCAACGACCCGCTCGGCAGCCGCGAGCATTTCGTGCTGCGGAGCACCAGCCTGCTGGACTGGAGCCTCGGAGGTTACGTGCCGCAACCGGAGCCGGCGCGCATCTTTTTGCACGAGGGCCAGATCGCCATCACCAACGAGCAGCAGCATTTGAAAATGCTCATGCGCACTTCCAAAGCCGACAAGGAGGGGGAAGCGATCGATCCGCCGCGCGCCTGGTCCACCACCAGCACGGACGGCGGCCGCACCTGGAGCGTGGCGCAGGAAGAGCCCGATCTTTACAACACCGTGTCGGAAGCTTGGTTCGGCCAGTCGAGCCACGGCACGCAACTCTACATCTACAATGACGGGCTGGCCTGGAAGCGCTTCGCTCTGCGCTACAAAATCAAGCCGGCCGGCGGCGAATGGAGCGAGGAAAAAACCTTCTACGACGCCGGCACCAAAAACTCCTATCCCACGCTGCTCGAAGTGGCTCCGGGCGACTACCGCGCGGTTTGGGACAGCGGCACGGACAAACGCCATCGCCGGGAAATCCGCTTCGGCAAGTTCCGCTTGCCGCCGGCGGATCAGTGACCCGATCCTGCCTTGTTCAGTTCATAAACCCACCGGCTCATCATGCTTCGTCACGTCGTTGTTTTCCTTGTCTTTTGCAGCCCGCTCACCGCCCAGGTTCGTCCACTCGCCCAGGATCACGTCACGGTTTGGGAGTCGCCCAATCCAGAGCGCCTTTTTGGCTACACTCCCGGCATCTGCCGTCTGCCCTCCGGCCGGCTCCTGCTCACGCATGACGTTTCCTCCGCCAGGAAACCGCTGCCTCCGGAAAACAAACCCTTTCATGAGGGCCGCATCCTGACCAGCGACGACGGCGGCCGGACTTGGATTCACCGGGCCAATCACGACCTCGGCTTTGCGCGGCCCTTCGTGGCGGGAAAGGCGCTTTACCTCATCGGCAAGAAAAGCCAGGTCGCCATCATCCGGTCTGACAACGAAGGTCTCACCTGGAGCGATCCGTCTTATCTCAACGACAAAGGCATCTGGCATCAGTCCGCCTGCAATGTGCATTTTGCGAAGGGCAATGTTTACCTGGTCATGGAAAAACACGCGCCCCGACGCGGCATCGAGGGCTGGCAGGTGGGTGATCTCGCGCCGATGCTGATGCGGGCGAAAGCGGACAGCGACCTCACTGACCGCGCCAACTGGACCTTCGCCAGCGAGCTCGTTTTCGAGGACCTGCCGGAGACCCGCCTGCCCAATGCCTTCGGCTATCCGTTTTATCCGGTGGACCGCAAGAAGGTGACTTTTCTCGTGCCGCCCAAGGGCCGGGGCATCTCGCCGCCCGGCTGGCTGGAAACGAACGTCGTGCAGTTCACCGATCCGGATCACGTGTGGTTTGATCCCGCGGGAAAAACTTTCCACCTCTGGATGCGCGCCCACACCGGCCTCACCAATTATGCCGCCATCGCGCAGGTGCGTGAGAACGGCGACGGCAGCATGACCACCTCACTGGTGCAAACACCAGCCGGCACGCCCATGCTCTACGCGCCCTGCCCGGGCGGTCAGATGCGCTTTCATGTGCTGTGGGATGAGCCAACGAAGCTGTTCTGGCTGCTCGGTTCGCAGACCACGGACTCGATGATCCGGCCCGACCGCATGCCCAAGGAGCGCTGGGGCACTCCGGACAACGAGCGCCATCGTCTTGTGCTGCATTTCTCCAAAAACATGATCGACTGGTGCTTCGCCGGCCTCGTCGCAAAAGGGGCCACGCCAAAGGAAGCCCGCCACTATGCCGCCATGTGCGTTGACGGCGACGACCTCTGCATTGTCAGCCGCAGTGGTGATGCAAGGGCGCACTCCGCACACAACGGCAATTTGATCACCCTCCACCGCGTTCCCAACTTTCGCCGCCTCGTTTATTGAGCCCACACCATGAAACACCTGCTTGTTTTCGCTTCGCTGTTTCTCCTGCAGTCCGTCAACGCCGCGCAGCCCAACGTTCTCTTCATCGTCACCGACGATCTCAACTGCGCCATTGGACCTTACGGAGACAAGACGGCCATCACGCCAAATCTCGACCGGCTGGCTGCGCGTGGATTGCTGTTTGAGCGCGCCTACTGCCAGCAGGCCGTGTGCAATCCCTCGCGATCTTCTTTCCTGACCGGACTCACCCCGGACACCGTCGGTGTGGATGACCTGCGCAAGTACTTCCGCGACACCGCGCCAAACGGCAAAAACCTGGTCACCCTGCCGCAGCACTTCAAAAATCACGGTTGGTTTTGTCAAAACATCGGCAAGCTCTTTCACAACATGGGCGAGACCCAGGACCGCCAGTCCTGGTCCGTGATCGAGGCGCTGCATGCCGGCGCGCACTTCGAAGACACCGTGTTTCATGGAACGCCTGCGAAGACGGGACAGGACAAGCCCGACTACAAGGCGCCCGTCACGGAAGCGCTCGATGCCCCGGACACCGCGTATCGAGACGGCCAGATCGCGCGTTTCGCCGCCAGTGTGCTGCGCGATCGCGCGGGCGCAGCGCAGCCTTTTTTCCTCGCGGTCGGCTTTTGGCGTCCGCACCTGCCTTTTGTCGCGCCGAAAAAGTATTGGGATCTCTACGATCCCGCTGCCATCCCGCTGCCCGAACCACCACAGCCGCCTGCTGGCTCGCCTGCGCTTGCCTTGCATGAGTCACGCGAAATCCGCGGCTACGGCGGGCCGCCGAAAGACCGCGACTTCAACGCCGGTGAAATCCGCCACTATCGCCACGGTTATTATGCCTCCATCAGCTTTTTGGACGCCCAACTCGGCCTCCTGCTCGACGCGCTGGACGAAAGCGGACAGGCGGCCAACACGATTGTGATCTTCACTTCCGACCACGGTTTCCACATCGGCGAGCACCGTCTCTGGGGCAAGACCACCAACTTCGAGTTGGACGCGCGCGTGCCGTTGATCATCGCCGATCCACGCCAGTCAACTGCGCATGGTCAAAAGACCGGCAGCCTGGCGGAGCTGGTGGATCTGTATCCCACTCTGGCCGCTCTCGCGGGCATCGAAAACGATCTGCCGGCGAACCTCGAAGGCGCCAGCCTCGCCCCCGTGGTTGCCGCTCCGCAAACCCGCGTCAAAGACGCCGCCTTCACTCAGCACCAGCACCCGTTTTACGGCCCCGCCAGCAATTGGGAAGCCTGGGGCCGCTCCATCCGCACCGAGCGCTGGCGCTACACGGAATGGCGCGGCGTCAAGGAGGATGAACTGATCGCGCGCGAGCTTTACGATCACGACAGCGATCCCCTCGAAACGCGGAGTCTTGCTGACAGCGAAGCGAATGCGGAGGTGATGGCTGAACTCTCGGAAAAGCTCGCCGCGCGGTTCAAGCCCAAACCCTGACAAACGGTCAACGCACACGAGGATCAACGCCATAAACCGCGCCTGTCTCCGCCACGGGGAGTTTGAGTTCCGAGGACTCCGGCTGGTCTTCGGCAAACCAGCGGTTGTCTTCGAAGCGGAATGTCTCCACCGCCACCGCCGGGCCGACATTGACCGCGTCGCGGATGTCGCGGCGCCGAAACACGATGCGATTGCCCCGCACCACACCGTTGCGACAGGGCACGAAACCCTCCGCGCGCGTCTCCTGCAGCACCCGAAAAATCCAGCGCGCCGGGAAAAGCACCGTGTTGTTTTCGAACAACGCGCCATCCACACCGACAAAGGCCGCGGCGCACTCGCTGCCTTCGATGTGATTGCCGCGCACGGTGATGTCGCGCGCCTCGTGCATGGCTCCCTGCGGCCGAAAGTAGGCCAGCCCGGTCGAGCCTCCAATGTTCACGGGCCGCGCGCCCGCGTTCTCGAAACGGCATTTTTCCACCACCACGCCGGAGCAGCCGCCCTTGATCTGAATGCCCGCGCTGGCGCTGAATCCCGGCTTGCCCGTGAAGCGGCAGCCGGTGATGAGGGTGTCATGACAACCCACCAGGTCCACCCCCTGCCCACCCCAGCCTGCAAACACACAGTCCTGCACCACCAGTCCTTGCAGACCTGATGCTTTGAGGGCATCGAAGTTGCCTTGCGGCCCGATGTCGCCCACCTCGACGCCTTCCACGCGCACCCCCTTCACCAGCGGCTTTTCCACCCCGCCGTCGTCGAGATTGATGCCATTGATTTTCTGTCCGCGCACGCGCAGGTGACGCAGCGTCAGCCCCGGGCATTGGGAGAAATGCCAGCCGCCATTGCCGCCTTCGAACAACGGGGGTTGTGCCGGGTCCAGTGCTTCGACCGTCAGGTTCTCGATGCCGCGCACGTGGTGACCGCCCGGATACGTCCCCGGCGCGATCTTCAGGACATCGCCTGCTTGCAATCCACTCAAAGCAGCGCGGAGTTCCCTGGCATCATGCGCCACCAGTTCCGCGCCCTGGCTCCAGACCGGCGCCAGCAGGGAAAACATCATCAAGCTCTGTTTCATCACGCCATCTACGAGGTTCGCGGGAAGGTCTTTGCGCGACCGATAACCAAGTCCGCTGCAATGCGAACGCATGTGTCTTCGTTTGGGGCAGATGATCCGTCCCGCCCTTTTCTCCACCTTGCTAGCCCTGGCCTCCTTCAGTGTCGCCGCGGACCCCGGGCGGTTGCTGTTTGAGGACGACTTTGAGCGCAATGAATCCCAGGAGACCACGGACGAGCCCGGCAACGGCTGGGGCACCAACAGCAAAAGCCGCGCGAAGGGCCACAAGCAGGTCGATCTGCGTGATGGCGCGATGTTCATTTACATCCACGCCGAGGCCAACCACGCCGTCTCCGTGACCCAGCCTGCCGAGTTCACCGACGGCGCCGTCGGCCTGCGCTTCAAGCTGGAGGACAAACGCGACAGCCTCGGTCTGAACTTCGCCGATCTGCAATTCAAGGAGGTGCATGCGGGCCACCTGTTTGCCGCCAAAGTCAGCCCGGCCAAGGTGCAGTTGCAAGATTTGAAGACCGGCAACATGCGCCTCGACATCCGCGAAACTCGCGAAGCCAAAAAACCGCTCAGCGCTGAGCAAAAAGCCGCGCTTGAAGGGAAGGAAAAATCATTTCCTCAGGACATTGCGGTGGGTCAGTGGCACGATCTGCTGGTCAGCGTGAACGGCGACGAACTGTCGGTCACGCTTGATGGCAGGCTCGCCGGCAGTTTCAAGTCACCCGGCATCGCGCATCCAACCAAACGCCTGCTTCGTCTCTCCGTGCCGCGCAATGCGGTGGTGGATGACGTGAAAATCTGGCGCGCGAAGTGACGCCGACATGTCACGGCATCTCAATCGCGTAAGCCGCGCCATCCTGGGACAGCACCAGCGGCTCGCCGGCAGCATCGGCGGCTAGAACCGTGGGATTGAGGCTGTCACCTTCGCTGCGCTGGTGCAGCAGGTGGCGCTTGAGGGCTTTGATCTCGCCTTCCTCGCGCGCGATTTCGAGCGCCCAGATGCGGCCCATGGCCCAGTCGGCAAACAAATAGTGTCCTTGCAGGGCGGGCATTTTCTGACCGCGATAAACGTAGCCGCCAATGATGCACAAACCCTCGCCGCGCAGGCGGCTGTAGGCATGCACCGGCTCAATGCAAGCCGCGGCACTTCCATCAGATCCGGTGGCGCCGGCATTCGCGGTTAGGGGCCAGTAGCCATCGCGGTCGCTCCAGCCGTAGTTGCCGCCAGGCACGATGAGATTGATTTCCTCCCAAAAATCCTGGCCGACATCCGCGCACCAAAACTCCCTGGTCTGCGGGTCGATGTGCATGCCCCAGGGATTGCGCAGACCGAGCGCCCAGATCTCCGGACGCACGATCTGGTCGCCGGCGAAGGGATTGTCGCGCGGAATGCCGTAGGGCAGCGACCCTTCGCGCCGGTCAACGTCCAGGCGCAGAATCTTGCCGTGCAGCGACCAGGGATTCTGGGCGAGACGGTAAGGGTCATCGCGCAGCCCGCCATCGCCAAGGCCATAATAGAGGCAGCCGTCAGGGCCAAAGGCCAGGCAGCCGCCCCAATGCTCCGCCAAAGGCTGCGGCAGTTCGAGCAACAGGCGTTCGCTGCCCGCATCCGCCTCCACAGGGCCGGTTTTAGCAGAGCCCGGCTTCACCGCCATTTCCACCAACAGACTGCGGCGGGGGTCGTTCTGCGTGTAGCTGAGGTAAAACAGGCCGTTGCCGAGAAACTGGGGATGAAACGCGATGCCATGCACACCCTCCTCAAGCAGGACGACGCCCTGCATGCGCTTGCGGAAGTCGAGAAAAAGCCGCTTTTCACCCGACTCGGGATGCACGCACCAGAGCTCACCGCGTTGCATGGCGATGACGAGCCAGCCGGGGCTGCCGGGAATGCGCGCGACGGCGGCGGGGCTGTCGAAGCGGAAATCCTCACCGCCCAAACGGCGCAGCACAACACCATCGAGCACGGTTTCCTCCAGCGCGGGGGGGAGCTCCCCGGGCAGCGCGCTGGAGGCGGGCGCGCCGCCGCCTGGGGGCGCTTCGGACACGGCCGCCAACGTTCCGGGAATGAGGAGGAGATTGAGCAGGGCGCGGGCGAACCGCCATGACAAGCGTGGCATGCCCCGTGTTGAAGCACAGATCGTTCCGTGATCAACGACGTTTCTCCACAGAAGGCCGCTCACTTCTCCGCGGCCAGCTTTTCCTTGTCGATCAGCTTCTCGCGGAACTTCACCACCTTGGGCTTCACCACGGCTTGGCAGTAGCCCTGATACGGGTTGTTGGTGAAGTAGTCCTGGTGGTAGTCCTCCGCCGGGTAAAAAATTTCCAGCGGCACAATCTCGGTGACGATTGGCTCCTTGATGATGGTCTGCGCGTTCGTCTTGGATTCCTCGGCGATCTTTTTTTGCTCCTCGCTGGTGTAGAGGATGATGGAGCGATACTGCGGGCCGCGGTCATTGCCCTGGCGGTTCAGCGTGGTCGGGTCATGCGCGTCCCAGAACAGGTCGATCACATCACGATAGGTGATGACCGTCGGATCGTAATCGATCTGCACCACTTCGGCGTGGCCGGTGGCGCCCTCGCAGACCTGCTTGTAGGTGGGATCCTTGACGTGCCCGCCAGCATAGCCGCTGATCACCTTCTTCACCCCTTTGAGCATCTTGTACTGCGCTTCCACACACCAAAAGCAGCCGCCACCAACGATGGCGGACTCCAGCTTGGTCGTGTCGGATTTGTCTGCGGCACTGAGACCGAAGGCGGTGGACATGGCAGCAAACAATACGGTGAAAGACTTTTTCATGGTCGCAAAAAAGGGGTGGACTTGCGGCGAGGCAGACTAATTCCAATAAACTACGAATTTGCAAACGCCTGAATTCGAGTTCATCGCACACTTTTTTGCGATCAATTAACTCAGTCATGACCCCTGACCCCGCCGCCAACCTCTGCGCCGAATTGGGCGAGCCGAATCTGCGCGTCTTGGTGGCGGCGTTTTATCAGCGCGTGCGGGCGGATGATTTGCTCGGGCCGCTCTACCCACCGAATGACTGGGAGGGCGCGGAAAAGCGACTGGCGGACTTTCTCGTCTATCGTTTCGGCGGACCACCAACCTACATCGAGGAGCGCGGTCATCCGCGACTGCGCATGCGTCACATGCCGTTCGCCATTGGTGTTGCGGAGCGGGATCGCTGGCTGGCGCTGATGGAGGCGGCGATGGTGGAATGCCGCATCCCGGAGCCGCACGCCGGCACGCTGAGCGCCTTCTTCACTCAGGTGGCGGACTTCATGCGCAACCATTCGGACTGAGCGGGCCTTACGCCGGCAGCTTCGTGCATGCGTTGTATTGCGTGATTGCGCCGACGGCTCTCCTTTCCCTCGCCTCGTCGCCCTCATGGCCGTGATGCGATCGAACTTTTTCGCCAAGAGCTTTGATGGCGCAAACTCGTCGCGCAGGCCAGCTCAACAGCAGCCGCTGCCCGGCACACAACCGCCCTTGATCACCGGCGCCTCGTCGTCGCGATGCGTCGGCACGGGTTTTCCAGGGCGGAAATGCTCCTCATGATCCAGCGTAAAGACCAGGCCGGACGTGGCGGCGGCGGTTTCAGCGAGTGCTTCGCGGGCAAAACCGGCCAGGGCCTCCGGATCGGTCTCGGCGCGCAGGTTCAAAATGAGCTGCCCACCCGTGCTCGGCTCGTCCAGAGACATGCCGGTCTCCGGCACGTTGTCGTTGCGCACCAGATTGACGGAGGCGATCTCGCCGGCGATGCCGTCATCCGGACTGAATGTCATCTTGAGGTGCGCCACCTCCGCCTGCTCAGTCCGGAGACGCTGATGAATCGCTGTGGCGAGTGTTTGAAGGAAGGCGTTCGCGTCGAACTCGTCGTCCGCACGGAGCGTGATCGTCGCGTTGAGCCAGCCCAGCAGCGCCTCGCCCTCGGCATAAACTTCGTAGTCCACGTGCATCGGCGAACGCACCCCCTGGGTCTGGCTGAGCATGGCGCCGAACCAATCCTGCAAACCCAGCTCGTGCCGGGTGGAGACGTGCAGAACTTGGGCGCTGGGGTACTCTTTTTGCAGCACCTCCTTCAATTCATCAAGCTCCGCCGGGGAGAGCAGATCGGTTTTGTTGATGACAATCAAGTCCGCCTCCTCAAGCTGCTTTTTGTAGATGTAGGTGACTTTGGCGGAGAAACCGCCCTCGTTCGTCAGATCCAGCACCCGGCGCGCGCGCTGCGGATCCACCAGCACACTGAGCGGCGCGATGGAAAAATCCGCGCCGTACATGCGCCGCAACGGATAGGTGACAGTGGCCACCAGATCGGTGCAACTGCCGACCGGTTCCGCGATGAACACATCCGGCTTGGCGGTGTCGCTAAGTCTCGCCGCGGCATCGACCAGGGTGTTGAACCGGCAGCAAAAACAACCGCCGGCAATCTCCTCGGTGGCAAAACCCTGGCTGCGCATCAGTTTGGTGTCCACCAGGCCGCCCGCCTGGTCGTTGGTGATGAGGCCCACGCGCAGGCCCTGCCCGGTGAGATGGCGGGCCAGCCGGCCCATTGCCGTAGTCTTGCCGGCGCCAAGAAAGCCGCCGATCATGATGTAGCGTGTGGAGCTGGGTTGGAAGGCCGGTGTCATGCGCGATATTGTGGGAGCAGCATCTAAAAGATCGAATGCGCTGATAAGCAAACGCGGGGAACCTCGTCTCATTTCGCACGAATTTTTGAAACCAGCGCCGCCTCCTGCTCACCCTCACGCTGCGCCCCTTGGAAATTCCCGCAAGCACGGGCGAGCGAGCTCCGTAGCCCTCCCCCATCCCGTTCTTTTCGTTCCGCCGCCCCATGAGCCACGTTGCCATCCCCCCGCGCCCCGGATGAGAAAGCATCCGTGTCAGGCGGGATAAAACGCATGACAAATATGCCGAAAGCAGCATATAAAAGCGCGCGTTTAGTGCTTCAAAGGCTCATCAAAGAGAAACGTGCCGCAGCCCAGGTCCAGAATTTGCCTCCCATCCCGCAGCTTCTGCCGGAATTCCGGCGTGACCCGGCACCAGACTGTGGTGCCCTCCTTTTCGGAGACGATGATGCCCGCGTCGCGCAGGATGCGCAGGTGCTTGGACATGGTGGGCTGGATCACCCTCGTGCGCACGGCCAGGTCGGTCACGTTCGCGCATTCCTCCTCCAGCAGCAGGTGCACGACACGCCAGCGCGTCTCGTCGGAGCGCGCTTTGAGGGCTTCAGAACAGCCGCTGCCAGTCATGTGGAAATTTTACCACCACAGCCCGTTTTTTCCAATTCCGATCTTTTGCCTGCGCCGTTGGGCGCCGGTTTTGCCGCTTCGCCCATGAACCCCTCAAAACTCCTCACGATCCGTCCCCTCCTCCATCGTTGCCTGCCGTGGCTGGCGCTGGCCGTGCTCAGCACACCGCTCGCGGCGCAAAAGGCGGACACCCCGCCTGCGGCCCCAAAAAAGGAAAAGCCGCCTGTGATCTATGTGCCGGTGGACTACGAGCTGGTGGATGCCTTCCCAGGGCTGAAGTTTGAGCAGCCGCTGGGCATTGTGAGCGCTCCAGGAGACAAAAAACGCCTGTTCATCGTGGAAAAAACCGGACGTGTGCAGGTCATCACCGGTCTCGACACGAACAACCCCGAGAAGAAGCTCTTTCTCGACCTCACGCAGCTTCCCGCGGCCACACTGGTGACGGAGGGCGAGTGCGGCGTGCTCGGCCTGGCCTTCCCGCCTGACCATGCACAGAGCGGGCGCTGCTTTGTTTATTACAGCCTCAAGATCGACGACGTGCTGCATCAGCGCCTGTCACGCTTCAATGTCTTCCCGGACGATGCGGACCGTGCGGACAACAGCACCGGGCAGACGCTCATCACGCAGAAAGACGAAGCGAGCAATCACAACGGCGGCGATCTCGCCTTCGGTCCCGACGGTTATCTCTACATCACCGCCGGCGATGGCGGCGCGGGCAATGACAAGTTCGACAATGCCCGCTTCATCAACAAGGGCTTCCACGGCGCCATCTTCCGCATTGATGTGGACAAGCAGGCGGGCAATCTGCCGCCGAACCCGCATCCTGCAATCAGCCTCGCCGCGGACGGCGCGGCCTTTTATTCGGTGCCCAAGGACAATCCTTTCATCGGCCGCGACACGCATCACGGCGAAAAGATCGATCCGAAGACCGTGCGCACCGAGATCTGGGCCACCGGCCTGCGCAATCCATGGCGCATCTGGTTTGACCCAGTCAAAGACCGCCTTTTCTGCGGCGATGTCGGGCAGAATTTGTATGAGGAGATCGATCTCATCACCAAAGGCGGTGATTACGGCTGGCCGCACCGCGAAGGGCTGCATCCCTTCACGCTCGGCCCCACGGGCGACAAGGAACCGACGGAGTTCAAACCCATCGACCCTATTTTTGAGTATCCGCGCACCGTGGGTCTCTCCGTCACCGGCGGCGTTGTGTATCGCGGCGGCAAGTTCCCGCAGTTCAAAGAGAAGTACATCTTCGCTGACTATGCTTTCGGCCGCGTCATCGCGCTGAAGGACAACGGCAAGGCGCCGTGGACGGATGAAACCCTGGCGCAGGAGCCAGGCATCGCCGGCATCGGCCTCGATCCCCGCGATGGCGAGGTGCTCTTCGCCAGCATGGCTTTCGGCCAGATCAAGCGTCTCCAGCTCAAGGACAAAAACGCCACATCATCCAACTAACCGCCCGTTTGCATGATGCAATCACTGCTCACCGACACCGACGGCAAAATCCTATGAAAGCGCAGCGGCATCATCAACGGCGAGGAATGGCGCGCCAAAATCCTCAGCCACATGGAGGACTGCCCCAACACTCACCCAACACCAACCTCAACCCACCACATTCATCCATGAAAACCCAGCTCACGCTCCTTCTCACCCTTTCCGGTTTCAGCCTCCTTTCCGCGCAAAACGCGACGCAGGAATTCAAAGCTGGCGAGCCTCTCAGCGCCACCAACGAGGCCGGAAAGGTCGTCCCCGTCTCCAGCAACGTGAAGGTCTATGGCAGCTTCCGTTTCGCCGAAAGCGTCACCTTTGACCCGGTGAAGAACCTTATCGTCGTCATGAACGCCGGCATCCCGCAGAAGCAGGAGGAAAACGACGGCTATGTCTCGCTGCTGAACCCCGACGGCAGCGTTCACACCACCAAATGGATCGGTGCCACGCGTGACGGCCTCACACTGAACCACCCGCTCGGCAGCGCCATCCTGGACCGCACGCTTTACACCGCCGACATCGACACCGTGCGCAGCTTTGACCTCGACACCGGCAGGCCCGGCAAATCCTATCATGTGCCCGAGTCCACCTTCCTCAACGGCATCGGAGTGGCGAAGGACGGCACGATTTACGTCTCCAACACCCGCGCCCCGGAGCGCGTCTTCAAAATCACCGCTGCAGGCGAGGTCAGCACCTTCATTGAGGGCGAGCCGCTGGCGCAGCCGAACGGCGTCGCCATCGACAACGACGGCAACATCGTCGTCGTCAACGTCGGCAACAACAGCGTGCTCAGCTTCTCACCTGATGGCAAACTCATCCGCACCGAGCACGCCGTCGAAGGCGGCAACGATGGCGTCGTCATCCTCAAAGACGGCACCAAATACGTCAGCAGCGTGAAGTTCGGCAGCGTTTCGCGCATTCGTCCCGGCAAAGAGGCCGAGATCATCGCCAGCGGCATCCCCAGCGCCGCCTCCATGGGCTACGACTCGAAGCAGCACCAGCTCATCATCCCGATGAACCCGCACAACGCCGTGGCCATCATCAAGCTCACGGATTGATCTGACAACCCGGTCGCATTTCTCCATCCATCCCAGGCTGATCCCGTTCATGGATCGTCGAAACTTCTTTGCCGTCACCGCCGGAGCCGTCACTGCTGCTGGTGTCATCAGCCAGGCATCCCCGGCACCTCCATGACCCGGCTCTTCTTCAAAATCTTCCATGTGCGCCACGAGGAGAGGGCTCCCGCGCTGCTCGGAGCCTTGTTCTTTTTCCTCGTGATGTCCGCCCTGATGATGCTGCGGCCCGCCCGCGAGGCGCTGGGCATGCAGCGCGGCATTGAGGAGGTGCGCTGGCTCTTCATCGGCACGGCGGTGGTCACCCTGGCGATGAATCCCGTCTTCGGCTGGCTGGTCAGCCGCTTCCGGCGCCTTTCGTTCATCAGCGTCACTTATGCCTTTTTTGCCCTCAGCCTGGTCGCGTTCTGGGCGGTGCTGGTCTTCGCCCCCGCCGCCATCGGCGCCACTTCCGGGCAGGTGTTTTATGTCTGGTTCAGCGTGTTCAATCTGTTTGCCGTCATGGTGTTCTGGGCGCTTCTTGCCGACCGCTTCTCGCTTGATCAAGGCAAACGCTTTTTCTCCCTCGTCGCGGCCGGCGGCACGCTCGGCGCCATCTTCGGCCCCTGGCTTGCCTCCGTGCTCGTCAAGCCCTATGGCACGCCCGTTCTGCTGCTCGTGGCCGCGGGGTTGCTCCTCCTCGGCATCGCTGCCGCCTGGGGGCTCACCCACACGCTCTCCGACCAGCGTCATGCCGGTCATTCCGTGAAAGCGGATGCCAAAGCCGTCATCGGCGGCAATGCCTGGGCTGGTTTTGGCGCGGTGATCCGTTCCCGCTACCTGCTCGGCATCGCGGTCTATGTGGTCATCCTCGCCATCGTTCTCACCTTCATCTATTTCACGCGCCTGCAGATGGTCGCCGCGCTGGGGCAGGACCTCGACATGCGCACCGGCATCTTTGCCCAACTCGACATGATCACGCAGATCACCACGCTCGTGCTGCAGCTCAGCATCACCGGCTGGCTGATGAAGCGCTTCGGCGTCTCCATCACCATGGCGCTGCTGCCGCTCACCGTGCTGCTCGGCTTCATCGGCCTGGCCATCGTCGGCTCGCTGACCATGGTCGTCATCCTCGATGCCACCTCCAAGGCCGTGCAGCGCGCCGTCATGCGCCCGGCCCGCGAAACGCTCTTCACCGTCCTGAACCGCGAGGAGAAGTACAAGGCCAAGGCCTTCATCGACACCTTCGTCTATCGCGGTGGCGACGTCATCGGCGCGCAGGTCGAGGGCGCGCTCAAAAGCCTGGGCCTGGGTCTCGTCGCGCTCACCAGCCTCGTCATCCCGATGAGCATCGGCTGGACGATTTTGGGAGTTTGGCTGGGTCGGCGGCAGATCGCCAAGGCCGCCGAGCATGACGCCGCGCACGCGCATGAACAGGGTGAACACCAAGCATCGCCAGCGCTGGAGCCACAACCGGCATCGCAACCATGAAGACCGCAGCTTGCCTGGCCACTCTCCTTCTCCTGTTTCCTCTCGGCGCGGAAGAACCCGTTCCACCGCAAGATCGAACTCCGCCCGGTGACTGCGTTGCCAACGGCATTCACACATTGACAGAACATCACTTTCCCTTGTCAGCGCTCGAGAGACGCGCCGTTCCTAGCTCCCACCCTTGATCCCCTTCAACATCGGGCGCTCATCCGATAGGCTTGACGAAATATATCGCGGCTTTTATGTCTTGGCCAGATGCGCGTCCATCTTCTCGACGTCTCTTTCTCATGAAACTCCGTGTCCGTGGCAATTCCCTTCGTTTTCGTCTGACCCAATCCGAGGTCGCCAGTCTGAATGACCCGGGCTGGTGGCAGGACGAGACGGCATTCGGTTCCGTGGATGCTTCCAAATTGGTGTATCGCGTCGAGTCGGCGCCGGTGGAGTCTCCCGAGGTGCGTTTGGACCTGGAAAAGGACGCGGTCGTGACTGTCGTGCTGCCGATTGCCGATGTTCAAACGTGGGCATCCACAGCCAAAGTGGGCCTCTACTTTGACACCCCCTGGGGACTGAAGGTCGCGGTGGAAAAGGATTTCCAATGCCTTGATCCCCGCCGTGACGAAGACGAATCAGACAACTACGCCAATCCCAACGCAGGCTCCACCCAGCACACCGAGTGCGGTGCCGGCCAGTGAGCGTGTTGCCTTTTGCCCCCATGCCAGCCTGACCCGCCATGTCCGAAAACACCGCCGCTCCCGCCACCGCCCGCACCCCCTGGTACCAATCCGAAGACTGGCTCGCCGTGATCGCTGCCACTCCGTTGATCGCGGCGGTCCTCCTGGGATGGAAGGCCCCCATGCCCAAGCTGGCCTGGGAATCCGGCGCGGATCTCGGCGCCTTGTTTTCAGCAACCAACCTCGGCGCGATGCTCACAACGAGCAGCGTCCTCATCGTGCTGGCAGCGCTCGCTCTCAGCGCCTCCCTTGGCAGGAAATGCCTCTCCTTCGTCGCTGGCGCAGCCGTCATCTTTGCGCTCGGCTGGTTCTCCCAGGCGCTCGCCACACACGCGGGCATCAAGGCGCTGGGCCTGGAGTACGTGATCTTTGCCCTGGCCCTCGGCATGCTCTGGAGCCATCTGCTGCCCGTGCCAGCCTGGCTCATGAGCGCGGTGCGCACCGAGTTCTTCATCAAAATCGGCATCGTCATTCTCGGCGCCGGCATGTTGTTCAGTGATCTGCTCAAGGCTGGCGCGCCAGGCCTGGTTCAGGCGCTGCTGGTCATTCCCGTCGTCTGGTATCTCACCTTCTGGTTTGCCCGGATGCTGAAAGTCGATGACGAATTTGGCGTCATGCTTTCCACTGCGGTTTCCATCTGCGGCGTGTCAGCGGCCATCGCGGCCTGCGGCGCCATCCAGGGCGACAAGAAAAAGCTGTCCTACGTCACCTCCATCGTGCTGCTTTGCGCGGTGCCGATGATGATTCTCATGCCCTGGGTGGTGAAATGGCTCGGCCTGGGCGAGGAAGTCGGTGGTGCCTGGCTCGGCGGCACCTTGGACACCAGCGGCTCCGTGCTCGCCGCCACCGAGATGATCGGCGAGGCGGCGACCATGACCGGCACGGTGGTGAAGCTTTCGCAAAACGTGCTCATCGGCCTAGCAGCGTTCGTTCTCTCCATCTGGTGGACCGTGCGCGAGCGGAAAAGCGGCGTGGCAACCGCCAAGGTCAGCCTCGGCGTCATCTGGGAACGTTTCCCGAAATTCGTCCTCGGCTTCGTCGCCGCCTCCCTCGTGTTCTCCTTCCTGCTTGCTCCACAAACGGTGGCGGACACCAAAAACACGCTCAAAGGCCTGCGCGAAGTCTGGTTCGCGGCCGCCTTCGTCTCCATCGGCCTCGAGACCCGCCTCGGCGATCTCGCCAAGCTCGGCGGCGGCCGTCCCGCGCTCGCGTTTGTCGGCGGCCAAGCCGTCAATGTCTTGTGGACCCTGCTGCTCGCCTGGGTGCTCTTCGGCCTTTGGAAGTAAGGCGCCACGCGGCACGCAAGTTGCATCCAAAACCGGGAACAGGCCGCTCGAAACATGACCCCGCCCGCTTCCCCCCGTCCCCTGCCGCGCGATTGCACCTTTGCCGAATCCGATTGGACAGCACTCGCGCCCTTTTGAAAACGACATCTCCTGCGCGGGGATTGACAAAGATGGCGTTGTCCGGGGGCAGGAGGCACGCTATTGGTCAGATCACGGACACAACCCTGACCCGACCATGAAAACCATGCAAGCCACCGTGTTTCACGGAGTCAACGACATCCGGGTGCAGTCTGTTCCCAAACCATCAGCCGGGCCGGGCGAGGCGGTCTTGAGGATCACGGCCACCACGATCTGCGGCACGGATTTGCACATCGTGCGCGGCGAGTATCCGGTGAAGCCGGGGCTCGTCATCGGACACGAGCCGGTGGGCGTGATCGAGGAACTGGGCGCGGGCGTCACCGGTTACGACATCGGGGATCGTGTGCTCGTCGGAGCCATCACGCCATGCGGACAATGCCGGGCCTGCCTGTCCGGCCAGCATTCGCAGTGCGGCCACGGCTCGGGCTGCCAGGCGATCGGCGGCTGGCGCTTCGGCAACACCATCAATGGCGCGCAGGCGGAGTATTTGTTGGTTCCGAATGCGCAGGCGAATCTGGCAAAGATCCCGGACGGCATCACCGACGAACAGGTGGTGCTGCTCGCCGACATTGCTTCCACAGGATTCGGTGGCGCGGAGAGCGGCGGCATCAAGATCGGCGACACCGTGGTCGTCTTCGCCCAAGGACCCATCGGGCTCTGCGCCACAGTGGGAGCCAAGCTGATGGGTGCCACCCTGATCATCGGCGTGGACGGTGACGAACATCGTTTGCAGATGGCGCGCAAGATGGGCGCGGATGTCACGCTCAACTTCCGCGAGTGCAACGTCGTGGAAGAAGTGCTCAAGCTGACCGGTGGCGGCGTTGACGTGGCGATCGAGGCGCTGGGCACGCAGGAGACCTTCGAGTCCTGTCTCCGCTGCCTGCGTCCCGGCGGCACGCTTTCGAGTCTCGGCGTCTATTCTGGCAAGCTGCAGATCCCATACGAAGCCTATGCTGCGGGCCTCGGCGACCATCGGATCGTGACCACGCTCTGCCCCGGCGGCAAGGAACGCATGCGCCGCCTGATCAACGTGGTGCAGTCCGGGCGCTTCGACCCCGCGATGCTGCTGACCCACCGCTTCTCGCTCGCCGACATCAAGCAGGGATACGAGGTTTTCGGCAGCCGCGCCGAGGGAGTGCTCAAAGTCCTCATCACGCCGTGAACTCTTCGAAGAGAGCGACCCATGACCACGCCTCCGCCTCCTGCCCCTTCGTTTCGCGGCGGGCGAAACATCGCTCTCAAACTGCCGCCCGCCCTGTTTGAAGCCGCCCGTGCCTTTTATGTGGACACTCTTGGACTGCCGGTGGTGGCGGAACTCCAACCCGATGTTGTCATTTAGTTTGGCCCCTGCCGTCTATGGCTGGATCGCCGGGAAGACCTTGCGCAGCCGGAAGCCTGGCTTGAAGTGATCACAACAGATGTTGGGCCGGCCAAAGCTCATTTCGCGCCCCAGGGTGTTTCCCGCTGCGACGATATCGAAGAGCTGCTGCCGGGATTGATTTGTTCACAGCCTGATCTCCACTCCGTGAGCCTGTTTCTTCAAAGGATCGTCACCTGCACGCTGCTCTCGATGATCCCGGTGGCGATCGCGTACCGCGTCAGCCCTGCGGTGTCGTGAATGTTCAGTTTCTCCATCAGGCTCTGGCGGTGCTTCTCCACCGTCTTGATGCTGATGCCCAGCT
>CAZKMS010000119.1:0-19373 GCA_964553805.1 uncultured Verrucomicrobiaceae bacterium
TCGTGATAAAGGCAGTAGATGTTTTTGGGGCCGATGCCGTCCGGGAAATCGAAGCTGCGCTTGATTTCCAGCGGCTTGGTTTCCACCCAGTCGCCGTTTTCCCAATAGCGGCCATTGGCGGTGACTTCGCGCAGGTTGATCTCGGGATTGAAGTTGGTGGCGAAGGCTTTGCCATGGTCGCCCGCGTTGCAATCGATGATGTCGAGCGTGTCGATCTTGTTGAAGTGATGCTTCAGCGCGTGGGCGGTGTAAACATTGGTGACGCCAGGATCGAAACCGCAGCCGAGCAGGGCGGTGAGGCCGGCGGCTTGGTAGCGTTCCTGATAGGCCCACTGCCAGTGGTACTCAAATTTGGCGACATCGCGCGGCTCGTAGTTGGCGGTGTCGATGTAATGCACGCCGGTTTCCAGGCAGGCGTCCATGATGGTGAGATCCTGATAGGGCAGGGCGACGTTGATGACGACGGCAGGCTGGAAGTCTTTGATCAGAGCGACCAGTTCCGGCACTTGATCCGCGTCCACGGCTGCCGTCTGAATGGGGCGGGGCAACTCGGCGGCGATGGCGTCGCATTTGGCTTTGGTGCGGGAGGCGAGCAGGATCTCGCTGAAAACGTCTGGCAGTTGCGCGCATTTGTGAGCGACGACACGGCCGACGCCGCCGGCTCCGATGATGAGGGTCTTGGACATGAGCGGAAGGAAAGGAGGGTGGTCGATGAGGGTGCTGCGACGCCGGGGTTTGGCAAGGTTTTTTCGGTGACGGCGGCGCCGCAGGGAAAAAAGAAACCCGGCCTGAATCAGGCCGGGTTTCGAAGGCTTCTGAACGGGTTGCAGGCTGGCTCACACGCCAGCGCCGGCGCCTTTGTGGCCGAGCTGCTTCACGGCGAGATTGAGCTGGTCGTACTCCAACGGCTTCTTGATGACGGTCACTGGACCATGAGCCAAAATGCGGCTGAGGATTTCGCTGTCTGGATAACCGGTGATGACCACGATGGGCAGGTCGGGATGGATGGCTTTGAGCTGGGTGTAAACCTCGTCGCCAGAGATGTCGGGCAGTTTGAGATCGAGGAAAACGAAATCGAAACGCTGCTTTTTGGCCATTGCGATGGCGTCCGCGCCGGAGCCGACCACAAGACGGCCGAAGCCGGCCTTTTTGAGGAACTGCTTGAACAGCGCCTGCAGGGCAGGGTCGTCATCGACCACCATGACGGTGGGCTGGCCGCCGCTGTCGTCGTCTTTGCGCAGCACATCGCGATCGAGCAGGCTGCGTTTGATGCGCCAGCGTCCGCCGATTTGCACGGCTGGCAGTTGCCCGCGCTGGACGAGGTAATAGACGGTCGGCAACGGGATCCGGAGGTACTCGGACGTTTCCTTGACGGTCATCAATTCGGGGAGCGATTCGTCGGCCATGGTGGTGAGGATCAGTTTGGGTTTTGAAAGGGATCGAGTGCGAACCCGGAAACACGAGGGTGCGGTAGAATTTTCATGAGTATCGGGTGAGTTTAACAGTTTCCGCGGCTGCCGCAACAAAAATAATGAGAAAATTTTCAGTAGCGATTTGCAAAAATAAGAATTCACTCAGGCTGCGCGCTGAGCTGCTATCAAGAGTGATATATTTTATAATTTTTGACAGGAAATGGAAACTTCAAAAAATTTTGGCTTCAGTGATATTTGGCTCTTTTGTTATTTTTATTGATCTTAGTACTAAGACCCGCTTGTTCAAGAAGCGTTCGTTAATATTTCGGTAATGAGTTGTCAGGATTGTGGCAGCCCTGACTGGTTCGCGCTTCAACTGCAACGAGGCGGTCAAAGTGTCGCCTGCTCTGAACTACAGCGCGCCGCAGATCCGCATTTGTTGCGAATCCATTGCCGAAACCTCGTTTGTCATGTGATGACGCTCCAGACCTTGCTGATTCTGCTGGTTTTTCAAGCTGCCGCTTTCGCGGGTTTGCCGGAGGGTGTGGTGGCAACGCCAATCGGGGAGCGCGTCATCCACTACGCGTTTCCGAGTGCTGCTTTGAAGAAGTCGATGGCGTTCACTGTGATTCTTCCACGGGAATACCGGGAGGCGGGCCGTCCTTGGCCTGTTCTGTTTTTCCTGCACGGTCTCGGGCGCAATGAGCGGACGCTGATTGAGGACCCGGCTTGCCGCGAACTGCTTTTGAAGCAACCCTATGCCATCGTTTTGCCGAAAGGAGAAAATGGCTGGTATTTCGATTCGCCATTTGATCCTGCGCGGCAGTTCGCAAGTTACCTGGATGAGGTGGTTGGACTTGCAGATGCCATTCTCAATATCAGCACCGAGCGGATGCAGAGGGCGATTGGCGGCTGGTCGGCGGGTGGATTTGGGTCGGTCTGGGCCTGCCTTCGACGGCCGGAGTCGTTTGGCACCCTGGCGACAATCATTGCCGTGGTCGATTTTCCAACGGAGGGGGCGCGTTTTCCCATCACGCCCGGGTTGTTTGGCAGCGATCCAGCGCGCTGGCCGTCTTTTAATCCGATCAATCGCGCGACGGAATTGAAGGGCCGGAACATTCTCCTGGTGATCGGCGAAAAGGCGTCGGACGCGGCGATGAATCGGCGGTTTTCCTCAGTTTTGACCAAGGCGAGGATTCCGCACGAGGTGGTCAAATTGCCCGGTGGTCACACCTTTTCGACGGTGCAGGCCGGGCTGGGACCGGCGTTGGACTTTGTGCGTGAGCGCATGGAGTGAGGCGCCCCTGGCAATCACTCCGGCTTGCCAGTGCCGGTGACCGCCCCATATTGGCCCCTTCGTTTGCATGGCCACCTCCCGACGCATTGTCCTCAAATTCGGCACCGGCATCTTGACCAAGCCCGCCACGCCGGAGCCGGATCCGGTGCAACTGCGCAAGCTGGCCGAGGCGGTGGCGCTGCTGAAGCAGGCAGGCCATGCCTGCATGGTGGTCAGCAGCGGCGCGGTGGCCTGCGGGTTGAAGCCTCTGGGCCTGGCTGCGCGCCCAAGCGACATCGCCAGCTTGCAGGCCTGCGCCGCGGTGGGGCAGACGCACCTGATGCACAGCTACGAGTCCCTGCTGCGCGACCACGGTTTGCATGTGGCGCAACTCCTGGTCACCCACGAGGACCTCGCTGCCGAGCACCGCGCCGCGCGGGTCAAGGCCACCCTGGAGCGTCTGCTGGCCTTTCCCAACGTGGTGCCGATCATCAATGAAAACGACAGCGTCGCCATCGAGGAGCTGCGCTTTGGCGACAATGACAAGCTGTCCTCCAGCATCGCCCGCCTCTGGCCCGCCGACCTGCTCATCCTGCTCACCAGCGCGCCGGGCGTGCTTCGCGACATCAACCACCCGGAGGAGGGGCCGATCCCTATGGTGGAGGATGTCGATGCGATCATCCACCATGCGCAGGAGGACAAAACCCTGCTCGGCACCGGCGGCATGATTTCCAAATTGCGGGCGGTGCAGGAGGCCGTGCGCGGCGGGGTGGAGTGTCTGATCGCCTCCGGCCGCCGCGCCGAGCAAATCCCCGAGCTGGTCGCCGGCCGCGGCGTCGGCACCCGTTTTCCAGCAGCGGCCAACGTATCTTGATTCATGGACATTGAACAAAGCATTCTCGACATGGGGCGCCGCGCCCGCGCCGCCGCGCATGAGCTGGTCAAACTCAGCAGCGAGCAAAAGAACCGCATTTTGGAGGCCATGGCGGATCGTTTGCTGGCGGACGAGGAGACGATTTTGGCCGCGAATGCGCGCGATCTCGAGCGCGCCGAGGCCAATGGCCTGAGCAGCGCGATGATCGACCGGCTGCGTCTGGACTCGAAGCGCCTGGCAGCCGTGGCGAAAGCCGTGCGTGAAGTGGCGGCGCTGCCGGATCCGGTGGGGGAGGTGCTGGCCGATTGGTCGCGCCCGAACGGGCTGCGCATCCGCAAAGTGCGTGTGCCCATCGGCGTCATCGGCATCATTTACGAATCGCGGCCCAACGTGACTGCCGACGCCGCCTCGCTGTGTTTCAAAACGGGCAACGCCACCATCCTGCGCGGCGGCAGTGAAGCCATTGAATCCAATCGCGCGCTGGCGGCGGCTTTGCAGGCTGGCGGCGAAAGCGCCGGGCTGCCCGCGGACAGCATTCAACTCGTGCCTTTCACCGATCGCGCCAGCGTCCAGCATCTGGCGCGCATGGACGCTTATCTCGATCTCATCATTCCGCGCGGCGGCAAAGGACTCATTGAAAACGTCGTCGCCAACGCCCGCATGCCTGTCATCAAGCACTACGACGGTGTCTGCCATCTTTACGTCCATTTGGACGCCGATTTGGAGATGGCGGTGAATCTCGTCGTCAATTCAAAGTGTCAAAAGCCCGGTGTTTGCAATGCGCTGGAAACGTTGCTCGTGCACCAGGACATCGCCGGGCGTTTTTATCCGTTGGCCGGCGCCGGATTGCGCGAGGCGAAGGTGACGTTGCGTGCTGATGAGACGGCGCGGAGGTTGCTCGGTGGCGAAGCCGAAGCCGCCGCCGAGGAGGACTGGACCGCGGAATATCTCGACCTTGTCCTGGCGGTGAAGACGGTCGCCGGCCTGGAGGAGGCGATCACGCACATCAACCGTTACGGCTCGCATCACACCGATGGCATTGTCACGCGCGATGCCGAGGCGGCGGCGCGGTTTCAACATGAAGTGGATTCGGCGGTGGTGACGCACAACGCCTCCACGCGCTTCAATGACGGCGGCGAGTTCGGATTCGGCGCCGAGATCGGCATCAGCACCGACAAGCTGCACGCGCGCGGCCCGATGGGGCTGGCGGAACTGACCAGCTACAAGTATTTGCTGGATGGTGACGGTCAGGTGCGGGGATGAGGGCGATGACGGCAACACTTGCGCGGCTTTGCGGCCCGCCTTCCTTATGGACGGAGTGAAGTGGCATCTGGTTTTCCCGTTTTTGAGCAGTTTGCTTTATGTGGCAGGCGTGTTGTTGATCAAGCGGTCGGCTGACCTGCGGGTGGGCGTGTGGCGCACGACGTTTGTCTCAAACCTGATGGCGGCCCTGGTGTTTCTGGCGCTGCTGCCGTTTGGCGGCCAAATGCACTGGGACCGGCTGTGGGAGCCTGCCTTGGTGGCGCTGCTCTTCACCGGCGGGCAGGTGTTCACGTTTCTGGCGCTGGACCGCGGCGATGTGTCGGTGACGACGCCTGCGCTGGGGTCAAAAACGATCATGGTTGGCTGGTTCAGTACGATGCTCATCGGCGTCGATCTGCCATGGCAGTTGTGGCTGTCAGCGGTGCTGAGTTTTGCGGCGATCGGCCTGCTCAACCGCCAGGGCAGGCAGCGCGCGCACGCAGGCATGGCGCAGACGATCTTTCTGGCGCTGGGTGCGGCCGCCTGTTATGCGCTGTTTGATGTGCTGGTGCAAAAGTGGTCGCCAGACTGGGGCGCCTCACGGTTCCTGCCGGTGATGTTTGGTTTCTGCGCCTTGTTTTCGCTGGGCTTCATTCCGTTGTTCAAGGAGCCGCTGCGGCGTATTGAGAGCGCGGCCTGGCCCTGGCTGCTGGGCGGCTCTTTTGTGGTGGCGCTGCAGGCGCTGTCTTTGATCACCGCGCTCGCGGTGTTTGGCGATGCCACGGCGATGAATGTGATCTACAGCGCGCGCGGCCTGTGGAGCGTGGCGGCGGTGTGGCTGGTGGGGCACTGGTTTCACAATCGCGAGCAGCACCTGGAGCGGCGCGTGCTGGGCTGGCGCCTGCTCGGCGCGGGGTTGATGACGGCGGCGATCGTGGTGACGCTGCTGCGCTGAGGATTCTGTTGCCAGCCTGCCGCCGCACGCGACAGTGCGGTGATGAAGCCTTCCATTTGTCTGATGTGCGGATTGCTGGCGCTGCCGGTGGCGGCCGAGGATTGGCCCATTTACCGCGGGCCGAACCACGATGGCATCTCCGCCGAGATCAAATGGAAAGACAGCTTCGAAGGCGACGGGCCGGTGTTGCTGTGGGAGGCGGAGATTGGACTTGGCTTTGCGTCGTTCGCTGTCGCCAAAGGCAGCGTTTACACCACCGGGCACGCGGATGGCAAGGACACGGTGTTTGCCTTTGACGCCGTCTCCGGTGAGGCGGCTTGGCAGCATGCTTACGAGGCGGATTTGGGAGACAAGTACTACGAGGGTGGGACCTCGGCGACGCCGGCAGTGGAGGGCGGGCGGGTGTATCACCTTAGCCGTTGGGGGGACGTGTTTTGCTTTGACGCTGCGGACGGGCGGGTGGTGTGGAGCAAAAACGTGCAGAAGGAGACGGAGGCCACCATTCCGGACTGGGGTTTTGCCGGCGCGCCCTATCCGCACGGGGATTTGCTGCTGCTGAATGTGGGCCAGTCCGGCATGGCGCTGAACAAGGCGACCGGCAAAACCGTCTGGCACAGTGGCAATGAGACCGCGGCAGGCTACTCGACACCCTTTCCGTTGCAGGGTTACGACGGTGTCTTCGTCTTGGCGGCGGCGGACACTTACAACGCGGTGAAAGCCACTGATGGCGCGCTGCTGTGGTCGCTGCCGTGGAAGACACGCTATGGCGTGAACGCGGCCGATCCGGTGCAAAACGGCGGGCAGTTGTTTGTCTCCTCGGGCTACAATCGCGGCGCGGCGCTGCTCAACCTGGGTGATGGCGAGCCGGAGGTGGTTTGGGAAAATAAGAATCTGAAAAACCAGTTCAACTCCAGCATCCTGCTGGACGGTCATCTTTATGGAATCGATGATGACGAGAACAAACGGGCCTCCCTGCGCTGCATCGAACTGGCGGCAGGCGATTTGAAATGGGAAGAGAAAAGCATCGGCTTCGGTGCGCTTATCGCGGCCAATGGCAAACTCATCATCATCACGGAAAAAGGTGAGCTGGTGATCGCAAAAGCTTCCGCGGCCGGGTTTGAGGAGATCTCGCGCGCGCAGGTGCTGGGCGGGCGTTGCTGGACCGCGCCGGTGCTGGCCAACGGCCTGCTGTACGTGCGGAATTCCTCAGGCCACTTGAAGTGCCTTGATTTGCGGCTTCAATAAGAGGCTCATGAAGGTTCGACTTTTCATCAAACCCGGTTGTCCATGGTGTCACGAGGCCATGGACTGGCTCGATGCGCGCGGGGTGCGCTACGAAGTGCTGGATGTGATCCAGGATGCCGAAGCGCGAGCTGAGATGCACCGGCTCACCGGCCAGACCAAGGCGCCGAGCATCGATGTGGACGGCCAAATCCTAGCTGACTTCGGAGCGGAGGAATTGGCGGCCTGGTGGCGCTGGTGACAGTTTGGCGGGTTCGTTATTCCGATGGCGTGCCGTCAGTGGACGGTTCGTTCTCAATCAGTTCAGGCTCATCTTCGGCTTCGGAAATCACCGTGGTCACGTCCTGGATGGTCTCGTCTTTCTTGAGATCCATCAGCTTCACCCCCTGCGCCACACGGCCGGTCTCGCGGATGCCCTTCTCCCCGCCGACGCGGATGCGGACATTCTGCCCCTTGCTGGTGATAAGCATGAGTTCATCATCGTCATGCACCGCCATGGCGGCGACGACCTTGCCGGTCTTCTCCGTGATGGACATGGTTTTCACCCCCTTGCCGCCGCGATTGATGAGCCGGTAGTCCTCGAACGGCGTGCGTTTGCCAAGACCCTTTTCCGAGACAACCAAAAGCTGGCTGCCAAGCTCCGCGGCGGTCAGCGCGACCAAACTGTCCCCCTCATCCAGACGGATGCCGCGCACCCCGGCCGCACCCCGGCCCATGGCACGGATGTCCGTCTCCACGCAGCGCAGACACATGCCCTCCCGGGTGGCAAAACAGATCTCGCTGCTGCCCGTGGTCAGCACCACATCGACGAGATCGTTTCCTTCCTCGATGTTGATGGCGATGATGCCGTCCTTTCGATAGTTTTTGAACGCCTCCAGCGCCGTCTTTTTCACCGTGCCGTCCTTGGTGGCGAACAACACATACTTGTCCGGGCTCCACATCGCCTCATCTTCCGCCCCTTGGGCCTCCAGCCGCAGCACGCTATTGATCTTTTCGTCAGGCCGCAGGTTCAGCACGTTTTTGATGCTGCGTCCGCGCCCGGTGCGCGGCGCCTCGGGCAATTGATAGACCCGCTCCACGTACACGCGGCCGGTGTTGGTAAAGAACAGGATGAAATCGTGCATGTTCGCGCTGAACAGCGTCTCCACGAAATCGTTCTTGTCCTCCTTGGTCGCCGCCTCCCGCGCTTCCATGCCCTTGAGCCCCTTGCCGCCGCGGCCTTGCAGGCGGTATTCGCTCGTCAGGGTGCGCTTGACGTAACCGAAGTGCGTCAAGGTGACGATGTTGGGATCGTTCGGAATGAGGTCAATGGTTTCGATGCCGCCGCCCGCGGCGTCAATGCGGGTCAGGCGCGGGTTGCCATGCTTGGCCTTGATGGCGTGCAGCTCGCCTTTGATAATCGACAGCACGCGGTGCTCCTTCGCCAGGATGTCCATCAAATCCGTGATCGTCGCCAGCAGCTCGTCATAGTCGGCCTTGATCTTGTCCCGCTCCATGCCGGTCAATTGATACAGCCGCAGCTCCAAAATCTGATCCACCTGGGTGTCGGTGAAGATGTAGCGGTCCCCCGCGATACTGGCTTGGCCGCGGATCAAAATGCCAAGCCGCTCCGCCGTGGCGGTGCTGAAATGGTAAGCCTTCAACCGCTCCCGCGCCTCGTCGCGATTCCGGCTGTCGCGGATGATGCGAATGAAATCATCGAGGTGCCCGAGCGCCAGCAGGTAGGCTTCCAGTTTTTCGGCCTGCAACTCCGCCCTGTTCAAAAGGAACCGCGTGCGTCGGATCACGACCTCCCGCCGGTGCTCGATGTAACAGCCGATGGCGTCCTTGATGCTCAGCACGCGCGGGCGCCCGCCGTCAATCGCCAGCATGTGAATGCTGAAGCTGCTTTCCAACGAAGTGAATTTGAACAGGTTGTTCAGCACCACCTGGGGCCGCGCGTCCCGCTTCAAATCCACCACCACGCGGCTGTTCTCGTCCGACTCGTCCCGAACCGCCACGATGTCGGTGATGATTTTTTCGTTGGCCAGTTCGGCGATCCGCTTCACCAGCTCCGCGCGGTTCACATTGTAGGGGATCTCGGTGATGATGATTTGCTCGCGGCCGTTCGTTTCCACGATCTCCGCCTGGCCGCGCACCCGCACACTGCCGTGCCCGGTCTCCATGTAATCGCGGATGCCGTCCAGCCCGTGAATCACACATCCTGTCGGAAAATCCGGCCCCTTGATGAACTGACGCAGCTCGTTCACCGTGATCTGCGGGTTGTCCACCATCGCGCAAACGCCGTCCACCACCTCGCCCAAGTTGTGCGGGGGCATGTTGGTCGCCATGCCCACGGCGATCCCGGTGCCGCCGTTGACCAGCAAGTTCGGGAATGCCGCGGGAAACACCGTCGGCTCCGTCAGGCGTTCATCGTAGTTCGGCACGAAGTCCACCGTGTCCTTCTCCATGTCCGACATCAGGGTGCCGCCCAGAGGGGTCATGCGCGCCTCCGTGTAACGCATGGCCGCCGGGGGATCTCCCTCCACCGAGCCGAAGTTCCCCTGCGGATCGATCAGCGTCTCCCGCATCGCCCACGGCTGCCCCATGTGCACCAGCGTCGGATAAATCACCGCCTCCCCGTGCGGGTGGTAGTTGCCCGAGGTGTCGCCGCAGATTTTGGCGCACTTCATCTGTTTTTTCGGCGGATACAGCCCCAGCTCGTGCATGGCGAAAAGAATGCGGCGCTGGGAGGGCTTCAGCCCGTCCCGCACATCCGGCAGCGCGCGCGAAATGATGACGGACATCGAATAGTCCAAAAAGGAATTCTTGACCTCTTCAGCGACGGAGATGGGACGAATGGAGGAGTCAGGCATAGAGCTAAAAACGTGGAACTAAGAACGGAGGAAAAGTGCGATCAGGCGCGAGAAAGCGCATTGGCAGAGACGAAGAGATTGCGGACGCGAAACTCCGCGGGACTTTCCTGAAGGAGGATCATGCGCAAACCATGAGTCTTTGCAGCGAAGAAAGGCGTGTCCAAGACACGTCTTGACTCCTGAGCCCACTCAGGAGCGGGAAAACCATGCTGATGACACATCCAGGCGGCAGCGGCAGCCAGATAGGCGTCTGCGACACCATCATCATTGAGCCGTGCCTCAAGCAAGGCAGGCTCTTCGTGAAAAAGCGCTTGGTCTGGCGCGAAACGAAACCTGTCAAGATAGTCACGCAAAGCATAACCAAATTCCCGCTTTGTCGTAACACGTGAAAACTGATCCGCGAAAGTTGGAGTTTGTGACTGACTCATGAAGCGCCTCCTTCGTTTAGAATCTCTTCAACAAAGTAACGTGTCTTCGGGGAAATGCTCGATTCAGGATAGTAGAGGCAGACAACCTCCAGAACCTGACCAGCATCTTGAAGTCCCAGGTGATTGATCAAAGTGGTGACGTCATCCTTGTCACCCGAGGTATCGTAGTCACCGGCACGAGCCGCCAGACATTTCATCGCCAGAAGATACTGGGCAGAGGGTCTTAAAACGCGGAGATGACTGAATTGAGGCATCCCTTCAGCGACCAAATCACCCGCATTGGAAATCCCGCCTTTCACCCCGTCATTCAGCCAAGCCGGAGGCAAATCAAGTTCATCAGCTATCTCCTCGGCCGCTCCAGCCACAATAGCTTTGGGAACAAACACTCCGTCCACATCCCGGGTGCTCTGACGGGCATCGAAGGCAAGGATCATGGCCGCGCCACCAAAAATGCATAGTTCGCCGGTGACCTCCTTGGCCGCGAGCTTTACGTTCAAAGCCGATAAAGCGGCGATGATCTGCGCTTTGGATAACTGGAAGTCGGAACTCATTTGACTGGCCTTTTCAGCTTTGGTCAAGCCAAGGGTCTCCATCAAGGAAATCACACATCCAGGTTCCGCACATTCAACGCGTTCTCCTCAATGAAATGCTTTCGCGGCTCGACGACCTCACCCATGAGGATGGTGAACATGTCCTCCGCTTCATTGGAGTTGGTTTCATCCAGACGAATCTGGAGCAGTGTGCGCTTGTTCGGATCCATGGTGGTCTCGAAAAGCTGCTTGGCGTTCATTTCTCCCAGACCTTTGAATCGCTTGATCTCCATGCCGCGCTTGCCGATCTCCATGACCTTGTCAAGAATGCCCGGGATGCTGAATACGGGATGCACCTTGGCGTTCTCACCCTCACCCTCAACGACCTCAAACAGCGGTTTGTCCTGACTGCTGAAGTGATCCACATGCAATCCCAAGTCATCAAGCTGCTGAAACCGGCGCTTCATGCCGTGGGCTTCATGAATCTCAATCAGGCGCGCCCGCCGGTGCGCCTTCGGGGCCGCAGCCCCGTTGGACTCTTCCCCCGAATCTGGCTTGCCAAAGAGATGCAGATCGTTGTTCTCACGGGCGAAAGCGGCGAGCTGCTCGTTGCCAAGAATGTAGTGAATGCCCACTTCGTTACCCGAGCGAATCGTCACCATGTAATGCGGCAGGTTTCCCGTGGACGGATCACGCGCCTGCAAATACGCCTCAAAATCACCCCCGTGGCGGCGGATAATGTCGGCAAACTTGGCCAGCGGCACCAACTGATCCAGAATGGCCTTCAGCCGCTCATCCGCCACCAGACTGCCGTCGGCGACATTGCGCAGGCCAATCTCTCCCGAGCCCATCTCCAGCAGCATCGCCTCCATTTCGGCGTCGCTTTGCACGTATTCCTCGCGCTTCTTCCGCGTCACCTGATAAAGCGGCGGCTGCGCCACGTAAATGTGGCCGCGCTTCACCAACTCCGGCATTTGCCGGTAAAAGAACGTCAGCAGCAGGGTTCGGATATGGGAGCCGTCCACGTCGGCATCGGTCATGATGACGATCTTATGGTAGCGCAGCTTCTCGATGTTGAAATTCCCCTCGATGATCTCCCCGCCCGAATCACGATCCATGCTGCCGCCGATGCCCGTGCCAATGGCCGTGATCATCGTCTGTACTTCCTTGTTTTGCAGCACCTTTTCCAGCCGGGCTTTCTCGGTGTTGATCAGCTTGCCGCGCAGCGGCAGAATGGCCTGGTTGTGACGGTTGCGCCCCATCTTGGCGGAGCCGCCCGCGGAGTCACCCTCGACAATGAAAAGTTCCGTCTTTGACGGGTCGCGCTCCGAGCAGTCAGCCAGTTTGCCCGGCAGACCGCCGCTGCTCATGGCATCTTTGCGAATCGCGGTCCGCGCCCTTTCGGCCGCCTCCCGCGACTTGGCCGCGATGATGACCTGGGCGATCACCTGCTTGGCGATGGCCGCATTCTCGTCAAAGAAGCGCATGAGCCCCTCATAGACCACCGAGCTGACCACTCCTTCGACCTCTCCATTGACCAGCTTGACCTTGGTCTGGGAGTTGAAGCGCGGATTGGGCAGCTTCACACTCAGCACGCAGATCAGGCCCTCCCGGCAGTCGTCACTTTTGATCTCGGGAATCTTGTCCCGGTAGTCCTTGAAGTTGTCGGGGTACCCCTTGATGTAAGCGTTCACCGCGCGAGTGAGCGCCGCTTTCAAGCCGCTGTAATGCGTCCCCCCATCCGGGTTGGGAATCGCGTTGGCAAAGCACAGCGTCTGTTCATTGATGCCCTTGTTCCATTGCAGCACGCAATCCACCAGGATGAACTTGTTTTTGTCATCAATGACCACCTCCCGGCGTCCGGCCAGGGCGATGGCATCCGCGTGGACTTTTTCCTTGTTCTCACCCAGCTCCCGGACAAACTGCCTCACTCCCTCCTTATACAGCAGCACTTCCTGACGCGGCGTCTCCGTGCGCTCGTCTGTCAGCGTAATGCGAATGCCGGGATTGAGGAACGCCAGTTCACGCAAGCGCACCAGAAGGCGCTCAAACACGAACTCGGTAGTGATCGTGAAAATCGTGGCGTCGGGGTAAAACGAAATCTTCGTGCCCGTGGTGGCGGGATCATCAAGCTCTCCCAGCACGGTGAGCGGCTCGGTGGTGATGCCGCGCTCGAAGCCGATGGAGTGGATTTTGCCGTCGCGAAACACCTCGCACTTGAACCAGTCCGAAAGCGCGTTCACGCATTTGGCGCCTACACCGTGCAAGCCGCCGGAAAATTCATACGCGCCGTCGCCAAACTTGCCCCCGGCGTGCAGGCTGGTGAGCACCAGTTCCACCGTCGGAATTTTGGCTTTCGTGTGCATTTCCACCGGGATGCCGCGCCCGTCGTCCTGAATGGTGATGGAGCCGTCCGTGTGGATGGTGATCCAGACGTTTTTGCAGTGGCCGGCCAAGTGCTCGTCAATCGAGTTGTCCACGACTTCAAACACACAGTGATGCAGGCCGCGCTCATCGGGGTCTCCGATGTACATGCCTGGCCGGAGCCGCACGGCTTCGAGCCCTTCGAGTTTCTGGATTTGGTCGGCGCCGTAGGCCTGGCCGGCAGCCACGGCGGTGAGGTTCGATTCGATGGAATCAACGATTTCTTGGGACATGATTTGGGATGGGAATTGATCGCCTGAATCCGTCCAAAAAACCGCTCCGGAAACGTGCTCGATGCAACACTTTTCAAGCTAGCGAGGGATGCCCTGCTGCCAAGGGAAAAAGCGCTCTTTTGCGGCATGAAAATGAGCCGGTTTAGCGGGGATGGCAGCGTTTTGGAAACGAGGTTCCGATGTTGACGACACGCCGCTTCCCGCGCTTGGTGGGTGATGCGTTTTTTGGCGCCCGGGTATTTGCATCTGGCGTGGCTGCTGGTGATCCCGGTGGCGCTTTATTTATACCGTCGCCAGGCGCGGCAGATGCCGGTGAGCACGCTGCTGTTTTTCCGGCTGCTGGCGCGCGAACACCAGGAGGCGGCTTGGCTGCGCAAACTCAAGCGCTGGCTGTCCCTGCTGCTGGCCCTGCTGATGCTGGTGGCCTTGATGCTCGTGCTGGCGCGGCCCATCTGGAGCGGTGGAGGCGATGCCGGGGCGCTGGTGCTGGTGGCGGACCGGTCGGCCTCCATGGCGGCGCGGGATGACGGCGGCACGACGCGCTTGGATGAGGGCCGGCAAAGGCTGCGCGAGCTGCTGGCCGCGGTGCCGGACACGGTGCCGGTGACGGTGATCGCGGCGGACGCGCGGGCGGAGGTGCTGCTCGCGCGCAGCCGCAACCGGAGGGAGTGCCTGCGCGTGCTTGATGCACTCAAGCCCAGGCCGGTCGAGGGCAATCCGGAGGTGGTCTTGCGCACCGCGATTCAGATGGCTGAGCTGGAGAAAGACAGCGCCATCTGGTGGGCGACGGATCAGCCCGCCGCTGGTGTGCCCCTGGCGCCGGACGTGCCGAAGGTGAACTGGATCGACGTCGCGCTGAAGGAAGGGATCAACGCTGGCATCACCGCCTTCCAAGTCCGCGCCATGCCGCTGGAGCGGGATCGTCTGGAGGGCTTCATCCAGGTCAGCGCTGCGGCGGGCAATGCGGCAGCGGTGACGGTTAAGCTGGAGGTGCGCATCGGCGGAAGGCTGGCGCAACTGCGCGAGCTGGAATTGGAACCCGGCAAACAAATCGCGCTCAGCTTGCCGCTCGAAGGCGCGCAGGGGCAGTTGCTGGAGGCGCAACTGTCCGCACCGGGTGACTGCCTGGGCTGGGATGACGCGGTGGCGGCGCGCCTGCCGACGGCGCGGGCGCTGCGGGTGGCCTGGTATGCGGAGGCGGCTGATCCCTTCACGGAGCTGGCGTTCCAATCGCTGGTCGAAGCCGGCAAGATTGAAATGTGGAAGGGCAACTCCGCGGCCTTCCCGCCGGCGGACGCGCCGGACGTGTATGTGTTTGAAAACTGGCTGCCAGACCAGTGGCCGGCAGACCGGCCGGTGATCGCGCTGCGCCCGCCGCGAAACTCCGGGCCGCTGCAGGCGCGCGCGCTGCCCGCCGGGGGCATTCCGCACGACGGTGTGCGTGTGGTGGCGCCCGGGCATCCGGTGCTGCATCGCGTCGAGGCCGACCGTCTGGTCCTGACCCAAAGCAGCGAGTTCGAGCTGGTGGAGGGCCTGGAAGCCTTGTGGACGGCCGGGCAGCAACCTCTGCTGGCGGCGGGCGAGGTGCGGGGCAATCGCATGGTGGTGAGCGGCTTTCTGCCTGGCAAGTCCGAGCAACTGGCCTTGCAGCCGGCCTTCCCGCTGGTGCTTGGAAATGCGTTGCTCTGGTGCGCGGACGATGCGCCGCTGCGTCAGGGTCTGGCGACAGCGCGCACGGGTGAGCTGCTGGAGCCGCATGGCCGCACCGAGTGGACTTACTGGGACGGCGGCGCCTTTCAGCAGGAGACCGCCAACACCGAAAGCTGGGAGGAAGCGCAGCGCGTGGGCGCCTGGCTGGCGGAGGACGGCCGCAGCGGCGTCAGCCTGCTGGCCTCGCTGGCGGAGACCGATCTGCCGCTGCGCCAGGACTCCGCGGGCGCGAACGAATCCAAGGAAACAGGCACGCTAGCCGGCAGCCTCGGCTGGACCGCCGTGCGCTGGCTGCTCGCCGGTTTGCTGCTGCTCCTGCTGCTGGAGAGCTGGCTTTTCCACCGTCAGGCGGTGTATTAATATGAACCCGGCAATGAAATAGAGGCTGCCGGCGGGAAGTAATGAGGGCGACCCGCCCTCATGCGGCACGCTCACAACACCCGCGCCCATAGCACCTTCAAATACTGGCTCTCCGGGCAGTTCGACAGCACCGGATGGTCCGCCCCGGGGCCGGTGCGGTCGAGGATTTGCAGCTTTTTGCCGTGGCGATGCGCGGTGCCGATGACCAGCTCCTCAAACTCATGCGCGCTGAGCTGGCCGGAGCAGGAGCAGGTGACAAACAGCCCGCCCGGCTCCACCACCTGCAAAGCCAGCGCGTTGAGATCGCGGTATTTGAAGATGCCCTCCTCCCGCGTGTCGCGATGGTGGATCAGCTTCGGCGGATCCAGCACCACCGTATCCCAGCGCGCGCCGTTTTTGATCATCTGCCGCGTCCAGGAAAAGGCATCGGCGTGGATGAACTCGATCCGCGTCTGGTTGTAGTTCGCATTCTGCCGCGCCTGCGCGATCGCCTTCTCATCGAGATCCACGCCCGTCACCTGCTCGCACTTCGCGTGCAGGCGCGCTGCCAGGGCAAAGCCGCCGGTGTAGCAGCATAGGTCCAGCACCCGGCCGCGCGCCCACTGGCCCAGGCGCAGGCGGTTCTCCCGCTGGTCGCAAAAGAACCCCGTCTTGTGGCCGGTGGCAAAGTCCGCGCCGTAGCGGATGCCGTGCTCCGTGAAACGCACCAGCGCCGGGCAGGGATCGTCCGCCTCAGGCACATCGGCAAAGCGCATGCCCTCCATCAGCGCGAGGTCGGGGTCGATCTGGATGCGATGGTGCCTGGTGCCCAGCTCCGCGTGCAGCAGCGGCAGCCAGCGCCGCACCCGGCGCCAGATGCCCAGGTTCGTCACCTCGATGGACAGCGTGTCCGCGTAGCGATCCACCACCAGTCCGCTCAGTCCGTCCCCGTCCGAGTGAATCACCCGCCACGCCTCGCTCACCGCGTCGAGCTTCAGCATGTCCAGCCGCAGGCGGATCGCGCGCGTCACCAGCGCATCCAGCTCCGTCTCGCTAAAGGGCGCCGTCCCGTGATGCAGCACCCGCAGCGGCACCCGCGCCCGCGGATTGTAAAAGCCGGCGCCAAAAGGCTGGCCGTTCTTGTCGAACACATTGACCAAGTCCCCCGCCGCCGCGTCCGGCGACACCGCGCCGACCATGTTCGGAAAGATCGCCGGATGAAAAGAAAAGTACTTCAACTGCGCCCACGGCACCGGCCACGTCTCGCTGCCCGGCGGCGGCGCGGAGTCACGAGCGGGAGCGCGGCGCGGCGGCGCACCGGAGCGGGGGCGATTGAACGGGCGTTTGCCGGGAGGGGGCATGGGAAAAATCAGGGACAGGGGGCGCGGGTTTCACGCTTCCCCGACAGTGAACGTCAACCTCGCGCCGTTCAACCCGCAAACGCCTCCGGCAGCCGGGCCTTCACCAGATCATCGTGACCGCCTTCCGTTTGTTCGGAAAGGTCACCACGCCAGTGGAGCCACCGTGGCGGGGGTCGATCACATGCGCCATGCCCGTCAGCAGCGCCCCGGTCGCGTCACGCGTCACCGCGGGGAAGGCGATGCTGGTGAGCCGCTCGTAGCCTGCGCCGAAGACCTGGCTGCTCTCCCCCTTGCGCAGCTTCGGCAGCGGCTGCCGCACCGCCGTTTGCTCCGGCGTGCCGGGCAGCGCGTTCCCGATGACCCACACGAGGTTGTCCGCAGCGGTCACACGTCCGGCTTCGGTGGCGAGGGAGCAGAGCAGGCCGTAGCGGTTGGCTCCGTCTCCCTCATTTGTCGCCGCCGCCTCCAGGCGCAGGATGATGGCGATCTTGGCCCCCTTCGTCCCTGGGAGCCGGTCGCCCTCCCGCACCAGGATTTCGAAGAAGCCCGGCTCCGCTATGTCCTTTTTGGAAAGGTAGAGCACCACGTCATTAGTCGCCTTCACGCCCGGCCCGCCCACCTGGGCCAGGATGAGCACATCGTCGTCCTCCATGATGGCGTAGTTGAGGAAGCGCTTCACTTTCACGCCCGCCGACAGTCCCGGTGCCTGCTGGCCTTTTTGCAGCACCAAGTCAATGGAGCCAGTGCGGTTGCTCCACAGCCCCTCGTTGACCGCGCTCGTCACGCCGGGACTGGGATTGATCGTCGCCCGGAACAGCACTCTCCCATCGTCATTGTGCGTCTCGCCCGTGAAACTCCCAAATGTGGCTGTGATTCCCACTTCCGCCGCATTCCGCGCCCCGGGTGCCGTGTCCCCCCGGCGCGAGAAAACAGCGCCCCCGGTGAGCACCGCCTGATTGGTCGCCGTCGTGACTGCGCCTCCCGTCAGCGCCGCCGCATAAGACGAAAACCAGCCGCGCGCCGCCACCCGGGGCGCGATCTCACCGACGAAGACATCCACCCCCACGTTAGCGCCCTCCCGTGGGGAGAAAGTGTGATTCATCACATCGCTGGGTTCCATCACATAAATCGCCGAGTCATTGCCCGCGTTCACCGCGCCACCCTGCTTCAGGCGCAGGCTGACCAGCGCCCCATTTGCAACGGACTGGCTTACCCGCAGCTCGTCCGCCACCTTCAGCGGCAGATTCACCCCCCACAGGTTCCCGCTGCCGTTGTGCATTTCGCTGAGGGAGCCATTCCCATCTGAGGAAAAGAAATCCGGCAGCTTGCCCGCCTTGTAAGTCACCCGCCACCACCAGCGGCCTGCCCCGTTGCCGATCGGCCGGGAGATCGCGGGGAAGAGCGACTTCACTGCCACGCCGAGCTGCTGGGTCTGGCTCAGACTGGAATCATGCGCATAGACCGCCAGCGGATTTTCCTTCGCCCCCGGGCCGGCCAGCTTGCCGATGTAGAGCGGATTGCCTGCCGGGTAGGTGGCAGACGCCTGCAGGTTCGCCGCCACCTCCACAAAGTCCGCCAGCGTCGTGCCACCCAGCGGATGATTTGGCGCGGTGCTCCCGGTGAACTGGCCCGGGTAAAAGTTCGGCGCCTCGATCTGCCGCGTCTCATGCAGCACCACGGAGCCCGCGTCCCCGTTCCAGCCCGGCGCGCCCACCGCCAGCAGCCCGTCCGCCACTGCCAGCGCCGCCCCGTAGCCACCAGCGTCCGCCTCCCAGGTCGTGAAGAATTGAGCCGGGGTGAATGGTGCATTGAAAGGCTGCCCGTAGGCGTAGGACCCGAACCGGTAAAAGAGCCGGTTCCCCTCCGTGGCCAGCGCCGTGCCCACGGCATCCGTGGGGGCGGACCCAGGCAATTGGCTCACCTGCAGCATGTCCGCCGGAGTGCGCCCCTCGTGGAGGAAAAGGCTGCCATTGCCGCCCGCGTCCCCCGGCGCGCCGATCAGGAGGTGATGGCTGCCCAGCGCCAGCTCCTGGCCAAAGTTCTCCCCCGCCGCCGGCGCCGGATTATCGATCTCATTCACCAACACCGAGACAAACCCCAGCCCCACGCTCACCACCGTCACCCGGCCCGCACCCGCGTGCCCGCCCACCATCGCCCCAGGGGAGCCCACCACCAGCAAATTCCCCCGTAGAGCGATAGCCGCCCCAAAGTCATCCCCCGCCACCCCCGTCACCGCCCCCGGCAGGCGGAAACTGTCCGCAGAGACAAAGTTATCCTGTCCCGTCGGCAGATGGCGCAGATAGACCGCCCCCGCAGGCACTGAAGCATTTTCATCATAGCCCGATGCAATCCGCGAAGCCGCCGCCACCCAATCCCCGTCCACCGCCACCGCCTGCCCAAAGCGCTCCCCGTCGAGCATGAGCCCCCCCTGTTGGAGCTTCCCCCCGATGAACTTCCTCCGGTTATTTCCCCGGTTATTTCCCCCCGGCGAT
>CAZKMS010000120.1:0-19369 GCA_964553805.1 uncultured Verrucomicrobiaceae bacterium
GACGGCGGTGAGAACGCGGTAGGTGTCCTCGGAGAAGTCCTTGTGGCCGGGGGTGTCGAGGAGGTTGACGACGCAGTCGCCGTATTCGAACTGGAGGACGGTGGAGGAGACGGAGATGCCGCGCTGCTTTTCGAGCTCCATCCAGTCGGAGGTGGTGGAGCGCTGGTTTTTGCGGGCGGTGACGGAGCCGGCGAGCTGCACCGCGCCGCCGTAGAGCAGCAGCTTTTCCGTCAGCGTGGTCTTGCCGGCATCCGGGTGGGAGATGATGGCGAAGGTGCGGCGGCGGGCGATTTCTTCCGGGGCGGTCATGGGGCGGGTGGGGGAAAAGGGCGGGCAGGGTAGCCGCAATTCACGCCAAGTCAGCCTGAAGATGCTGGGCGGGGTTTTTTCTGGAAGGAGCGCAAATCCAGGCGGTGCCGCGGCGTTTGTTCCGGCCATGTTTCGCTCCCTTACTCTCCTTTCAGTCATCGCGGCGTTTGGCCTCGCCCAGGAAACGCAGGCCCAGCAACTGCGCGCGGGCATCATCGGCCTGGACACTTCGCACGCGGCGGCCTTCACCAAGATGCTGAATGCGACGACGCCGCAGCCGCCGGAGTTGATGGGCATCCGGGTGGTGGCGGCCTACCCGCAGGGCAGCAAGGACATCGAGTCGAGCACGAAACGGGTGCCGGAGCTGACCGAGCAGGTGCGGCAGCAGGGGGTGGAGATCGTCTCCAGCATCGAGGAACTGGTGGGGAAGGTGGATGTGGTGTTTCTGGAGTCCAACGATGGCCGGCCGCACCTGGAGCAGTTGCGCCCCTGCCTGGCGGCGGGCAAGCCGACCTTCATCGACAAACCCATCGCGGGCAGCCTGGCGGACGCGATCCGGATTTTCGACGAGGCGGAGAAGGCACGGGTGCCGGTGTTTTCGTCTTCGTCGCTGCGCTTTGGCAAGAACACGCAGGCGGTGCGGGGTGGCAGCATCGGCCAGGTGATGCAGGCTGACACCCGCAGCCCGGCCAGTCTGGAGCCGACGCACCCGGATTTGTTTTGGTATGGCATTCACGGCGTGGAGTCGCTGTTCACGGTGATGGGCACCGGCTGTGTGAGCGTGAAGCGCGGCACGACGGAGGATGGCAAGATCGAGGTGGTGGGCACCTGGGAGGGCGGGCGCACGGGCATCTACCGCGAGTCGAGTGACACGCGCAAAGGCTACGGCGGCAGCGCGACGAACGCCAAGGGCGAGACCGCGGAGGTCGGCTCGTTCGACGGCTACGAGCCCCTGCTACACCGCATCGTGCATTTTTCCCGCACGGGCGAGGCGCCGGTCAGCCCTGCCGAAACGCTGGAGATTTATGCCTTCATGGAGGCGGCGGATGAAAGCAAACGGCGCGGCGGCGCCGAGGTGACGCTGGCGGAGGTGATGGAAAAAGCGCGCGCCAGCATCGCGGCGGCGCCGTGAGATGGCGATCTTCGCACACGAAGAATCAGGCCGGCGGCGTTTAGCCAGTGAACGAACACCGTTGTTGCGCCGGCATCAGGCCCCCAGCCCCCGGCGTCGTTGTTCGCAGAACAACCCGACCACAACATGAAAAAAACCCAGACCCAAACCGCTGCCATTCTTGCGCTGGCGCTCGCCGGCGCGACGGCGTTGACCTTGGCGCAAGAGGCGGCTGAAAAGAAATCCAAGCCGGAATCCACCAACGCCATCACGGAGATCGGCTCCATGCTGAAGCGCGACCCGTCGCCGCTGCCGGCTGGCGGCCAGTTGCAGATGAGTTACGCCGACGTGGTGCAGAAGCTTCTGCCCAGCGTCGTCACGATCTTCCCCTCCACGCCGATGCCTGGCATGGAGAATCTCAGCGAGGAGGACTTGCAGCAAATCCCACCGCAGCTTCGCCCCTTCTTCTACCGGCACTTCGGCATCCCTGAGGACAGCAATCCCTTCGAGCGCCAGGATCCGCGCCGCCGCAACCAGCCGGCGCCGCGCCAGGAGCTGCCGCGCCAGCGCGGGGTGGGCTCCGGCGTCATCATCACCGCGGATGGCTACATCCTCACCAACAACCATGTGGTGGAGAACGCCGACGACATCGAGGTGGCGGTGGAGAGCAATGGCAGCCGCAGGACCTACAAGGCGGAAGTGATCGGCACCGACCCGCTCACCGACGTCGGCTTGATCAAGATTGACGCGCAAGGGCTCATCCCAGCCGTCATTGGCGACAGCTCGCAGCTCCGCGTGGGTGACATCGTGCTCGCCGCCGGCGCGCCGATGCAGCTCAACCTCTCCGTCACCCAGGGCATCGTCAGCGCGCTGGGCCGCAGCAACATGCAGATTGTCGGCAAAGGCAAGCTGGCAGGCTACGAGGACTTCATTCAGACCGATGCCGCCATCAACCCCGGCAACTCCGGCGGCCCGCTGGTGGATGCGATGGGCCGTGTCGTCGGCATCAACACCGCCATCCTGTCGCGCACCGGCATGAACGGTGGCATCGGCTTCGCCATTCCGGTGAACATGGCCATTGGCATCGTCGATGACCTGCTGGACGACGGCACGGTGAGCCGCGGCTTTCTCGGTGTGGGGATCGAGGACCTTGATCTGGAGAAATCCGAGCTGCTTGGTCTCAAAGATCAGGGCGGCGCGCTGGTGAACATGGTCGGTGGCGACTCTCCGGCTGAAAAGGCCGGCATCGAACCCGGTGACGTGATCGTGTCCGCTGACGGCACCCAAGTCCATGACAGCGCGCGCTTGCGCCTGCTGATCAGCGCCCGCAAGCCCGGCACCAACATTCCCTTGGAAGTGCTGCGCAACGGCGAGCGCATGACGGTCACGGCCAAGCTTGATGAACTGCCCGCTGAGGCCTTTGCCGCCGCGGGTCCAGGCGGGATGCCGAAAGGCAGAGGCCCGGCCGTGGCCAATGGCGAGATCATTCCCGGCCTGCGTGTCAAAGAGCTGACCACTGCGGTGCGCAAGCAAAGTAATGTGCCAGGATCGGTGGCGGGCCTGCTGGTTGAGGAGGTCGATCCCAGCAGCCGCGCTGCCGCGATGGGCATCCAAAAAGGCGATGTCATTCAGGAAATCAACCGCACACCGGTGAAGGACCTGAAGGAGGCGCGCGAGCTGGTCAAGGGCACGCAGCGCACCGCTTTGCTGCGGATTTACCGCGATGGCGACACCATGCTGGTCATGGTCGGCATCGACCAGGAGTGAGTTGAATCACTCGTGTGATTGACAAAGGCGGCGGTCCGATGACCGCCGCCTTTTGTTTTGCCGCCGCCAGTTTCAGCGAGGACCTGGAGCGTTGATTTGAGAGGCTTGGCGATCCCAGCCGGGCGGAGTGCCGCGGAAAGCCTCTTTGGAGCGTGTCGGGTTGGGCAGCTTTTCGCCGGTGTCGCGATGGAATGAGTCCCGGGAGAGATCGTCCGGCACGTCATCGCCGGTTTCGTCCATCCAACGGTCGAGCAGGGCGGCGAGGCGCGCTTTGGTGGAGGCGTAGTCGGGATCTGCGGCGAGATCGCGAACTTGGTCGGGATCAGCGGCGGTGCGGTAGAGTTCTTCGGCGGAGCGTGGGGCGAGCAGCACATCTGCCTGTGCTGGCGTGAGTTGGCTGGACTTGCCGGCAGCGCGCAGGGAGTCGTGGGAGGGCGAGCGCACCGAGTCGGCGGGACCTTGCCAGGGGAACTGCGGACGGTGGTTGCGCATGTAGAGGAAACCCTCGCTGCGCACGGCGCGGCCATGGGCCTCGTAGTCGTGCCAGTTGTGCTCGGAGAAGGCATGCTGGCGCACGCTGGCGGCGGGATCGCGCAGCAGCGGCAGCAGGCTGACGCCTTGAAAGGTCTCCGGCGCAGTGACGCCAGCGGCTTCGAGATAGGTGGGGGCGAGGTCGATGATGCTGACCAGGCTGGAGCAGACCGAACCGGGTTTGGTGATGCCCTTGGGCCAGTGCGCGATGAGGTAGGTTTTCATGCCGGAGTCGTGCAGGCGGGTTTTGGCGCGCGGGAAGGCGCGGCCATTGTCGGCGGCGATGAAGATGAGGGTGTCGTCCAGCGCGTCTTGAGCTTTCAGTTCGGCGACGACCAAACCGACGAAGTGATCGAAGCGGGTGATCTCATTGTGATAGGAAGCGAGGTCCTGGCGGGTGGCGGCATCGTCGATCAAATAGGGCGGCACGCGCACGTCTTCAGGACGGTGCATCGGCCCGTAGGCCTTTTCGTCCCAGTCGGCATCGGCATCCCAGGCGCGATGCGCGTCGAGGGCGGCGAACCAGAAGAAAAAGGGTTTGTCCTTGGGCCGCGTCTGCACGGTTTGCACCCAGGTGGCGTGGCCGCCTTTGTTGCCTGGCGCGGTGCCGGGAAGAATGAGGTCGAAAGCGGGCGGCTGCGGTTTTTCTCCAGCGGCGGGTTGATCCGAGGTCATGTGGTTTTTGCCGACGAGCGCCGTGTGGTAGCCTGCCTCGCGCAGCAGGCGGGGGAACCAGGGCAGATGGGCGGCGATGGGTTGATGTAGTTCGGAGGCGCGGCCGTTGTTGTGCGGGTAGCGGCCGGTGATGATGCTGGAGCGGCTCGGACTGCAACTGCTGGCGGTCAGATAAGCCTCGTCGAAACGCATGCCGCCAGCGGCGAGACGATCGATGTTTGGCGTGCGCGCGCTGGGATTGCCGTAGCAGCCAAGGTCATCGAAGCTGATGTCATCGGCGATGAAAAAGAGGGCGTTGGGCTGGGCCGGGCAGGAACTCGCGGCAAGGCAGAAGAGAAGCAAACGAAGCGACATGATGCGGTGGAAACGATGCCTCTGGCGCAAGTTTGCCAGCCAACGCGCCGCGTGGGAAAAAAGACGCGCAAACAGTTGAAGTTGCGCGGTCGTCTGGCGTTTTGATGCGCAATGAAAAATGCTCTCGCGCTCTTTTTGATGCTGACCGGCACTGCTGCTGGAAATGACGCCTTTTGGCCGCAGTTCCGCGGACCGCAAGGCGACGGCATCGTGCGTGAAGGCCGCGCGCCACGGCACTGGAGTGAGACGGACAACGTGTCATGGAAGACGCCCCTGCCCGGCAAGGGCTGGTCATCGCCGGTGGTGGCGGACGGCCAAGTGTGGATGACTTCCGCCGTGGAGCAGGAGGCGAGCGAAGACGAGAAGCTGGAGATGCTGCGCGCGGCGGGTGTGGAGGAGCGCAAGTTCAAGGAGCTGCAGACCAAGAAGGCGGTGACGCTGAAAGCGCTCTGCGTCGATCTGCAAAGCGGCAAGCTGCTGCATGACATTGACTTGACCCGCATCGAGTCGCCCAGTCCGATCCATCATTTCAACAGCTACGCCTCGCCCACCGCGGTGATCGACGGCGGGCGGGTGATCTGCCACTTCGGCACCTTCGGCACGTTTTGCCTGGATAGCAAAGACGGTGCTTTGCTTTGGCAGGCGGCGGTCAAGCTTGAGCATGGGGTGGGGCCGGGCAGCTCCCCAGTGATTCACAAGGACAAGCTGATCCTGATTTGCGATGGCACCGATCAGCAGTTTGTGGCGGCTTTGGATAAGGAAACGGGCAGGGAGCTTTGGCGCACGCCGCGGCCGCCGATGGAGGCGGAAACCGGCGACCGCATGAAGTCCTATTGCACGCCGATCATGCTCACCGACACGCGCGGACGCGAGCAGATCGTGTGTGTGGCGGCGCAGTGGGTGGTGGCGCTGGCGCCGGAAACGGGGGCGGAGATCTGGCGGCTGCGCCATGGCACCGGTTTCTCGGTGGTGCCGCGGCCGGTGCAGGGGAATGGCTTGTTGTTTTTCTGCACGGGCTACGGCAAACCGCAACTCTGGGCCGTGCGCACGGATGGCGACGGTGATGTGACGCAGACGCATGTCGTGTGGACGGAGACCAAGCGCATTCCGGCCAAGCCTTCTCCGTTGCTGGTGGGCGGGGATTTGTTTGTCACCGATGACGCGGGCATTGTGAGTTGTTTTGACGCGGCCAGTGGCGAGCTGCGCTGGCAGGAGCGCATTGGCGGAAATTTCACCGCCTCGCCGATCCTGGCTGGCGGGCAGCTCTACTTTGCCGGCGAGTCGGGGCGGGTGACGCTGATTGAGCCGAGTGCGGCGTTTCAGGTGACCGCGGAAAATCAGATTGAGGGCAAGCTCATGGCCTCGCCTGTGGTGGTGGCTGGAGCGTTGCTGCTGCGTAGTGATGAAGCGCTTTATCGCATCGACGAATAGCGCTGCGCGAAATTTTTTCCTGGCGGGTGAATAGCAGGGTGGGGAGGTCGTCAAACGAAGCGAACCCCAAACTCACCCCAGCAACCATGAAAAAGATACTCGCCATTCTCGCTGCCCTGACGGTCATCGGCATCACGCTGCCTTCCCCGGCTGAGGCTTACACCTGCGGTCAGCGCCGTGTTGTCAGCTACAGCAACTGCGGTCACCCCGTTTATGCGGTCTATCAAGTCGTTGGTTATGACCGCTGCGGCAATCCCATCGGCCAATGGGTGACTCAGGGCTCCAGTTGTTCCTGCCGTCACCGTTACTCCAGCCATGGTCATCACCACTCAGACCGCCACCATCACCACCGGTCACGTGGCTCCAGTTTTGGTGCGAGCGGCCCCGGCGGCGGTTTCTTCTTCCGCTTCGGACGCTGAGGATCAGGACGATTTGACCCGAGTTTCGGCGCCGTCACGAGTCATGCGTGGCGGCGCTTTTTTTTGGCTCAAATGTAGGCCTCAATCGGCACGCGCCCGTTCCAGGCGCAGATGAACATCGTGCCCTCGCGCCCTGAGCCGGGTTTGAGCAGGACTTTGCCACCGGCGGCTTCGATCAGTTTTTTGCCGGCCGCGATGTCCCACAGGCTGATTTGCTCCTCCACGTAGGCGTCCAGGCGGCCGCAGGCAATGTAGGCCATGGCAAGCGCGGCGCTGCCGAGCATGCGGGTCTTGCGCACTTCGTAAGCGACGCGCTGGTAGCGCGCAAAGCCAGCGTCGAGAGAGGCTTTGCTTTTGGAGAAGCCGACGGTGACCACGGCTTCGGCCATAGTGGCGCGGGTGCTGGCGTGAATGGGTTTGCCATTGAGGGTGGCCGGGCCGTCGCCTGCCACCTGCCAGAGTTCATCGAGCATGGGGTCGTAGATGACGCCGAGCAGGAGTTCGTCGGTGTTGCGCGCGCGGGCGGCGATGGACACACAGAAATGCGGGATGCCAAAGTAGTAGTTCACGGTGCCGTCGATGGGATCGACGATCCATTCGACTGGCCCGTCGCCGCCGAGGTTGGCGTTGCCCTCCTCGCCGAGGATGACATGGTCCGGGTGGCGACTGAGGATCAAATCGGCGATCAGGCTTTGGCTGCGCACATCCATCTCCAGTTTGATGTCGTGACGCTGCATTTCATTGACGGTGAGGACACTGCCAAATTGGGACTTGATGAGCTGGCCGGCTTTTTGGGCGGCCTCAGTGGCGGTGGCGAGCAGTTCGTTCACGATGGATTTCGGTTCAGGCGGGGCGGAGAGATGGGTTGGGGGCATGGTGAAGCGCTAGGATAAAACCAATCAAGGCGGAGGCCAGTGAGGTCTTGGATTGCCTCGGCAGGGTTTGGATTTCACCGGAAGGCAGGCAGAGAGTCACCGCGTTTTCGGTGCTGTCAAACCCGATGCCGGGCTGGGAAACGTCATTGGCGATGATCAGGTCGCAGCCCTTGCGTTTGAGCTTGTCGCGGGCGTTGTCCACGAGGTTCCCGGTTTCCGCCGCAAAACCGACGAGGGTTCCCTTGAAGTCAAAGACTGAGCGAGCGCTGCCAAGGATGTCTTCAGTGCGCTCCAGATCCAGCGTCAGGGTCCCGGTGTTCTTTTTGATCTTGCTGGCGGAGACGGTGACGGGGCGGTAATCAGCGACTGCGGCGGAGAAAATGGCGATGTCACAGCGGTCGATCTCCGCGCGAACCGCTTCGAACATTTGCCGGGTGGTTTCGACGCGGAAGATCCGGGCGCCACTTGGCGGTTCCAGCCAGACCGGTCCGCTGACCAGCACCACCTCATGCCCTGCCTGCCGCGCCGCTTCGGCGAGCGCATAACCCATGCGGCCGGAGGAGCGGTTTGACAAGAAACGCACCGGGTCGATTGGCTCGCGGGTGGGCCCGGCGGTGACGAGGATCCTCATGCCGTTTTTTCGTCCAGCACGGTGTTGACGGCGGCGAGAATGTCCTGCAGCCCGGCGAGACGGCCCACGCCCTCGTAACCGCAGGCCAGCATGCCCTCGGCAGGCTCAACGAAGCGGGCGCCCCACTCGCGCAGGGTGGCGACGTTGCGCTGGGTGGCGGGATGAGCCCACATTTTTCCGTTCATGGCGGGCGCCAGCAGCAGCGGCGCGCGGGTGGCGAGGGCGATGGCGGTGAGGGCGTCGTGGGCAAAACCGCCTGCCAGTGCCGCGATGACATTCGCGCTGGCTGGAGCGATCAGCAGCAGGTCAGCCTCATCCGCGAGCTGAATGTGCCCGGGCTGCCAGCCGTCTTTTTCGGCGAAGAGGTCCTCAATCACCGGCTGGCGGGAGAGGGTGCGCAGGGTGAGCGCGGTGACAAATTGGGCGCCGCCGCGGGTGAGGATGCAGGTGACCAGATGACCGGCCTTGGTCAACTGGCTGGCCAAATCAGCAGCGCGATGCGCCGCGATGGAGCCGGTGACACCCAGGATGATACGAGCCATGAGGAAACCTAGCCTGCAAAGCGGGTTGATAAAGGGGGAAAGATCAGGCGTCTCGCAGTTCGGCCAGGGTCAGCCGGCGGAATTCACGCGCCTGGTTGGTCTGCAGGAAGGCGCCGGCATGCACATCGTAGCAGGTGAGCCAGCCTTCGCCAACCGCCCAAGTGTCGATGCAGATCGCATGCGGCAGGATCAAAGGCAGGCCGCTGCGCTGGGCGGTGTGGCCGCAGACCATGGTGCGGCCGGAGACGTGAGGGTGTGCTCCGTCGTGCACGCGCCGCCAGAGCAGCCAGTCCTCCGGTGTCCGCTCCAAAGGCAGGCTGGGGTGAGCGCTGCCGTGCACGAAAAAAACCTCCTCGCCGGCCGGCTCAAACCAGAGGCGGCAGGTCTCGCTCAAAAACTGCCGGTGCGCTGGCGGCACGTTGTCGAGATTGCCGTAGGACTCCAGGGTTTGCAGGCCGCCAACAGCCAGCCAGCCTTGCAGGTTGCCGAACTCGCTGTTGAGGATATCTCGAAACATGGAGTCGTGGTTGCCAAGCAGCGGGATCAATCTGGTCTCGCCCGCCAGTTGCAGCAGACGGTCCAGGACTCTTTTGGAATCCGGCCCCCGGTCCACGTAGTCGCCAAGCGCGACAATGGTATCCTCCTGGCCCGGTTGGAGGTGTGCCAGCAGGGTTTCGAAAGCAGTGAGGCAGCCGTGGATGTCTCCGATGGCGAGCAGGCGCATGCATTCTCATAGCACGAACTGTCGCCATCCCAAGGACGATTCGACACGTAAAAACACAAGAACCAAGAAAGCGCCGTTTGCTTCGGTGTTTGAGTTCGGTGTTTTGCCATTTTGACGTTTGCCCCTCATGGAAGCCGCCCAGGTACCCGCAGAAAGCGTTTCCATCCCGGACCGCCTTCCGGTGATGGTGCTCGCGGATTGCTATTTGTTTCCAGGCTGCTTTTTGCCGCTGTTCATCTTTGAGGAGCGCTACCGCAAGATGCTCTGCCACGCGCTGGCGCATGACCGCATGTTTTGCATCGGCACCCGGATCGGAGGCATTGACCGGGGCGGGGTGCTGCCGTGGACGACGGCGGGCCTGATCCGCGCCTGCGTGCGCCAGCCGGATGGCACCTCGCACCTGATGCTGCACGGGGTGCGGCGGGTGATGATCACCGGTTGGGAGCAGACGGAACCCTTTCGCATCGCCCGGGTGGAGCCGTTGACGGTGCACCGGGCAGCGGCGGAGCAAGTCGGGGAACTGCGGCAAAGCGCCATCGGCCTGCTGCCGCGACCGACCGCGACCTGCTCGCAGGCGATGCAGCAACTGCGCACGACGCTGGAGGCGATTGCCTGCCCGGACCGGGTTTGTGACATTTTGGCTTACCACTTTGTGCGCGAGCCGAAGGCCTTGCGCGAGCTGCTGAGTGAAACTGACACGGCGCGCCGCTTCGAGATTCTCATCGCCGCATTGCGGCGCCTCTGAATCCCGGCTGCATCGGGCGCCTGCCTTAGGACCCAGGACCGGCGATGATTGAGTGGTCCGCCTGCCGGCGTGACGGGGAAGGGCTGGCCAGCAGGCAATGCCGGGCTTTATCTTTTTGCCTTGTCACCCGCCGGGGGCTGGCCTATTGAATAAGCACCCAGTTTTGAACCCCGGCGGGGAAGCCCTTTTCGCCGGGAATCACTCTCCTCCCACTCCTATGATTTCTGTCCGCAGCCTGTTTGCACCGGCATTGGCACTGCTCGCGGGTCTGAGCTTGCAAGCTCAGGACGCGCTGGAAAGCCTGACCAGCAATATTGATATCCAAGGTTTTGAGACCACTTTCGATCCGGCCACTGGCATTGCGACCGCGACGGGTGACGTCGAAATCCTGTATGGCGACACCGAAATCCGGGCGGGCCGGGCCGATTACAACTCGAATACGGGTGATGTGATGGCGCGCGACAACGTCACCGTCTGGAAGGCTGGCATCACCTACAAGAGCGACAGCATCGTTTACAACATCAAGACCGGCGAACTGACCGGAAACATGATCCGCAGTGCGGTGGACAAAGGCTCCGGCACGCTGCTTTACACCACGGACAAGTTTGAGACCGAGACCAAATTCATCGAGCGCATCGACGGTGAGAACGCCTACATCACCACCCACGATTTGGCTGATCCGAACTACCGCGTGCGCGCCAAGCAGATCACCATCTACCCAGAAGACCGGATTGTGATGAAAAAAGTGACGCTTTACGCAGGCGACACGCCGGTTTTTTGGTTTCCCTACATCTCGCAGCCGCTCGATGACGAGGTTGGTTACAGCTTCACTCCGGGCTGGGCCAGCAACTGGGGCGCCTTCCTGCTCAACCAGTATGGCGTGATCCACGGCGACCACACCCTGGCCAAGTACAAGTTCGATCTGCGCAGCTCCCGCGGGGTGGCTGGTGGTGTCGATTTCATCTCCATGCGCCATCGCTGGAACCAAAACAACTTCGGCACGCTCAAGCTCTACTACGCGCATGACACCGATCCCCAGTTGACACGCACGGGTGGAAGCGCTGAGGCCATTGAGCGTGAGGATCTCGACAGCGGCCGCTACCGCGTGAACTTTCAGCACCGCATTTACATTCCCGGTCCGGAAAAAAGCACCTGGTATCTGGACTTCGACATCAACAAGATGAGCGATTTCTACTTCTACGAGGACTTCTTCTTTGAGGAGTTTCGCTCCAATCGCGAGCCAGACAACCAGATCTCGCTCGTGCATGCAGCCGACCGCTACACGGCGACGCTGCAGGGCAAGTTCCAGCTCAACGACTTTTACCGGACCTCGACGCGCCTGCCAGAGCTGGCTTTCGACTTCATCCGCCAGCCGATCTTCAACACCGGTTTGTTCTACCAGGGCAACACCACCGCGGGCATTTACGAGGAGCAATTCAGCGAGATGGAACTGGAGCAGACTCGTGACATGATCTTGATCGGCGAGGAGTTTTTGAAGAGCGGCGGGCCGATTGACCCGATTTCTGGCCTGCCCACCAATGCGCCCGCCGACCAAGCTGCCTTCCGCCGTGTGCTTGGCCTGGACCCTCAAACCATTGTGGCCACCAATGAAGTGCAGCAGGCGCTTGACATCCTGCGCAGCCGTCTGCAGGAGCCGGGTTACAACCGTTTCCACAGCTACCATGAGTTCCTCTATCCGAAGACCTTCTTCGGCTGGTTGAACCTGGTGCCGCGCATCGGCGGCGGTTTGACGCACTACGACGACATCACCGGGGGAGCCACGGAACTGAGCACCGAAACCAAGGGCATTTTCAGCGCCGGCATGGATGTGTCCTTCAAGATCAGCAAGACCTGGGATGACGTGCAGAGCCACGCCTTTGGCCTGGACGGCTTGCGCCACGTGCTGCAGCCTTATATGAACTACTCCTTCGTGGATGCGGACGTTCCCGAAGGCTTTCCTGCCATCGACCGGCTGGCGCCGACGACCCGGCCGCGCTCGCTCGATGTGCCGCTCTACACCGCCATCGACGACCTGCGCTCCTGGAACATCGCCCGCCTCGGCATGCGCAACGTGCTGCAGACCCGCCGTGACTATCAGTCGTCGGAAAACGGCACCTTCCGTGAAGCGACCGAGCAGACGGTTCAGACTTACACCTGGGCGGGCTTGAACACCTACGTCGATGTGTTCTTTGAGGATCCGGAGTTCAACCGGGATATTTCCAACCTTTACAACGAGTTGTTCTGGCGCCCGGTGCCCTGGCTCAGCCTGTGGGCGGACACCCAGTTGCCGATTTCCGATGGAGACGAGAGCTACACCGAGATCAACCACGGCTTCACCTGGCTGCCGACCAAGAGCATTTCGCTTTCACTCGGCCAGCAGTTCATCAACGACCATCCGCTGTTTCAGGACAGCAGCTTGGTTTATTCACGCATCTACGCCCGTGTGAACGAGAACTGGGGCTTCTCCATGAACCATGTCTATGAAATGGATGATAGCACGCTGGAGTACCAGAGCTATTCGATCCACCGCGACCTGAGCAGTTGGAGCGCCTCCATCGGCGCCATGGTCCGCGACAGCCGCAATGGCTTGAGCGACTACGGCCTGCTGTTCTCCCTGACCCTGAAGGACTTTCCGCAGGTCAGCATTCCGCTGGACATGGACCCAAATCCGACGGGACGCGGCGGACGTTTCTAACCGCAGGGAATCCGGGCAACCTGGGATGCAGATCCGTGCGCTTGACCTGCGGTTTCGCGGCACTCCCGGGTTGATCGCCTCCTGGTTGATTGAATCGGAGCAGGAAAAGGCGCTGATTGAGACTGGTCCTGCGAGTACCCTGCCGCAGTTGTTGGGGGCCTTGCAAAGAGAAGCGGGAGTTTCTCCCGGGCAGATCCGTCGCGTTTTTGTCACCCATGCGCACCTGGATCATGCAGGAGCGGCTGGCTGGTGGGCAAGGCAGGGAGCGCAGGTTTATTGTCACCCGCGCGCGCGCCGGCATTTGATCGATCCCAGGTATTTGCTCGGCGGAGCGCAGATGGTTTATGGGGACGCCATGGATGAACTTTGGGGTGAAACCCTGCCTGCGCCGGAGGCGCAGGTAACCGCCTTGGAAGATGGAGAAAGCGTGGCTGTCGGCGCCGTCACGGTCACGGCTCTCGACACACCGGGCCATGCCAGGCATCATCACGCCTACGCCATTGGTGCCGTTTGTTTTCCGGGTGATGTGGCGGGCATGCGGCTGGAGAGTTCGCCCTACCTGTCGGTCACCAGCGCGCCCTCCCAATTCGAACTGCAACCGTATCTGGACTCCATCAAAAAGTTGAGGCGGATGGAGTTTGCGGCGTTGTGCCTGACTCATTTCGGTGAAGTGAGCGCGGCGGATTCCCACCTCGCCGCCTACGCCGAGAGGGTGCGGGAAGTGGCTGAGAGGGCGTGCCAGGCGAGTGCGTTGCCGGATTCGGATTGGCGTGAATTGCATGGCCGCGAGGAGTGTGAGCTGGCAAAACGACTGGGGGTTTCAGAGGATTTCTGGGAGAAACACGAGAAGGCCAACCCTGCGGGCATGTGCGCGGACGGCCTGCGCCAGTGGGTTCAATCACTTGACCGGGCGGGTTGAGATGTTGCCTGCTCGAAGGCCTCCAAGCATTTGGATATGGACGGGATTCCCCGAACCTTGTATACCGGATGCATTCTTGAATTTCACCTCAACCTTGAATGCGTTCGCAACGGCGCGCTGGAACGGATCGTGGTGCGGTGGAATTCAGCGTTTGCCCCAACCCTGCAACTTCGATGAAAGCCATCCTCGCCCTTGATCAGGGAACCACCAGTTCCCGCGCCATTGTTTTCAATCATGACAGCTCGATTCGAGCCGTCGCCCAGCAGGAGTTCCGGCAGATTTTTCCGCAAGAGGGCTGGGTCGAGCACGACGCGAAGGAGATTTGGCAGACGCAGTTGGACACCGCGCGCGGGGCGCTCGAGAAGGCCGGGCTGACGGCGGTGGACATTGCGGCCATCGGCATCACCAATCAGCGTGAAACAACGGTATTGTGGGATCGCAAGACGGGCGAGCCGATTCACAACGCCATCGTGTGGCAGGATCGCCGCACCGCGGGATTTTGCGATGAACTTAAGGCCGCCGGTCATGGGGAGATGATCCAGCAGCGCACGGGTCTGGTCATCGACGCGTATTTCTCGGGCAGCAAAGTCCGCTGGTTGCTCGACAACGTGCCGGGGGCGCGGGCGAAAGCCGAGCGCGGTGAACTGGCCTTTGGCACCATCGACTCGTGGCTGGTGTGGAAACTCACCAACGGAGAGCAGCACGTCATTGATCCGTCGAACGCCTCGCGCACGATGCTGTACGGGTTGCGTGGCGGCTGGGATGACGACTTGCTCGCGCTGCTGGGAGTGCCGCGCGAGGTGCTGCCGACAGTGCGCTCATCAAGCGAGGTTTACGGTGAGACAAAGCTTCTGGGCGACAAGCCGGTCAAAATCGCGGGCATCGCGGGAGATCAACAAGCCGCGCTTTTTGGGCAAAACTGCTTCGAGCATGGGCTCGCCAAAAACACCTATGGCACCGGTTGTTTCATGTTGATGAACATCGGCAAGGAACCGCAAATCTCGCGGCACAAGCTGCTGACCACGGTTGCCTGGGAGATCGGCGGGCAGACCGACTACGCGCTCGAAGGCAGCGTCTTCATTGGCGGCGCGGTCGTTCAATGGCTGCGTGACGGACTTGGAATCATCAAGAGTTCCGCCGAGGTGGAGCAACTGGCGGCGAGTGTTCCCAGCAGCGGCGGCGTCTATTTGGTGCCGGCTTTTGCCGGTCTCGGCGCGCCGCACTGGGATCAGTATGCGCGGGGCACCATCACAGGCTTGACACGCGGCACGACGGCGGCTCATCTCGCCCGCGCAGCTTTGGATGGCATCGCCTTCCAAGTCGCTGACGTGCTTGAGGTGATGAAAGAAGACAGCGGCATTCCGATGGACGGTCTGCGTGTGGATGGCGGGGCCTCCGCAAATAACATGCTGATGCAGTTTCAGGCGGATATCCTGCAAGTGCCGGTGGTGCGTCCCAAGGTGATTGAAACCACCGCGCTCGGCGCCGCTTACCTGGCCGGCCTTGCGGTGGGTTTTTGGAAGGACCAGGCCGAGGTCTCGACAGCCTGGCAGGCGGAGCGCACGTTTGAGCCGCAAATGAGCGCTGACAAGGCCGCGCACAAGCGCGCGCGCTGGCGGCAGGCGCTGGACCGCTCGCGTGAGTGGGAAGAGCGCGAATGAGGCAGTCAACCAGCTAGCTTTTCAACAGGAGGATTTATGAGCACGACACCACTACTTCAGCGCGACACTTTTTTGCAGCGTATGGCTGAGCGCCGCGAGCCTTGGGACATCGCCATCGTTGGCGGCGGCGCGACGGGCGTTGGCATTGCCCTCGATGCCGCTTCCCGCGGCTACCAGGTGGCGCTGCTTGAGCAGCATGACTTCGGCAAAGGCACTTCGAGCCGCTCGACCAAGCTGGTGCACGGCGGGGTGCGCTATCTTCAGCAGGGCAACATTTCGCTGGTGATGGAGGCGTTAAAGGAGCGCGGGCTGCTGTTGCAAAACGCACCGCACCTGGTTCGCGACCTGCGTTTCATCGTGCCGAACTATGCCTGGTGGGAGGCGCCGTTCTACGGCATCGGCATGAAGGTTTACGATTTGCTGGCAGGGAAATACGGCTTTGGACCGTCGCAGATTCTTTCGCGCGAGGCCGTGTTGGAGCGCATCCCGACGCTTTCGCAGGACGGCCTGCGCGGCGGCGTGGAGTATCACGACGGGCAGTTCGATGATGCGCGCCTGCTGATCGACATGGCCAGCACGGCCGCAGAGCAAGGAGCCTGCCTGCTCAACTACTGCAAGGTAACCGCGCTCTCCAAAGGCAGTGACGGATTTGTCAACGGGCTCACGTTTCGTGATGAGGAAAGCGGTGCCTCGCACACGCTCTCCGCGCGCTGTGTGATCAATGCGACAGGCCCTTTCTGCGACGAAATGCGCCGCGTCGACAATCCTGGGACGAAGCCTATCATTGCGCCGAGTCAGGGAGTGCATCTCACCCTGCCGCGGGAGTTTCTGCCGCGTGACACGGCGATCATGGTGCCGCACACGCGCGATGGGCGCGTGATGTTTGCGATTCCCTGGCATGGCCACGCGGTGGTGGGCACCACAGACACCCCTATTCCAGAGGCAACGCCCGAGCCGCGGGCGCAGGAGGAGGAGATCGACTTCATTCTGGAAACCGCTGGCGACTACCTCGCCAAACGGCCCACGCGCGCGGATGTGCTCAGCGTTTTCACGGGCATCCGCCCCCTGGTGAAGACGAGCGACGTCTCGAACACGGCGGCACTTTCCCGTGATCATACAATCGAAATTTCTGCTTCAGGGATGCTGACAATTGCCGGTGGGAAGTGGACCACCTATCGCCACATGGCCGAGGATGCGGTGGATCATGCGATCGTGCTCGGGCACCTTGAGGAGCGTCCCTGTGTCACCCGCAACCTGTCAATCCGCAATCCTGGCGCTCATGATGAGTCAGCGGCGTGGTTTGCGCGGCATGAGATGGCGCGTTCGGTTGAGGATGTGCTGGCCCGCCGCACACGCCTGCTGTTTCTTGATGTCAAAGCCGCGCTGGAGAAGGCGCCGCAAGTCGCACACGAACTGGCTCAGGAGTTGGGCCGGGATGAAGCCTGGGAGCAGTCGCAGTTGAGCCGCTTTCATGAAACCGCCAGGTGTTTCCTGCCTGCTGCCGGCTAGGCGCTTTTGAATGGATCGCAGTTTGACAAAAGGTGGTCTTCCCGTTTTTTGCGCAGGCATTTGCCGGTTTGCATTTTCTTTGATTCATGATGTCGCGTTTTTCCCGTTCCCGTTGCTCGTGGTTGTTCCAAATGGCGTTGCTGGTGGCTGCGACCCTGACCTCATGCGGCAGCGGCCCGCAGAATTCGCGGGGAGGCACGCAATACCATCCGTCCATGAGCTACGGACCGAGCGGCTTGCCGGCAGGTTATCAGCAGCCGGCGATGGCGCAGAATCCATACTATCAGCAGCAGCAGCATTCGGGGCAGCGCCCGCCCGTGCCGCAGCCGCAACCTCCGCGCGATCCTTATCCGGCGGGTGAAATGGTGGCGCGGGTCAGCGGTCAGGCGCCTTCGATACGGGCCGCGTCATATTTGCTCATTGATGCGCGCACGGGGGCGCACCTGGCGTCCAGCAACGCGGATCAGCGTCGCGCGGTGGCCAGTACGCAGAAATTGCTTACCGCATTGGTCATACTGGACGCGGGCGGTTTGGATCGCACGCTCACGGTGGCGGCCACCGATGTGCAGGTGGAGCCGACACGCCTGGGAATCTCGCCGGGCCAGCGCTACACGCGGCGCAGCCTGCTGTACGCGATGCTGGTGAAAAGCGGCAACGACGTGGCCAAGGCGCTGGCGCGTGATAATGCAGGCAGCTCGGTGGCTTTTGCGCAGAAGATGAACGCCAAAATGCAGCAGCTCGGCGGCACCGCCTCCAATTTCAAAAATCCGCATGGCCTGACCGAGCCCGGCCAGTATTCCACGGCGCGCAACATGGCGCGCGTGGCGATGGCGGCCTACCGCAGCTCGCTGGTCCGAGATGCGGTGTCCCGCCGTTATCACAAATTCACGTTTAGCAACGGGCGCACGACCACGCTCGAAAACACCAACAAGCTGCTGGGAAAAATGAGCGCCTGCAACGGCATGAAGACCGGTTACACCGTGGCCAGCGGCCGCTGCCTGGTATCCTCCGCCAGTGCGGGCGGGAGGGATGTGATTTTGGTGCAGTTGGGAACCAAAACCCAGTACATTTTCGACGACGCGCGGACTTTGATGACGTGGGGCTTGCGGCAGTTGGGTGTGGGGTTGGCGGAGGCGGAGGGTGGCTTGGACTCGGGTTTGGTCGCCATGGCGGCAGAATGACGTTTTCGCGTCAAGAAATCGCAATGCCGGGTGCTCCGCCATCGTATCCACAAACATGAACAACCCGCTGACTTTGCTCGCCGCCGCCGTTGGCGGCCTCGCGTTCACTTGGCTTGCCCAAGCTGAGGACCCAGCCAAATCCGCATCCAAAAAAGACATGCAAAAGCCCCAACCGGAAGTGGTTCTCAGCGAGGAAGAATGGCAGAAACGCCTGACGGCCGAACAGTTTGCGGTGACGCGTCGCGCGGGCACGGAACGTCCGTTTGGCGAAACCTACGAGACCTTTGAGAAGCAGGGTGAAGGCGCCTATTACTGCGTCTGCTGCGGTGCGGAGCTTTTCACCTCCAACGAGAAGTTCCACTCCGGCTGCGGCTGGCCGTCTTTTTATGACGCCTCCAAGGCCAAAAACGTGCTGGAGAAGGCGGACAGCAGCCACGGCATGGTGCGCATCGAAACCGTGTGCAAACGCTGCGGCGCCCACCTCGGGCATGTGTTCGAGGGCGAAAGCGTGTCCAAGGACACACCCACCAATCGCCGTTTCTGCATCAACGGCGTCGCCCTAAAGTTCGTCGAAGCCGGCGGCAAGGCGCCGGAACTGTTGACTGTGGACTCGGAGGCGGTTCAGAAGAAGAAAGCCGAGGTCGCTAAAGAAGGCGGCGTCGAGCCGAAATGAGACCCAGGTGCGGCGGCGCTAAATCTGGATCATCCGGGTAGCTGGTGCGGTTTCCTTTCCGCCCAATGGCAGGATGGAGCGCCGCCCAAGGAAGGAGGCTTGCCAAGCCTCCGGTTCCAGGAGGCAAACTTGCCAAGCTGGTCTCTCTTCCGTCCTGGCACTTTGGCAAGTGCCATTCCTTGGCCGGCGCTTCGCCAAAGGCCGTTCCTGGCTCACCCCGCTGTGTCCATGCTCCCGTGCCTCGCTCCACCTTCGTCTGTCCCGCACCAACTTCCGATGTCGGAAAGGGTCAGGGGTCAATACTTGACAAGCGATGCCCGAGAAACGGGGTCGGATGCAATTTTTGACAGAATGAAAACGGCATTGCCAACGGTTCAAGCAGAATCCATAACCCAGGCATTCCGATGCTCCGCGAGAATGCCATCACGGCGGTGGCGATGCTGCGATCACAGTTGCGCTGCGCGCGGTCCTGCGGACCTCAGCGTGGCGGGCTGCGCTTGAGCCCCTTGCCATTGAGATGGATCAGATCCCCAGCCCTCCCTCCTGACCCCGACCCCGTTTTGCGGCGAAGCCCTGATTCCGGCGCCTGGGATTTTTTTTTGCCTGTTTGTGTAACA
>CAZKMS010000121.1:0-19198 GCA_964553805.1 uncultured Verrucomicrobiaceae bacterium
GCACTGCCTTCACACGGCAGGGGTCGCAGGTTCGAACCCTGCACCGCCCACCAGATAAAGCCTCGCAAGTCATTGATTTGTGAGGCTTTTTCTCTTTCGGATCGGTGCCGGGGCTATCTGTCCTCCCCCGTGAAGGCCTCCTTGCCACAAATTCGCCACTTCGCAATTTGGAGGTAATGATGGCAACTTTCCGTAAACGGGGTCCAGGTCGATGGGAAGCGCAGGTTCGTCGCAGAGGATGGCCCACGAAAACCAAGACGTTCGGCACGAAGGCTGACGCCCAGGCCTGGGCGGCACAAACCGAGACCACCATGAGGTCCGGTGGGCAATCAGATTTGTCGGTTCTCCGGTCGCTGACGCTGCACACCCTGCTTGGGCGATACCTCGCCGAAGAGACACCGAAGAAAAAGGGTTCCGAGTCGGAGGGCTGTCGCCTTCGCGCGCTCATGCGTCAACCCATGGCCGCCCTGTCCCTGGACATCATCTGTACCAGCGGTGCGATCACCGACTGGCGCAACGCCAGATCGAAGGAAGTCAGTGGCGCCACCGTCAGGCGTGACATGAATCTGCTTGGCCACGTTTTCACAGTGGCCAGGCAGGACTGGAAGATCCCCACCTCTAACCCGGTAAGGGAGATGAGCAAGCCATCCGACAGTCCGCATCGGAAGCGCATCCCATCGTGGTCTGAAAAGAAGCGTCTTCTGCGCGAGCTGACGGTGGATTCCGCCCGGCCTCATGCATCGCGAAATCGATGGATCCGCCCGTTGGTCAGCTTCGCCTTGCGCACGGCGATGCGCCGCGGTGAACTCCTTGCATTGCGCTGGGAGGACATCAGCACAATTGAGCGGTATGGGAGGGTCAGAGAATCAAAGAACGGCGAGGCCAGGGATGTGCCTCTCAGCCGCAAGGCACTGCGCTTGCTGAATGGCCTCGAACGGCATCCATCAGGGCGCGTTTTCCCTCTGAGTGCAGAAGCAGTCAAGGCCGCGTACAAGCGGGCGATGATCCGCGCCGGCATTCCGGATTTGCGGTTCCATGACCTGCGGCATGCCGCAACAACGGACCTTGCACGAAAACTGAGCAATGTCCTGGAGCTCTCGGCAGTGACTGGACACAAGGGTCTGGCCATGCTCAAGGTCTACTATCAGCCAAGGCCTGCAGACCTTGCCGAAAAGCTCGACATCGCCGCGTGAGAAGCGCCAGGCGCCGCCCACGTTGTTTACAGTGGGCGGCGCAAGGGCGGGGCCGGGCGGGTGGCAGGATGGATCGGGCGCAATGAGACAGCCTCCTCCTCTTGGCTGTCAACGGCGCTTTGATTTTCAAGCGGAGGGTGCATCCTCCTTCTGCAAATCATGCAAGTAGTCGGCCGCGCGTTGAGCGTGCGTGGCAGCCGAGAAGATGGCCCGCTTGTCGGCCATGAGAACGGCCAGCCAATGGTCAAGGTAAGCGGCGTGGTCGTCGCGGGGTTCTGGTGTGATGCCCAGTGAAGTGCAGAGGAACGCGGCGCCCAATTCAGCCACCAGTTCCTCGCGTGCATAGGCTGTGTCCCCAAAGCGCTTCCCGAACTCACGGTCGCATCGGCTTGGGCAACCGGTCCAGTGGATCAGTTCATGTGCCTTCGTGGCGGCGTAGCTCTCGGCGTCCCTGAAGTTATCGGCGGCCGGAAGTTGAATCAAGTCTCGGGCCGGTGAAAAGTATGCTCGGTCCCCTCCGTGCTGGAACCGGGCGCCAGTGCGGTCGAAGAATTCTTCAGCAACGGCGATGAGCGGCCGGGGTTCGGCCTTGGGTTCTGGCTTGGCGTCGAAGCGGATGGGCAAGCCATCGACCTGTTCAGCATTGAAGACGGTGTAGCCCTTCAGGAACGGAATGGAGCGTTCCACGTCTTCACCAGAATCGTTCTGCTCTGTCATCGTGATGCGGTCGGCATAGATGACGAGCGAGCCTTGCTCGCCTTTGCGCACTTGCGCGCCGAGTTCGGCAGCCTGCTTGTATGTCATCCAAAGTGCGGACGTGTATCCCTTCGCAAAGGCCTCCGCCCACAGCAGAAGAACGTTCACGCCCTTGTAGGGTGCACCGTTGTGCCGCAAGGGTGCTGAGACGCGCCCTTCGGTGCGGCTGGCGCTCCACGGCCTGAGCCACGGGCGCACGCCTTTGGCAAGGTCTTCGATGATGCGATCAGTCACGCGGGTGTAGATATCGGCGTGAATGGTCTTGATCTTGATCACGGTCTTGGCTCCTTCGCTAAATCGGCTGTTGAGGCATCGGCACAGCGCTGTGCTGGGCCTCTGGCCGTCGCCGAGACCGGGGAGGCAAGGAGCAGGGGGCACGGGCGAGGAGGGGAATCACCTAGCCTGCACGCCCAACGAGAGGAAGGTGGGGGATACCACGCCCATGGCGCAGCTTCACCCCTTGCGCCGCGCCAGGGGCGGCGACCCTTAGAGCGCGTTAGTGGCATAGACGGCAGCGCCCTCGACGATCCTTATTTGTCCTCCCCCATGTGCCTTGAAATGCAGAAACTGCGAACTGTCGTGGGGTCAATTTCTGACATCCAGGCAGTTCCAACTATCCAAGGAAATCACATGACAGACAAAACCGACCATGCAGACCTTCTGCACGCACTGTTGGATACGCAACGCGGTTCCGACCTCATCATGAGTGCCCTGATGCACGCCGCGGTAAGCGAAGCGCTGGAGGCAGCCATGAGTGCGAGCGAGAGCTACATCAGGTTCTTGACCAAGTTCATCGCTACGGTCGATGTCGGCGACGTTGGCTTGCTGGAAGCGCAAGCCGCGCACTGCAAGCTGGTCTGTACCGCCGTGAAGTTTCGGATCGACGGCATGGGGCAGTGCAATGACTCCTAATCTTGACCATGGTTGCAAATTCCAGGTGATCAACGCTGCAGTGTCATCGTTGCAAGACGAGTTTTGCTTCCGCTTCAGTCGACACCCTGAGGGAAGCGACTTGCCAGACTTCCTCGGAACGCTCGGATCGAACAGAGGTTCAGTCCGTCAGATCCTCAATGAGAGAAATCGAAGCCTTCCGTGGCCCCTGTCGACTCAGATTGCGCGGTACCCAACGTTCTGGACCGACCTTCATCGGAACCTCCAGTACGAGAAGCTGCCCCGCGCAAATCGCCCGCCGCGTGATGTCACTTGATGCACCAACTTGTTGGTGCAGCTCGCAGTGACTCGTGCCCGACTGCTTGTCATCCACTCCGCAATCTCTACCAAATCGAAGGAAACCTAAAAATGGACAGTCAACTCGACCGTTTGGACGAAATCGCCAACCATGTTGCGCGCGATCGCTTTGCCGCATATGGCCCATTGAGTACCGGCGAGCGACTCTACGTTGCAATCGCGGCCAGCCGCTCGGAAATCCTGGAGGAGGAGGGGTACACGATTGCGGAAGCTCTGGCCCGCATCGGCCCCGCGTGGCGTGGGGAGTTGCTTCGGCGGTGGCAATACGTGAGCCATCGCCAGCTTAGAGCGGATCCGGATCAGTAAAGCCTACGACGCAGTCGTGGTGAAGAAGTCGTCTTTGCAAAAGCAAGGACGCGTGTCCTCGGGGGGGCCAACGGCAGGCGGCGGGGGGATGTGTCGTGGGGCTCAGGCCTTGGCCTGAGCAGCGCGCCACATGCCCCCTTGAGTGCAACGGCGATTCACGCTACTGAGGTCCATACGTCGCCGAGGGTCCGTGCGACCAAATAGCGGGCGGGATTTTCACCAACCCCAAGTGCCGCGAAGTGTGCCTTGCCACACTCGATCTTGGCGCTTTCTTTGTCGCGCAGATCATCGGTGAAAAGGCTGCTCTTCGTCTCGACCACGAAGTACAGGCGCTGCACGCCGTCTTGCTCCAGCAGAAGCGCCCAGTCGGGGTTGTACGGCCCCAGCGGCGTGGGCACCTTGAACCAGCTCGGCAGCTTGGCGTAGAGCACCACGCCGTCGTTCTTCTCCAAGGCGTCGGCAAAGTCGCGTTCGGGGGTTGATTGCCACACAACGTGTTCATAAATCGACCGCTTTGTGTCCAACAGCATGTTGCGCAGGTAGCCCGTCAGCTCGTCCTGGGCAAACAGCTCCTGAGCGTAGTAGTGGTCGTCGCCAACCTTCTGATACTTGATGCCGTCCACCAGCGCGAGGCGCTTGCAGCGGTTGATGATTTCGGCGGTTAGCTCGATGAACTGCTGGGGGTTGCGCTTGAAATCATCCAGCCTGCCGCTGCTCGTCAAGATGGTGATGATGCTGCGGCGTGTGAGCTGGGTGCGGTCCTGCAAGTCGGTTAGCAGGTCCGGCAACTCGATGTCGGTCTCATCCAGCACGACGGTAGCGGCGCCTTCCTTCTCGGTGGCCAGCACGCCGGCCTTGCCGATGGATATATCGGCCTTGCGCCACTGCAAGCGGGCTTTGGCAATGGCCGGGGCCTTCTTTAGCTCTGCGATGCAATCTTGCAGCAACTTGGCGTTGTCGAACTGCACTCGGTAGGTTGTCTGGTGCTTTATGCGGTCCCACAATGCCTTGAAGTCGTCGGACAGGTACACGGCCTTGCCGTCCGCCCCCATACGCAGCGGCACGGCCTTGCGCTCGTCGGCATTCTTGACTTCGAGCCGGCCAGACACCTTGCGCAGCACCTCGGCGATCTGCGCGCGCTGGGCCTCGAAGGCCGGCGGCAATGTGAAAGTACCGTTCTTCAGGGCCAGCTTTAGCGAGTCCTGCACCTTCCCCACGGCGGTGACATGCCCAGCGGTCCTCAGGTGATCCCACAGGGCCTTGGATTGCTCGACGCCCAAGGGAGAGAGCTTACCGTCAGCACCCTTGATAGCGATGGCCGCGAACTGATCCTGTGCCACCACGCCGAACTGAATTCCCGTGTCGTCCTCGATTTCCTTCTGCAAGTTCTCGGCGAACTGCTCGTAGGACTCGGTGGCAATGACGGTCAATCGGTTGACCTCGAAGCCGCGCACGCGCTCACCTTCCTGGTTCACGCAAAGGCGCAGGCCACGGCCAATGGTTTGCCGGCGCTCGCGCTCCGTACCCATCTCACGCAGCGTGCAAATCTGGAAGACGTTTGGGTTGTCCCAACCCTCCTTCAGTGCCGAGTGCGAAAAGATGAACTTCAGTGGCGTCTTGAGGTCCAGCAACTCTTCTTTCTTCTGCATGATCAGGCTGTAGGCCCGTTCAGCGTTCTCGCGGTTGCCGGCGTTGTTCTCGGCCGTGTCTGACCACCCACCCTTCTTGTCGATGGAGAAGTAGCCGTCGTGCACTTCCTCGGCGACGCTGGCTAGGTCGATTTCGGCGAACAGACTCTGGTAGGTCGGCAGCTTGGCCGCGCGCCGGTACTCTTCTTCAAAGATGCGGGCGTAGTCGCCCTTCATCGAGTTGCCGTCTTTGTCGTACTGGCGGTAGCGATCCACCGCGTCGATGAAGAATAGCGACAGCACCTTGATGCCCTTGGGCCGCAACACCTTTTCCTTCTCCAAGTGTTCGCGGATGGTGCGCCGGATCATCTCGCGCTGCACGGCAAGTTCATCGACATCGCCGTAGGCCTGGCCCACCGCGAGCATTGCTTCGCTGCCAGGGCAGCGCAGCTCCAAGAACTCTTCACCCTTGGCCGTGTTGATTTCGCCCACTCGAAAGTCGGCGTAGATCGCGCGCTTGGTGGTCTGCTGCAAGTCGTCGCCATCACTGACGGTGACCTCCTGGCGCTTCACGCCGGTCGCGGTCTTGACGTCTAGCGCCACCCGGGCACTGATCGTGCCGCGCTTGTTGCTGACCGACACTAGCCGCACGAAGGCCTTGTTGTGGGCGTCCTCGATGGTCGCAGCCGCCACCTCGATCTGCTTGACCAGCTTCCGCTCGTAGGCGTCCAACGCATCTAGTCGGTACACCATGTGGTGCTTATTGGCGTGCGTGGCCGAATAGCGCAGCGTGCACAGTGGGTTCATGGCGTCCAGCGCAATCTTGCCGGCGCCCGTCAGGCCGCCGTCCACGCTCTGCGGCTCGTCCACGATAACGATGGGCCGCGTGGCCTTGATGAGATCGATGGGCTTCTCGCCCCCCGTCTTCTCGCTGTCCTTGTAGAGGTTGTTGACATCTTTCTTGTTGATGGCGCCGACCGTGACCACCATGACCTGGATGGTCGAGCTGGTGGCGAAGTTGCGCACCTGGCCAAGCTTGTTGGAGTCGTACAGGAAGAAGTCCACCGGCACCCCGGCATAGATACCCTTGAAATGCTCCTCGGTAATTTGTAGCGACTTATAGACGCCTTCTTTGATTGCCACCGAGGGCACCACAATGACGAACTTGGTAAAGCCGTAGCGCTTGTTCAGCTCGAAGATCGTCCGGAGGTAGACGTAGGTCTTGCCAGTGCCAGTCTCCATTTCGACGGTGAAGTCACCGGATGTCAGCACGCTAGACGGGGCCAAGCCTCCGCTCAGTTGCACGTCGCGCAGATTCTGAAGCAGCTGATCGTCCAGCAGCGTCAACCGGTTGCCGACACCGAGGTCGGTCTCGGCAACGCCCAATGTCAGTTGCTGTTCTGGCAACTTCATAGTGACCGTGAACTCGGTGCGGCAAGCTTCTTGGCCACGAAACAGGCCGCAGACCGCCTCGATGGCCTGAAGCTGGTAGTCAAGGTCGGGCTCAAAGTGAAGTTTCATCGGCCAACCCTCACAGGCTACGAACGTTCAGGATGCCGTTCTGCTCCAGGATTGCCGCCATGTTCGTCTTGGCAACGTCGTCAGCAAAGGCGCTATCGCGGAATACGCAGGTGGTGTCCCCGGCAGGTGCCAGTTCGTTGCGCATCTCAATTATTGATGTCGCGAGTCTTTCCACATGCGTCGCCAGGATTTCAGTGGCCATACAAACAATAAGTGCGCCGCCGCCCACGGAGTGAATTTCCTTGTTGTGGATCGTGTGGCTTGCGACTGGAACACATAGATCCAGGCCGAGCTTGAGAATCAGCTCATGGAGCAAATCTGCTTCGGATCTATCTGGCAACAAGTGCTCTTGGTGACTAAGCAGCGTTTGCTCCAAATCGATTGAATTCGGAATCCAAGCGCGTATGTTTGACTTGTCAAGCTTAAAAACCCGGAAGCCCATGTCTCCTGTAAACATCGGATTATCAGAATTAATCTTCTCTCTGACTCGCCGCAATCTCTCTTTTGTGATTTCCGCGATCGACCTCGGCTTCCCGAGCTTGTCACAGAATTGAATCGCAGCTCGTTGCTTTTCATTTGTTGGATCAAGGGGCTCAGGAAGTTGAACCAGTATTAGCCTTCTGCTAACCCCATCCACAACCTCCTGAAGCCAAGCGGCATGAGCTGTCGATCCGCTTCCAGCGAAGAAGTCAAGCACTATGCCCTCCTTCTCGCAGCCGACCTGGATAATATATTGCATCAGCTCTTTTGGTTTCGGGTATTGAAACGGAATACCCATCGCCTCAAGTTCACTCCGCATTTTCTCCGTCGTACTGAAGTTTCGGAGCACAGAAACAATATTTCTCGCCTTCTCGCGGTCTCTTCGATAGTAGACGACTCCATTTTCAGACAGATAGAAGGAAACCTTATCTCCATCATCTTCTATGGGCAGACATCCATTCGCGATGAATGACTTCAGCTTGTTTGCATTCGCCCACCCTGCAAACACCCTACAAGGCTGCTCAAGTTGTGCCCCACGAATTAGCATTCGATCCAGCCGTATTGGATAAGAAACCTCGAATCTTTCGGTCATTTCTCGAAGGATATAACCGTGCTCTGCAATCTCATCAAAGAATTTCTTGGGCGGGCTATTCGGAGGTAAATCTAACTCGCTAGCCAAACTTGGAAATCCAGCGGGCAACTCAATCGAGGACGGGGGATTGGCTGGGCCGTTCTTTGTAATTGAGTTCTCAGCGAATCCTTTCCACAGATTACTTTCACTGCGCGTATTAGGATCAACTACGTGTCCGAGGCGACCTGCGTCTGGATTCTTTGCATATAGTAAAACATACTCGTGATTGACCTTGACATCGAACTGATTGTCCGTATGTCCTTCTGTATTCCAAACGAACTGCGTAACAAAGGCCTCTTCGCCAAAAATCTCTGTGCAAACTTTCTTGAGGTTATCTACTTCATGGTCGTCAATACTGACGAAAATAACACCATCCTCACGGAGGAGGTTTCGAGCAAGTTTCAACCTTGGGTAGATCATGTTCAGCCAGTCGGTGTGATATCTCCCGCTGGTTTCACTATTGGTACTGATCCTGCGTCCGCCTTCAGTCTGCCCGGTTAATTCCAAGTAGTTTCCGATGTTGTCCCTAAAGTCGTCAGGATAAACGAAATCCTTTCCTGTGTTATATGGTGGGTCGATATAAATTAGCTTTACTTTTCCTGCATAGCTCTTTTGAAGAATTTTCAGAACTTCCAGGTTGTCGCCTTCAATGAACAGGTTTTGCGTGATACTCCATTCCACACTTTCCTCAGGAAAAGGGCGCAGCGTGCCCGTGCTGGGGGTGAGTGCGATTTGCCGAGCCCGGCGCTTCCCATGCCAGTTGAGGCCGTACTTCTCTTCGGCATCGGTGGCAGTCGTGTCGCCCACCAGTGCCTTGAGCACGTCCAGGTTCACCGCAGCGCCGTCCGGCCCTTCGGTGATCAGCTCGGGGAACAGCACCTTGAGCTGTTCGATGTTTGCTGCCGTCAGGTTGGCCGATTGCGCTCCCTCACTGGTCGCGTCGATCATCTGCATCTTGTTTTCCATCATCGGGTCCATCTTCAAAGTTGTTCACGGGCCGCTGTCAGGTCGGCCTGAACACGCTTGAGCGCTAGGTTCATGTCCACCTGCTTGGCCATCTGCTTTTCCTTGGCCGCCTGCGCGCGCAGACGTGCGGCTTCCTGCTCCAGCCGTTGGCATTCGCGCAAAGCAGCACGGCGCGCGATGGCCTGCGCCGGGTCATCTATGGTCTTGAATGTGCCGGTATAGCGAGCGGCCTGTTGTGCCGTCAGGCAGTCCAGCCAGCCTTGGTACAACGCCATCAGCGTCGCCTGGGGCTGGTGGGCCAATGCCAGGCTCAGCATGAAGGGATGCGCGGGCGTTAGGTCACCAGCCGCTTCGATGGTGACCACCTCGCCGTCCAGCACGACCTTGCCCGCTTCGTTCTGCGCCCAGCGCTTGTGGGCCATGGACAGCAGCAGGCCTTGCGGCGTAGCCAGCACGAGCACCAAGGGGTATGGCACTGCCCGGTGCACCAGCTCGGCCAGCCGCGTCGTGTTGAAGGACTTGGCGGCCGCGACCGCCGCCGCCTTAGTGCCAATGGTGGCCGGCACACCGCGCGCGGTGACGCTGAGCACCGCCACTTCCAAGTATTCCCGGTCGTTGTCCCGGAAATCAGGCACGCCCACGGTATTGGGCTTCAGCGCCGCGATCCACTGGATTTCCTCGATGGCGTCGTTCAGCAGCCGTTTGTCGGCGGCCGTGGGGGCGCCGTTCTCGACAAGCATCTTCTTGGGAACGCGCTGATCCACCCGGCAACTGGCCGGCAGCGCCAGTGCTGCAATCAGGTCCGGCACTGTCATGCGCTGTTCCCTGGCAAGACCACCAGGAAAGCCGCCACCTCGAAGTCGTTGCTGCCGGCGAACTCGCCTTTGATGGCGTGGGTGCCGCCTGGCGAAAACAGGCTGGCGACGGCCCGTTCCTCGCTCTTGCCCACCACAGACGCCACCGCCGCTGCCAACAGCTTCTGCGCCTGGCGCATGTCCTCTCCGTGGCGCGTCGCCTTGTCGAACTTGGCGCAGGCGCCGTCGTCGGGCAGTTCGCGCCCGAGGGCCAGGCGCTTGAGCCGATCCAGGATGCGCTTGGCCTGGGTGTAGGGCAGCAACACCGCGCCGTCGTCGCCGACGTGGGCCAGGTAGATCGGCGCCAGGGGGTAGTCAGATTGCTGTCCCTTGGCGGCCACCGTGCCTTCGGCCCGCAGGCAGAAGATCACGCCTGGCGCAATGTCTGCGTCGATGCTGCTCGTGACCGCGTATACACCCAGCGGTAGCCCTTCGAGGTGGCCTGGGTGCTCCTTGAGGTACTGGGCTAGGTCAATGCGGAAGTCGGTCAGCGTCAAGTCGGTGATGGACACACCGTTGGACAGGTCTTCCATGTCGATGACCGTGTCCTGGAGCTTGAGCAACTGCTTGCGCCGGTATTCCAGATCGTTCATCGGGTTGCCCGACTGCTGCTCGATGAGGTTCTCCTCGCCAGTGGCCGACACATCCAGCAGGACCATGCGCCCGCTGACACGCTGCTCTAGGCCGATGTATTCCTCCAACTCCATGTTGGGCCAGAAGTTCACCAATTGGATGCTCTGGTTGGGCGAGCCGATGCGGTCGATACGACCGAACCGCTGAATGATGCGGACCGGGTTCCAATGGATGTCGTAGTTGACCAGCCAATCGCAATCCTGAAGGTTCTGGCCTTCGGAGATGCAGTCGGTGGCAATCAGCAGGTCGATTTCGCCCTCGTCAGCCATGTCGGCTGGCCGTTCCTTGGCCCGAGGCGCGAACGCCGACAGCACGCTGCTCATGCTCTTGCGCAGGCTGGGCATGGTCGTTTGGATGCCGGCACCGCCGGTGACCAATGCAGCATCAATGCCGAGGCTGGCCTTAGCCCACGGCGCCAGGTTGGCGTACAGGTATTGCGCCGTGTCCGAGAACGCGGTGAAGACGATGATCTTGCGGTTGCCCTTGTTGATAGGGTGACGGCATTTCTGCTCGATCATGTCGCGCAGCTTGGCCAGCTTGGCGTCGCGGGCGGCATCCACCTGCTGGGCGGCGGCCAGCAGCGTCGCCAGGCGGTTGCGGTCCTCGATGAGGTCTTGCTTCCACCGTATGAGGTCCACGTCGCCCAACAGCACCTTGACCTTGCGGCCGACCAAAAGGGCTTCAAAGGCCGGATCTTCGATATCGACATCGGCGATGTCGATCTCCTCGATGTCTTCACTGCCTTCGGCGCCTTTGGCGAAGCCCTCGATGCGGGCCAACACAGCTTCAACATCCTTCAATTGCCGCTGCACTGTCAGCGAAAAGGAGGACACGGCGCTCTCCATGCGCTTGAGCACATTCACCCGTAGCAGGTGGATCAAGCTTTCTTCACGGTCGGCTTGACGGAAGAAGCTCTCGCCGCCTCTGACCTGAGTGCTGTACTTGGCATCGTAGGCGGCTTGCTTGCTGGGCAGCACATAGCGAAGCGGCGCGTAGCTGGCCAGGTTGAGGCGCCGGATTTCAAGGTTGATGTCCTTGATGGCTCGGAACTGGCCCGCCAAGTCCACGTCGGCCTTGATGTTGATGGGTGGCAGCCGGCCAGGGAACTTGCCGGTCTCATCGGTGCCGTAGTAGCGCTCGATGTGCCGGCGCGAGCGGGCGATGGTGAGGTGATCCAACAGGGTGAAGTAATCGAAGCCGAGCATTTCGACCAGGTGAGCCGGCGTGCGCTCGCCTTCGTCCATGTCCAGCCAGCGGTTGAACTGAGTTTGCGCCTTGCGCGTGGTCTGCTCTATGCTGGCGATGCCATGCTCCAGCAGCGCGGTGTCGTCGCCTTCGGTGACAAAGGAAATCTGATTCTTCAAGTCGGCTAGGCGGTTGTTCACTGGCGTGGCTGACAGCATGAGAACGCGCGTCTTGACGCCTTCCTTGATGATCTTGCGCATCAACCGGTCGTAACGTGTTTCTTTGCCTTTGTTCGACGCCTTGTTGCGGAAGTTGTGGCTCTCGTCGATGACTATCAGGTCGTAGTTGCCCCAGTTCACATGGGACAGGTCGATGTCCCCAGAGCTACCGTCATCGCGTGACAGGTCGGTGTGGTTCAAAACGTCGTAGTTGAAGCGGTCGGCAGCCAGCACGTTGCGCTTGTCATTGCCTTTGTACAGTGTCCAGTTGTCGCGCAGTCGCTTGGGCGCCAGCACCAGCACCCGGTCGTTGCGCAGCTCGTGGTATTTGATGACGGCCAGGGCCTCAAACGTTTTGCCGAGGCCGACGCTGTCGGCAATGATGCAACCACCGAATCGAGCAAGCTTGTCAATGGCACCGACTACGCCATCGCGCTGGAACTTGAATAGCTTCTTCCAGACCACGGTACTTCGGATGCCTGTGGCGGACTTGACGATGCGCTCTTCGTCCAACTCGTCGCCCCGGCCACCGAACAGGCAATTCAGGATCGCCGTGTAGATCGTGAAGGGCGAGCGGTGTTCGCCGATGCTCTGCAGCGCAGCCACCAGTGCCTCGCTACTTTCAGGCTGTGCTCGAAGAGCGCTCCACTGAAGGTCGAACCATTGGGCGAGCTGGGCCGCTTCGGCTGCAGACTCTGACGCCTGGACTAGGTTCAAGGGGTTCCCAGGCGTCAGACCCAGGCCGTCCGTGCTGAATGCGAACGAGCCCAACACCACCTGTTCGGCGGTGCCCTTAGCCTCGCGCAGCACGGCCGTGCCCTGTGGCACCCTTCCGTGCGCGCGCCGAAGCTCTACCTTTTTGGTTAGCCATTGGGCGCACTGGTTGGCCAGCCAACGGGCCCGCAGCCGATTGCGGCTCGCACGGTCACCCTCGCTGCCAAGAAATTCCAGGGCTTCGCCGGCCGGCGGCAGGATGAGTTGCACGTGTTCGAGCGTTGCCAACGCTTCGCGCAGCTCGGCGAAGGCGAACAGCGAAAACGACGGGGTCACGCAGGCAAGTTGGTTGCCGGGCTTCAGGTGAGGCCGCAACAGATCAATGACGCGGTCCGTGCCGCTGTTGTGGATCAGCTTCATGCCATCACGTCCGCACCGGACACATTGAGTTGGGCAGGTCGACGCACTGGTGATGGTTGCGCAGCTATCCAGCCGTTGTTGGCCTGTCTGCACCGCCAGATCGCGCGCACCGTGAGGGCGGGCGGGCGTTGGCCCGCAGCCATCCGATGGACGGCACGCCGTTTCGTTCGCAGGTATTCGGCTAGCTTTTGCACAGGCAGGAAGCTCGAAGGCGTCGCTGCTATGGTCCACCTCCTTCAACTAGGTTGCTGAACAGTGTAGGACAGTGCAAGCCGGCTCCCTCCCGTCAACCTCGTACCTCTTCAACCCTGTGCATTACTGTGCATCTAAACGACCTCGCCTTACTCCCGACCCGTCACTACTCAACGTCAGTCTCGACGCCAATGTCCAGTGGTTTTACTTCCAGGGCGGAGAACTTCGCATGAGAGCGGGCCATAGAAGGCGCCAAGTGCTCAGCGTCATCCGTGAAAATCACTACCTCTGATCTGGCCCTGCTGAGGGCCACATAGAAGGTACTCTGGTTCGACGTGAGGCTAGCGGTGTCGGCCTCAATGAAGACGCGCTCGCAAGTGGCTCCTTGACTGGCATACACGGTGCGGCAGTACGCATGGTCGAGGGGCATGGGCTTTGACAGGTGCAGCACCTTAGTCGTGCCGTCGGACAGGGCCACGGTGCAAGCGCCAGTCTCATGATCAAGCTGGGTCACCGTGACCTGGTCGCCGTTTAGCAGGCCTTCTGAATGCATATTGGCCGTGATGCGAAGCAAGTCGCCCGCGCCAATCGCCCGTTCAACCAGACGATGGGCTGACAGCCCCGTCGCAAGAGCCGGACTCCATGCAACTTCGTTGCCACTCGGATCCGCCAGGATCACGTTCGTTGCAGTCACTCTGACCACGCTTGCTTGATCGCCGCGGCGCAGTCGAAGCGAGGGGTAGTCCCGCTCGGCAATGATGATGTCACCTGTCTCATAGGATGTGATAGATGCTGCAAGTTGCCTCGTCAGATCCTTTCGCTCCAGCGTGCGCACTTTCGGGCCTTCATCTCGCAGACCGAGCTTGGTTCGAATGAGTTGGTTCAGCTGCTCTCTGGAGGCACGGGTACCGGAAACAACGATCGTCTCAGCACGTTGTTCAGGTGAGAGCGCAGCGTAGGCGGTCGCGACGGCTTCGAGCCTGTCGGCACGGGCGGGCACCTCAGTGACGCAATGTTGGATGGTCGCCAATGCATCATGAATTTGTCCATTCGACGTGAGCTCAACCGCACGCTTCAGGCTTGCATCGCGTTGGCGATGCACCTCGCGCAGCGAGGTGGTAGGCATCCCGGCGTTGATAAGCTGTGCAAGTGGCTTGCCGGCTTCGATCGCTGCCAATTGCCCTGGGTCGCCCACAAGCACCAACCTGAAGTCGAATTTCCGAGCGCTCGCGATCAGCGCCGCGATCTGCTTCGTGGAGGCCATTCCAGCTTCGTCGACGATCAGCACGCCACCTTGGCCGAGCTTCGCACCCGTGTTGTTCTGGACGAAGGCGGCAACAGTCGCAGTCACCATGCCTGCTTCGGCAAGCTGCCTGGACGCGCTTGAGCTTGGCGCAACCCCCATGACATTGACGCCCGAGGTGGTGAGGCAATCAACTGCTGTCGCCAGAGTCGTTGTCTTGCCAGTTCCGGCCTTTCCCACCAAGCCTAGAACCCGGCTGCGCGTTCCCAAGACGTGATGGACCGCCGTCGCCTGTTCTGCGGAAAGCGGTTTCGCGCCTGGGCGCAGTGCGACACCACCCAGCAGCGTTCGGAGCATGTGACGCTCTTCGGACTCTGCGGCCAACAGGGTGGCTTCTTCTCCCTGCAACTCAGGAGTGGTTAGGACGGCTCCCGACGAAATCAATGCGCCGGCGCTGAGTCGCCGATTTACGTCGCTGACAACCGCTGCATGTGTGGTCGTTCCTGTGCCGAACTGAATGGCCGTTCGCACCAGGTCGTCAAGCATGAACGCGGCTTCGCGCTCAGACAGATGATCGATGGCCCTGTCGACGGCTGAAGCAGCTTGCCCTGAAACATTCTCGGTGGGTTGGTGCGATTCCACCGGAACAGCAGGTAGGTCCGCACCGAGCTCGGCAAGACGCAGTCGCCATGCATCGCCAAGCGCCGCCCTATCCACCTCGGTCTTCGCGACCCGCGTTGCGAGTGCCGCTTGCTTTCGTTCGAGCGCAGAAAAGTCATGATTCTGGGTGCTCCTTGACAACAGGTGCTCCTCCATGGCCTGCGACCTTTGACTGAACGATCTGATGACCTGCGGCGCAAAGCCCGCCAGCTCGAAGCGCCCGTCAGCATGGGTCACTCGAATTTCATACCCAAGAGACTTCAACTCATGCGCCAGCTCGGCACGGTAGATGGATCCCAGGAGCATCTTGGCCCTGTAAAGAGGTTCGTTGTCCAGCGCGCGCCATTCACCATCTGGCCGCCGCGTGGCATTCAGAACAACGCAATGGGTGTGCAGTTGGGGGTCGCAGGCCCGACTGAGCTCATGCGGAAACTGCGCCACCACAAGATTGCCGCTCTGCTGATGCACAGTCACCCCATCCGCGGTCGACCGAAAGCCGGCGCGTTGTTGCGCGATTTCCATTGCCTTGTCGACCGCATGTGCGTGAGCTAACGCCACCCTCTCGTCACCCGTCAGCAGTGCCATCATCGAAACCGACTTGGGTGCGGAGAATGTCAAATCAACGCCGGCGCGATGGCCGCCTGCTGCTCGATGAATCGACTTGCCGTCTGGCAGCCGACCCGCCAACAGCTCAACGAATTCCGCTTTTTGAATCGGGCCATGAAGTGCCAGTGCAGCCGCCCCGTCACCACTCCATTTCCCGGCCGCATTACCTCCAGCGGTTGTGTAGTAGTCATCTCGTACTTCATAGTATTCAGCGGCGGCCCGAGTGTTCTGGACATTGGAGATGGACAACATCACTGGGCCTCGAACGGTTGAGCCTTGGCAGGCGCAGACGGCGGGCGGACCGCAATCCGTGCGAGAGGCAGATCGCCAGGAAACTTCAGGTAGCCATGGTTGATCGGCAGACTTTGGATCTCGGCTGGCAGGACAAGTCTGCGCGTTCGAATCTGATGTGACTCGGAAGTCGTTCGACGCGTGCCGTCTCTTGAAGTAGAGATGGTGAGCTCTTCAGTTTCTACATCACCCAAGCCCCTGCTCATGGCCTCTGCGGTATCCGGATCCGTAGCACTGCCACCCAGAACCAGCAAGGTACGAAAGCAGCTGCGCAACGTGTCGGCGGCGGCGCGCCCATATAGGGTTGTCAGCTGAGAGGTGGACTGAAGACAAGCGACGACTCGCAGACCATGCTTCCGACCCTTCGTCAGCGCAGGCTCCAGGCCGGACAGTTGTTCAAGTGAACCGAGTTCATCAACGAATAGCCAGAGCGCGCCTGCACCCTTGGGGCTGGAAAGCACTGCGCTGATGAGCAAGGCGAGCCAGCAGTTAATCAGCGGTCGAAGGGCGGGAATCTGGTCGTCGCGCCAGGTCAAGAACAGGTTTCCGCGTTCGCTTTCGAGCCATGTTCTGATCGAAAAGTCTCCCGGTCGATGCCTGCAATGGGCTCTCAGATATCCAGACAGGATGCCTCGAACAGAGTCCAGCAACCGACCTGCATCCGGCTGCAGCAGCGCCGCGCTGCTGGTGCCTGCGAGCAGAATCTGAAGTTCGGCGCGTGGGGCTTCTGCCGCCCACCAGAGGAGCCTTGAAGCTGTGGCTTCGTCCCCGCGTGTCACCAACTCTTGGAGCAGATCGGCGAGGAACGTGCGAGCCTTTGCTCTCCATGTTTCATCTTCCGCTACGGAAGCCGGGATCATCGACCGTGCCGCGAGCTCATAGTCCGATGGGCTGCGAAGCTCATTGAAGATTGACCATCCTTCCCCTCGGATGTCAAACGGGTTCAACAGCCTGTCACCGGCGCGCAGGTAGCGGGCCAGCGCCTCGCCGTTGGGATCCACGATGACCATGCGGTCCTTGCGTGCAGCCGCGCCGGCCATGATTTCGCTCTGGGCGTTGCTTTTGCCTGTGCCCGTCGATCCGACCATAAGGATGTGGGTGAGTTCTGCATCAGATGGCACGGGCACTTCGCCCACAGCAACTTGGGCCCCATGCCTGCGCGGCTGCCGCGTCAACTTCGCCAAGGCCTTCGCCTGCACCAGTTTGCTTCCCCGCCGATTGCGGCGGCTATGGTCCATTGCATCGGACAGCATCACCATGACGACGATGGCCACGGCAATGCCAACTGTGGCTGGGATCAAGGTCCACACCCTCGCATGAGGGTTGTGCGCGATCAGCCAGAACTGAACCAAAGCGGTCCACAACGCATCGGGCTGCTCAACGAAGTGCGAGTGCCGAATGACCAACCAGACCGCGGCACCTGAAATGATGCCCATGGCCAGAGAGAACAGCAGGACCAGCGGCATCATTTCCGGGCCTCCGCTTCTGCGCGAAGCTTCGCGGCCACTGCCGCGGGAATCTGCGGGTTCAGGTGGGCGGCAATGGTGCGCGCCAGCAGCAGGATTTCCCGTTCGCGAGAGGGTGTATGCGGTTTGACTGCTGGTTGTGGTGCAGTGCATTTCCGCACTTCATCGATCAGCGTCTCCAACGTCGCGCTGATCTCGGTCCTGTCAATCTTGGCGCGCACGTACACCGATAGGGGAAGCCCAGCGACGGCGGCGGCCGTAGCCAGGGCGTCGTAAGTGGGGCGCGGCAGTCGCAGCGTGATGATCTTGCTGGCCATTCGTAACTCCTTGATTTGCTTTGTGTGGATTACGATTGGCTGCTGCCCACCGTATGGGGTGTATTCACAGGAGAGCCAGCATTCATGCGGGTCTCTGGCACATCGGACGATTGCGTCCGGTGTGTGGTTACCTGCTTGTAGTTTTTGATGCGATTGGTCCCTTTCGCGGGAGGCAGCCCGCTTCGATTCATCCAGGCGCGAATGTCTCCAAGGCGCCAGCGCAGAAGTCGGATGTCGGGAATAGGTGCAGGCAGTCCGCGCAACCGACGTTGCTCCACGGTCGCTTTCGCGATTCCCGTGAGTGCCGAAATCTCGGCGGGACTTACCAGTACGTCGTCACTGCACTGAGACAGTAGTGCCGCTGTTGCGTAGTCGCGCATTGGGGTGCTCCGTTAGGTGAAGCACCGATTCGACTACTACGAAGACTGAGGGAGGGAGGACAAATAAGCGACGGTGCCAGCGCGTCTAGCCTTGGCACGACGTGACGCATGGCGGTAGCTACCGGCGTAACTGCGCTGCCGATTGGCACGACGGACGCCCTCCGAATCCTTCAAAGGCCTCTTGAACTGACTTGCAGACTACGGTCAGGGTGGTCCATGAAAACAGCCATACAAGTGATCTCTAGCGACTGGGCATGCCGTCAGGCAGCAGCGCGGCTGTTGTGCAATCACGCATTGATCGCTCCTGCCAGCAGAGCGTTCATTTGACCTTTGATCAACCCGTACTACTGCTCCCGAGCCTCAAGGTCGTAGGCCTCGATTTCTGGGTAGACGACAGTGTCAAGGTCCATGTATGCAGAGGTCAGGGGCACTGGCCTGTCCATTGCTTCTACGATTGCGGCAGCGCCGTACTGTAGAAATCTGATGGCAAGCGCCGTGCCGAGGGTGATGCCGGGGCTGTTCTCGGCCTTTGCGGTCGCGCGCCCAAATCCTTCTGTAATCCGCAAGCCAACAAGGTCATAACATCGATTCAGCAAGTCGTTGGCCAGTTTTGGATTTGCTTGAAGCTCTTGCACGCTGAACAGCCCGTTGGTCTTTCGTGCATCCTGATAGGCTTCCCTTGCTGCATCAAAGATGAGCATGCTCGCCCAGGCGCGTGCGATCTCCGCCTTGGGCACCTTCGCACTGAAGAGCAGCGCTACAGCATGCCTTTGAAGAGTGCCAAGGGACAGGCCCCTCTCTTTCCCAGGCGAACGAAGCAATCTTGCTTGCTTCTTGTCGCCAACCTCTGCATTGGAGGTGCCCGACTTGACGATGTTGAGTAGGTCGATATTGGTGATGCCCTTCGTTGCGTTGAAAAGACATCGGGTGGCCATGGGATGCAAAGTTTCGCGGCTGCGCTTTGTGTCCTGAGCCGCGTCAACAACCATCATTAAGGCTTCGCCCATAAATTGCTCAAGCAGCGTTTGTCCGAAATCTTCGGCAGGATCAGGTGGGGTCACGGCATCGTCCTCTGTGTCCATCATCTTCGGCATTCTGCATCCACAAACGTTGCCACATTTTCGCCACACCCTACATAGCGATCGGCACATCTCTGCACACCCAACGACAGCGATAAGTTGTTGACTTTGCTACTGGTTTCGACCATCCTAGGGGCGGCAACAGTGGAGTTGAGGTGCCTTCACACGGCAGGGGTCGCAGGTTCGAACCCTGCACCGCCCACCACGCACC
>CAZKMS010000122.1:0-19022 GCA_964553805.1 uncultured Verrucomicrobiaceae bacterium
CTTTTTGCCTTGCATCCCCGATTCTACATGGCTTTCATGTCTCCTGACCCCGTTTCCCCTTGAGGCAGGGGCGGGAGCGGCGCCGAGCATCCCGGCGGTTGGCAACGGCGCGGAGCCGCGAGCTTCGCGATGCGCTGGAGCTGCATTTTGTCAATTTTTTGCACCCTGACCCCGTTTTCCCCAAGAGAGAAAGCCGGTCACACGCGATGATGAACAAGGCGCGACTGGTGGATTCTTTTGGGTTTTGGAGGTGAATGGAGGCGTTCATAGCCGAGCCAACCGCCGAAGGATTGGAGGCGGTTTCGACCGGCCGCAGGCCAGCCCCGCAAGGGGTGAAGGCTGGGTGAGGCCAGCCCGAATCAACCTGCACGGATTGCAAATATTTCAAATGGGTTGGCACGGCCAATGCCATTGGTTGGCTCGTGGGTTCATTTCAATCTTCGAATTGCTGCTCCCACTCATAATCATGAGCTTCACGAATCCAAGATTCGCAACCATGCCTATTAAAAAACTTTCCGTAAAATGGGCCCGCTATCATCCCATATTCCTGATTGTGAAATGCGCAACCCATGCGAAAAACAAACGACGCAGAACTTTGGAAACGCGGCGCTAGAAATGTATAAAGCGTAGATTCAGCAAAAATAGCCGCGTCTGAAACACTATCGGCCACAAAAAGACCTGCCAAATCATCCTCCTCATCCTTTAATGAGTAAAATACCACAAGAAAAATACTCATAGTCATTCTGGAAATGGAAAAGCGTGAACTTCGCCCAACGAGTTCACTTGAAGCTTAATTTTCCTCGTCATACAACCATTAGCCGCACCTACGTGAAACTGCGTTGTGTACACATAGCCGTTGAGTTCATTGGGTTTTTTCAATCCCTTGCCGAATGCCTCTTTAAAGGCATTCGTTACGTAGTTTTTAACTTGTAAATCTCCTGTTCCTGGCATGAACTTCGCTGGTCCATATTTAGTCGCAGCTTCCCAACCTCGAACTGCTCTGTTTAAAAAGGGGATTGGGGTCAGGCTGCAATTTTTTGACAAATTAGCCGTCCGGTGAGGGCCTGAAAAGGGTTGCAGCCCTCCATTTCTAGAGGGTTTTTGTGATGAAGTCATCGTGAGCATTAGGATGTTTGGATTTTAAACCCTTGACTGATCGCCGGCAACTTTGTTCTCATTTTGTCAAAAAAAATGCACCCTGACGTTCCTATAGTCTGCCGTTGCTCAAGAAGCTTGTCGCGAGCTTTTCTTTAGCTTCCATGATAACATTTGCCGGACAGGCTCTTAAAAATCCAGCATCAGCTTCGCAAAACGGCGGCCGATTTCCTCCTGCGCCGCCGTGTCAAAATGCACGCCGTCGCCGATGTGCGTCTTGATGTCACGCGCATCGACGCAAGCCGTGCGGGGGCGCTTTTGCGGCAGTGCCAGGAGGATTTGATTCATCGCCACCTTGTCAGCCAGCCGGCCTTCGTCATCGATCATCTCGCCAATGGTGCAGGCGACAAACGGCAGATCGGGCTCTCCTAAGTCAGCGCGAAGATGATCCACCAGTTTGAGCAGTTTCTCCTCATAAACCGCGCGGTCTTCGGGTTTGGCATCCGCCTCCCCTTGCAGCCAGAGCACACCGGCGATGCGCGCCTTGGCCGGCGCGGCGCTCTGCAGGGCCAGCTTCGCACGGCGCAGGGCGTTGTCATAGCGCTTCTCCCCTTTGGCCCACACCCGGATCGGCGTGCCTCCGACCGCGCAGGGCACCAAGGCGACGACCGCCTTCGGATTCCTCTCCGCCATGACCTCGGCAAAGGCCAGCCCAGGGCCGACCCCGGCGTTGTCATGGCCGGCAAAGGTCTGCGCATCCCCCACGAGATGCAGCGGATGGCGCGCCAGGTACCACTGGTCGTCGTTGAGGTGCATCATGACGAGGCGCGAATCACGCTTCGGCTCCGCCGGCATGTGACCACGCCCTTTCATGTTCGACTGGCCCATGAGCAGATAAACATCGGTCTGTTCCATGCCCGCGGGCATTTTCGCGATGTCCACCGCTTCCAGCGGCGGCTTGGCGGGCGGCGGTGTGCTGGCTTTGCCCGCTTTGGCGCGTTGGGCGACGAGAGACGGACAAAGCGCGAGAAGGCAGAGCAATACAAAAGCAAGGCGATGCATGACTGGTTAAACGCGGCATGGCGGCGACTCCTTCACCAACTGCGGACCACCCGCCGGAAGCTCGTTTTACAAGGACCGCCAGTCCAGTGACTCCACCACGACGGCCGCGTTCATGCGCTCGATGGAAGCGCCATCCTTGAAACCTGAGCCCGTCACCAGGCAGACCACCGGCTCATCCGCCGGCAACTCACCCTCGCGCGCCGCCTTGAGAGCGCCCGCCACCGCCACCGCGCCCGCTGGCTCGCAAAAAACGCCTTCCTCATGCGCCAGCCGTCGCTGGCACTCCCACACCTCCGCGTCGCTGACAACGCACCCCGTGCCGCCGCTGGCGCGGCAGGCGGCGATGACGGCATCCCCATCCAGCACGGTGGGCACCTGCAGGCCGCTGATCTGGGTGCGGCAATCCACAGCCCGCGCTTGGGTCATTCCGTCGCGCAGCGGACCCGCGATGGTGTCGTTGCCCTCCGGCTGCACGCAATGCACCGCCGCACCCTGGCCCGCTTTCACCAAACCACGAGCAACCGCCAGGGCCAGCCCGCCTCCACCGGCGGGGCAAAAAACGCGCGCCATCTGCGGCGCCTGCCGGGCCAGCTCGAAGGCGATGCTCTCCACCCCCTGCATCGCCACCGGACTGCAGGCATAGGCGCTGATGTGCAGCGCATGGCCGGGTGCCTCCCCCCATTCCCGCAGCCTCTCAAACGTCCTCCACGTCACCTCCGCATCCGAGCCAAAACCCCGCACCCGCCTGACCTCGGCACCGTAGGCCAGCATTTGCTGGAGTTTGCCCTCCGGTGCCGTTTCCACCACCGCGATGCGGCAGCGCAGACCCGCCGCGGCGCAGTAGGCCGCCAATGCAGCACCGGTGTTCCCGCTGGAAGTGGCCACGCAGGTGTGCCTGCCCTCCTGCCTCATCATTGACACTGCAAAAGCGGCAAAACGATCCTTGTAAGAGCCGGTCGGGTTGGCGGTCTCCATTTTAAAGTGCAAGTGCCGCAAACCTGCGCTGGGACCGATTTTACGGCTTCGCAGCAGGGAAGTGCCGCCTTCTCCCAAGGAAACTTGGGCCTTTGCCCCCGGGGAAGGAGCCCATAGGCTTTCCCAATACCATAGACTCATCCGCAAACGCTACTCGCTCCAGCCAAACCCCGCAAGCAGATGCTCCTGAGGCGCAAAAGAAGATCAAATTCTTACTTGCCTGAACATCAGCTTTTCTGGCATTCATTGGTTAATGTTCGCCAGAGGTGCCGCTGACCGCCCTCCTGCATCACCGCAGGAACACCCGTCCCGGCATGGAATCGACGCGGCTGCAGCGCGCCAGGACATCATGCTCGTGGACCGCAACTGCATCACGCGGCTGGGTCTGCGCGTTTTTTTCCGCAACGAACAACGCCTGCGGGTGGTAGCGGAGGCCGGCCGGGCTGACGAGGCGCTGCAACTTTATGCCCAGCATCAACCCCACATCGTCATTCTCGACACCTGCCTTCCGGATCGCGACGGGCTCGACCTCGCCCGCGAATTCTTGGGCGCCCACGCCCGCGTTCTGATTTTTTCGCATCGCAATTCCGACGAGGACATCCTGCGCGCCTACTCAGCCCGCGTGCATGGTTTTGTCGCCAAGTCCGCCAGCCAGCAGGATCTCTTGCGCGCGGTGCGCCTGCTGGAGGCCGGCAGGGCCTGTTTCCCCCCCGGGGTGCAGGACAAGCTGCGCGAACGCTCCTGCCAGGTCCATCTCTCCTGCCGTGAAGTCGCCGTGCTGCGCCTCGTCGCTCAGGGTTTGTCCAATAAAGAAATTGCGCACGAACTCAATGTCTCTGAAACCACGGCAAAGACGTTTCTCGCCCGCACCATGAAAAAACTCGGGGTGCACGACCGCACACAAGCGGTGCTGGCAGCCATGCAGCGGGGCGTGCTGGAATCGTCGCGGCCGCCCCCGCACTAAAGCCATCCTTTAACCGCATTGGCTTGCTGCGCTGGTTGGGTTGCAGCGCGGTCAGTGATCGCTCCTTGTTTCGAAAGGATAACAAATAGGGGCATCTGTCATCCGATTGGGGGACAAGCTTGTTCTTTCCAAAGAAAAGGCAATTTCATGAAATGCTCGGACCATGGCCCACCCACCTGTTCCCAGCACGGCGCCACACGGCGCGCTCACCTCATCCCTGGCCAGGTTAGCCGTCGCGATTTTGCTGGCGCAGGCTCCGCTCTCCGCAACGCCGCCATTCAAAGCAATGGCAATCAATCATTCAAAGCAATGGCAATCAATGGAACGCTGTAGTTTCAATCGCGTTTTTGGCAGTGCGCCTGTTGTTGTGCTTGGACCCGCCTGTCGAGCAGTACATGTCCGTCGCCGCCAAGTGGTTCTTGTCCCAGGACGGCGGCGGTTATCTGGGCGGCCTCACCAACGACGACATTGCCACCATCTTCCCCAACCTGGGCCGCTTCCAGACCGTGGGCGGCATCCCGGCAATCTCCAATTCATTGACTTCAACACCTGATTTCCACTACACTTCGAAAAATAGCTCGTCGTCTGTTGCGACGGCGAGCAGTCGAACGACTGGCCCAGCCCGCTTGTTATGTCCCAGCCAAAAAGTCGCATCCCGTTCCCGCTGCTCGCCATTGCAGGCGTCTTGGTCGCCACCGCCATCCTCTCCATGAGCTGGAGGTGGGCAGGCGATTCGTCTGCCAGACCGATCCATACCAGCGGACCAGGGCCGGTGATCTCGCCCACGCGCGGACCGGTCGACCCCTCCTTCTGCGGCCCGCTGCAAATCCCACTGCCACCGCCGCCCATCAACAGCCCTTACGGCCATCATCTCTACGCCGCCAGCGCCAAGGGTCGCGTTCACACCCTGCCGGTGACGGAGGCACTGGCACAGTTGCCGCCACCTGTGCCCGCCGCTGCCGCAGCAATGGCGGCACCCGCCCGCGCTTCAACTCCACCTGCCACTGCCCTTCCCAACGCCTCAAGCCAACCTCAGGCGCCGGGCAGTGCCCTCATGCCCTCCTCTCCTTCGACCGTGCCAGAGCATCAAGGCGAATACAACGAAACCGCCGAGCAGGATATGCAAACCGTCGTGATCCTGCTGGAGGAATATCGCCGTGCGTTTGGCGCCATGCCCATGGGCGAACAAAACGATGAAATCGTGCGCCGCCTGCAGGGTGAGAACCCAAAAGGCATCGCCGTGCTGCCCAAAAATCATCCCAACCTGAATGCCCTCGGCGAATTGCTCGACCGCTGGGGCACTCCATATCGTTTCCATCCCGAAAGCGCCTGGCTTACCACGGTGCGCTCCGCCGGCCCCGACCGCGAGATGTGGACGCGCGACGATGTTTTGAGCGAACTCGCGGAGGAGCTGAGCACCGCCAACGGACCCCTTCTGTCCGGCGATTAAACGAACGGTTCCATCTTCCAAAACTGCGCGCGCACGATTGCCGCAGAAAGAACTGCAGCTCATTGCTGGACCGCAGCAGCATGACTATTTTTGACCTGCAAGCAGGGACTCCCGTCGCTTCGCGCGCGCTCTCAACGCGCGCGCAACCAAGTCTTCATTTATTTCTAATAAGCAACAAGTCACCGTATCGTCATCCAAACGGATGACAAAAAAAGACTCCAAAGGTTTATCGATAACAGGATAAAACACGAGAGCCATGACTCGCGCTCTCTTACCAACCACACCGTGTCAGTCCCGGCGCTCCTCGCTGCGCCGCCTCCTAACCCCCGTCGTCGCAGGCCTGCTTTGCGGCCTGCTTCATGTTGAAGAAACCCAGGCTCAAGGCCCGCCTGCGCCGCCGCTGCCGGTGCCCGCTCAGTTTGAAGTCGGCTCCGTCAGCATCAGCCAGCCAACCGCGGATGACTGGCTTTGGGTGCCCTTCACCCGCACCTTCAAGGCGGCCCCGGTTGTTATCCTGGGTCCAGCCACCAAGGCAGACGGCGCCCCCATGGTCCTCACCGCCACCGAGGTGCATGCCACCGGCTTTTACCTCCAGCTCAATGAGTGGGAATACCTCGACGGCGCGCATGGCACTGAAACCGTGCATTTCCTGGCGCTCACCGAAGGCACCCATGTTTTCGGCGCGCAACGCTGGCAGGTGGGCAAACTGGCCGCCGTCAACCGCACGCCCCTCTCCGTGTCCTTGAGCGGCTTCACCGCCACGCCGGTCGTGGTCGCCCAAATCAACAGCTACAACAACTGGACAAGCAGCGGCGATGGCTTGGCAGCCCTCAAAACACGCCTCGGCAGCGTCACCAGCAGCGGCTTCCAGGTTCGCCTCGAAAGCCAGCAGGCGAACACCGGCGCCATCCTCGATGAAAGCGTGAGCTACATCGCCGTCTCCACCGGCACCGGTTATCTCGACGGCCGCATCCTCAGCGTGGTGCGCACCAGCGCCACCGTGACTGACGCCTTCACCACCGTAACCTTTCCCAACACGCGCAACAGCCCCATTCTCATCGCGCAGACCCAGACCATCAACGACACCGATCCTGGCGAGCTGCGCATGCAGTCACTGACCGCCACCGGCGTGCAGTTGCAATTCCAGGAGGAAACTTCGGCCGACGCCAATCTCACCCACACCGCGGAAGCGGTCGGTTATCTCGTGCTTGGCACCATGAACGGCGAGCAGCAGGCTAAGGTCGAGGTTGGTGATGTGCTGGTGCAGCAAGCCAACGCAGCCACCTGGACCAAGGTCAATCTGGCCAATGCCTACACCACCCCGGTGGTCGTCATGGGGCCACCCTCCTACACCAGCGGCACCGCCGTCACCGTGCGCGTGCGCAACGTCCGCGCCACCGACAGCGCCAACAACAACAAGGCCAGCTTTGAGTTTCAAATCAAACGCTGGGACCACGCCAGCACCCAGGCGCACAATGTTCTCGAAAAACTCAGCTACATCGTCGTCGAGTCCGGCTCCCACGCCATCGGCGGCGTGCGCTGGCAGGCGGGACGCACCACCGTGGCCATCACCGGCGACAACCGCGGTCAAAGCCAGACCGGCACCAGCCAGGCGCTGGCTTCCGGCTTTCCCAACACCCCCGCGGTGTTCTCCCAGGTGGCCACCACCAACGGCGGCCAGGCCTGCACCTCCCGCGTGCATACGGTGACCACCTCCAGCTTCCTGGTGGAAGTCAACCAGTCGGAAATCGATACCAGCGCGCACCCCAGCGAGAGTGTCCACTGGATCGCCCTCACTCAAGGCACCACCAATTTCTTCTCCAACGGCATGCGTTTTCAAGCGGGCAACGGCACCAACCACGACAGCTCCTTCCGCACCCGCGCCTTCAGCCGCATGCACGCCGATCCTTACCTGTTTGCGGCCATGCAAACCAAGATTGACGCCGACCCCGCTACCCTGCGCTGGCAGTACCTCTTTGCCGACAAAGTAAACCTGCTCTGCCAGGAGGACGCCCACCCGGCGCAGTTTGGCGAGGGCACTGTCAGCAACACCCACAGCGCGGAAACCGTGGCCTATCTCACCATTCAGGGCGCCACCGACACGGATGGTGATGGCTCACCCGACGATTGGGAAGTCGCCCAGGGATTGAATCCGAACAACGCGAACGACGGCTCGACAGATCCGGATGGCGACCTGCTCACCAACCAGCAGGAGTATCACAACCGCCTCGGCGCCAACGGCTTCCTCACCTCCACCAATCCCCATGCCTTCACCGGCGGCATCATCACCGCCAGCAGCGCCGCCACCGGTTATGAAGTGAACGATCTGAGCGAAAATCCGCGCACCACCACCCCGGCCCGTTTGCGTGTCAACCGCGTCGGCGGCTTCGCCCCCATCACCGTCAACCTGACCCTCACCGGCACACCCGCAGCCTCCAATCGCGCCCCGGCCAGCGCCGGTGACTACAGCGCCTGGACCGCTGCCACCGGCGGCGCCGCCGTCACCACCAGCCTCGATCTCACCACCAATGCCCAGTCGCGCGACATCCACATTCGTCCCGTCGATGACGGCATCCCGGAGTATCGCGAGGGCGTCCGCCTCACCGTCACCGCCGGCAGCCAGTACACGCTGGGCTCCACCAAAACCGCGGACTCCTACATCTATGACGCCAAGGACATCACCGCCAACGAGAAACTCTTCGTCGGCCGATTCCTACCGCAAAGCGGCGTCACCACCGGCGCCTCCGGCTTTGCCACCATCATTCTCAATGGCTCCAACACGGCAGGCCGCATCTCCACCACCTTCAACGGCCTCACCACACCGCAGACTGACGTGGACGGCAGCCACGTGCACTACTTCAATGGCGGCTCCGGCCCCGTGGCCACCGGCACCATCGTTTATGGCGAGCCCGAAGGCCTGCCCAACGGTCCGCTCGCGGATTACCCCTGGACCATCGTCAACTCTGCGGGTCTCACCGGCCAGCAGATCATCAATGCCCTCTACCGCACCGGCAGCGACCTGCTTTACGTCAACGTCCACACCACCCGCTATGCCGGTGGCGAAGTCCGCGCCGATCTTGCGCTGCAGGAAGGCAGCGAAAGCCCTCCACCCGCGCCTGCCACTCCCACCCTTGAAAATCTCGCCAACGACACCGAGGTGCGCCGCGACTGCGCCCGCTTCCTGACCCAGGCCACTTTTGGCCCCACTGAGGCGGAGATCGACGCGCTCTTCAACAGCATCGCCAGCCCCAAAACCAGCGCCGCCAATCGCATCGCCGCGTTCACCACCTGGATCAACAACCAGTGGAGCCTGCCCCAAACCAGCCTCTACGAGTACCTCCGCGCCGCGAACACCCAGGAATGGGAGCACTGGGGCCAGCGGCCTCTGCTCGACGGCAACAACAACCAAGTCGGCAACCCGCCGAACAATCCGGCCGACTGGACCCGCTGGAGTTCCACCGTCGGCAACCCGCCGGTCCCCGCCGGACGCAACAAGGAAAGCTATGATCCGGACAATCAAAACCGCCGCCGCGGCTGGTGGATGATCGCCAACAACGCCAAAGACCAGCTCCGCCAGCGCACCGCCTTTGCGCTCGAGCAAATCTTCGTCGTCTCCGATCGCGACGGCACCATCAGCGCCCGCGCTTATGGCCACAGCCGCTACTACGACATGCTGGGCGACTTCGCCGACGGCATTCGCCATCTGCAACCGCCCGGCGGCGTCACCTCCAGCACCAACAACACCCCGGTGCCCGCCAGCTACTCCACCGCCAACGGCACCGACATCCGGGTCAAGGAGCTGCTGCTCGACATCAGCAAACACCCCATCATGGGCCGCTACCTCAGCAGCCTGCAGAACCGCATGGCCACCTTTGACACCGGCGGCAACCTGATCACCGCGCCCGACGAAAACTACGCGCGCGAAGTGATGCAGCTCTTCTCCATCGGCCTGTTCCAGCTCTGGGAGGACGGCAGCCTGCGCCTCGCCTCCAACGGCCAGCCCATTCCCACCTATTACAACGACGATATCAAGGAGCTGGCCCGGGTCTTCACCGGCTGGAGTTTTGCGTACGTGCAAAACAGCTCCGCCAACAACTACGTGCCACCTTACGTGCAAAACAGCTTCCTGGGCAGCCAGGGCACCGAGTACTTCCATCCTGGTTATGAAAACCCGATGAGGAACTTTCCCTTCACCGGCTCCGGCGCCAGCCGGGTGGACTATCACGACCCCGGTTCCAAAGTTTTGCAACTGCGCCTCGACGCCAACGGCAACCGCCAAAGCGACACCCTGCCCGCTTACTCCGGTGATCTCGCCAACACCGCCAACCGCCGCACTTACGCGGAGAATGACCTGGATGCGGCCATAAATGTTCTCTACAACCACCCCAACATCGCCCCCTTCCTCGGCCGGTTGCTGATCCAGCGTTTTGTCACCAGCAATCCCAGCCGCGGTTATCTCCACCGCGTCACTCAGAAATTCAAGAATGACGGCACCGGCAAGCGCGGCAACCTGCGCGCCGTCGTCGCCCAAATCCTGCTCGATTACGAGGCGCGTACGCTCAAAAACGTTGACCCCCAAACGATCAACAACAACACCTCGGTCAATGTCGGCTTCGGCAAGGTCAAGGAGCCCATCATCCGTTATGTCCAACTGCAGCGCGCTTTTCGCTCGCAGTCCCAGATCGGCGTCTCCGATCTAACCTCCTATGGTTACCCCGGTGCCCAGCTCAGCAACCTCAACAGCCAGGCCACCCGCCTGCGCTACGGCAACTCCAACCTCGACCTCGGACAAACCCCCAACAACATGCCCAGCGTCTTCAACTGGTACCTGCCGGACTACACGCCAGGAGGCCGCGTCGCCGCCGCCGGCTTGGTTGCGCCTGAATTGCAAATCATGACGGAGAACCTCGTCGTGCGCGCGGTCAATTACCACCGCACCTTGGAGTTGTCCTCGATCGTCGATCCCAACGCCGCCCTTCCCGCCGGACAAAACGTCAGCGCCCTGCTCAACGACAGCACCGCCCTGCTCGACAACGTGCGCGCCGACCTCACCGGCTTGGTCGCCGACTACCGCGCCTACCGTGGCGGCCTCACCGCCGCCGGCAGCACCGGCTCCAACGCCGCCGCCAACGTCACCGCCGCCACCTGGCTGGTGGACCGCCTCGACACCTTGCTCTGCGCTGGCGCGCTGAAGGCCAAGTACCCTTACACCGCCGCCGCTGCCAACCCGCGCAGTGTGATCATCAATCAAGTCGCCATCATCTCGCCAAACGGCACCAACCCGCCGCCCATCGGCAACGCCGGCACCCGCGTTCGCTACGCGCTCTACCTCCTCACCAGCACCCCCGAATACATCGTCCAGAAATGATGCCACGGAGCTCCTCCAACCCATTCAATCCTTCAACGCCTTTAAGATCATGAAACACAAGGACCACTTCGACACCCGCCGGAACTTCATTTGCCGCAGCGCCTGCGCCAGCCTCGGCGTCACCTCCATCGTCAACACGCTGGCGCACCTCCGCCTCATGCAGAGCGCGGTGGCGCAGACAATGCCAACCGATTACAAAGCGGTCGTCTGCCTCTTCCTCTACGGCGGCAATGATTCTAATAACACCCTGCTCGCCCTCAACGGCGAAGCGCGCGCCAATTACGAAGCCGCGCGCGCCCGTCCTGCCGGGCACTGGCTCAACATTCCATCCAGCGGCACCAATCCCACCAGCGGCCTCGCCGCCGCCCTGTCCCTGACCGCTCCCAGCGGCGGGTTCGGCCAGAGCGCTGCCAGTCAGTTTGGCGTGCATCCCTACATGCCGAACACCCGGGCGATGTTCAACAGCGGCAACCTCGCCTTCGTCGCCAACGTCGGCACCCTGGTGCAGCCCATTCCAGACCGCAACGCCTACATCAGCCCCAGCGTGCCCAAACCGCCGCAACTCTTCTCCCACAGCGACCAGCAGTTGCAATGGCAGAGCAGCCTGCCCGACCGGCCCTTCCAAAACGGCTGGGGCGGGCGCGCCGCGGATCTGCTCATGGCGGCCAACACCAATCCTAACAGCCAGGTCTCGATGAACATCTCCATCGCCGGCCAGAACTCCTATCAAGTCGGCTCCAGCGTGGTCCAATACGCCGTCAGCACCAGCGGCGTCACCGCCCTCGCCGGCTACAACAACACCAACGGCCCCTATGGCGCGGCGGCGCTCGCGCCCAACCTCTCACCCTACGACGCCACGCCGCCCGCCTACGCCAACAACGACCAAGGCAAGGCCCTCAAAGCCCTCGACACCATCACCAAGCTCACCCGCATGCAGCTTGGCGAATCGGACCGGCTTTACCAGCACCACCTGGAGGAAGGCTACAACGAGGTGATGAAACGCGCCCGCGACAACGAAACCTTTGTCGGTGATGCCATCGGCGGCGCCACCGATCCCGTCAATGCCGCCATCATCGACGCCTTCGATTACGCCTACGGCTGGGCTGGCGGCACCGCCACCCGGCCCACGCTGCCTGATGTCGCCAACCAGCTTAAAATGGTGGTGCGGCTGATCCGCGGCCGCAATTTCCTTGGCAACAAACGCCAGATTTTCTTCGTCAGCATGGGCGGCTACGACACCCATCAAAACCAGGTGAGCGACTCCGGCACCAACCAGAACGTCGGGCACAACCGTTTGATGGGCGATCTCGACAAGGCGCTCAAAGGTTTCCGCGACGCCATCGCCGCGGTCACCAGCGCCGAAAACGTATCCGGCCAGGATCTTTGGAACGATGTCACCCTCTTCACCAACTCCGACTTCACCCGCACGCTCAACCCCAACGGCAGCGTCAAGGAATCCGGCACCGACCATGCCTGGGGCGGCCATCAAATCGTCATGGGCGGCGCTGTCAACGGCCAGCGCATCTATGGCAACTTCCCCAGCCTCGCCATCAGCTCCGGCCTGGACGTGGACATCTCCGCCAACAGCCGCGGCCGCTGGATCCCCACCCTGGCCGTCGAGCAATTCGGCTCCGACATCGCCAAGTGGTTCATGAGCTCCGGCAACCAGTACCTGCCCGGCCTCACCAGCAGCGACCTCGCCACCATCTTCCCGAACTTGGCGCGCTTCCAATCGGTCGGCTCCGAACTCGGTTTCATGGACTTCAGCGTCTGATCCGCTGCTAAAGACAGCCTCGTGGCGGCGTAAGAGTGTGGTCCCAGCCATGCTCGACCGCCGCCATTTTTTATCCTCCTCCTACGGTGTGGGAGGCATCGCCCTCGCCACTCTCTTGCGCGAGCAGGGCCTGCTGGCCGCGCCTGCGCTGCTGGAGAACACGGTGCACGACACCACGCCGAAGCAGCCGCACAGCTTCGGCCGCGCCAAGGCCATGATCTCCCTGTTCATGCAGGGTGGTCCGAGCCACATCGATTTGTTCGATCCCAAACCGGAGCTGGTGAAACTCGATGGCAAGGACTTCCCCGGCGAGGTCAAATACGACGATGCCGCCGGTGCCAGCCGCGAGGTCATGGGACCTCCCTGGGCTTTCCGCAAATACGGCCAAAGCGGCATGGACTTCAGCGACCTCGTGCCGCACATGGGCTCCATCGCCGACGACATCACGATGATCCGCTCCATGCAGACCGGCGTGAACAATCACGGCCAGTCCATCTACGCCCTCATGAATGGCACCGTCACCGGCGGCCGGCCCACGCTTGGCAGTTGGATCACTTACGGCCTCGGCACCGAAAACCGCAACCTGCCCGCCTACGTCGCCCTCACCGATCCGCGCGGCCTGCCGGTGCTCGGTGTGGAGAATTTCTCCAACGGCTGGCTGCCCTCCTTGTTCCAGGGCACCGTCGTCCGCCCCAAAGAGCCGCGCATTCTCAATCTCGACCCGCCCATGTCGCTCAAGGGCGAAGCTCAGTCGCGTTACCTCGATTTTGTGCACCATCTCAACCGGGATCACCTGGCTGCCCGCCCCGGTGAAAGCGACCTCGCCGCCCGCATTCAAAGCTTCGAGCTGGCCGCGCGCATGCAGACCGCCGCCAAGGAGGTGCTTGACCTCAGCCATGAAAGCGAAGCCACCAAAAAGCTCTATGGCTTGGACAAGCCGGAAACGCAGGAGTTCGGCACCCGCTGCCTCATCGCCCGCCGCCTCATCGAACGCGGCGTGCGTTTCGTCTCCGTCTTCACCGGCAACCAAACCTGGGACCACCACAGCAGCATCTTGAAAGGGCTGCCCGCCGCCTGCAAGCAGGTGGACCAGCCCGCCGCCGCCCTCGTCATCGACCTCAAACAGCGCGGCCTGCTCGACAGCACCGTGGTGCACTGGGGTGGTGAAATGGGCCGGCTGCCCGTCATCCAAAACCGCTCCGGTGCCAAGGGCCGCGACGGCGTCGGCCGCGACCACAACACCTACGGCTTCACCATGTGGGTCGCCGGCGGCGGCTTCAAAGCCGGTCACATTCATGGCAGCACCGACGAGTTCGGTCACAAAGCCGCCGAAAGCCCGGTCAACCACTACGACTACCACGCCACCCTGCTGCATCTCTTCGGCCTCGACGCCGCCAAGCTCGCCTACAAGCGCAACGGCACCGATCAGACCCTGGTGCAAAACCCCGAGGCGCGCGTCGTCCACGAGCTGCTCGCCTGACGGATTGTTCCATGAAATCCAACGCCTATGACACTCCGGCAAGCAATGGGTGTGCGGCGCGGACGAAACTCACATAGGCCGGTTGTCCCGAAGGGCGGCCGGCTCAGTGGCGCGCAACATGGCCTTCATCATCCCCCGCCCAATACAGACGGGCTTCGCCACAGTCGTTCTATGTTCACTGGGCAGATCACAAAATCATCAATGCTGACTGAGCCCTGCTCCATCTGACACATTTCATGAAATCTCTGCTTCTCCTCGCCTTCACCAGCGCAAGCTTGCACGCCGCCGAACCCCCGCGCGTGCTCACCCCCGAACCGTCCGCGCCGGTCACCTTCTTGCAGCGACCCGATGGCAGCTTCGCCTTCTTTTATCGACGGGACACAGCCGCTCCGGTCAGCTTGAGCGACGCCAGCGAAAAATCTGTTTCCCTGCGCCCGCACGTGAACCTTAACCTGCCTGCGCAAGGCACCCGCGGACGCGGCGAGGCGATGCTGCTCGGGCCCGATGGCGAATTGCACGAGGTCTGGACGCAACTCCGCGACGAACGCAAAGGCGCGCCTCACCAACTCGCGGTCAACTACTTCATCGACATCTGGCACACACGCACCCGCACCCAAAATGGCCGGCAAATCTGGGAGGAACCGCGCCCCATCTGGCGCGGCTATACCGGCGCCGTCATGGGTTACCTTCAACTCCGCAGCGGCCGTTTGCTGATCCCTTTCGGCTCCTGGCTGCCCGGTTCCAAAGCCGCGCCGCCGGCCGGCACGCACGCGATCACCGCCATCTACTCCGACGACCAGGGCCGCACCTGGCAGGAAACCCGGAGCCGCCTCACCAGCCCATGCCACGAAGGCTACAACGGCAACAACTACGGCGCCTGCGAACCCGTCGTCGTCGAACTCGATGATGGCCGCCTGTGGATGCTCATGCGCTCGCAAACCGGTTTTCTTTACGAATCCTATTCCAACGACCAAGGCGTGACATGGACACCCGCGCAAGCCAGCCGCTTCCCCGCCTCCACCGGCCCGCCCGCGGTTCTGCGCGATGCCAAAGGCCGTCTCCACGTCGTCTGGAATCACTGCGAGATGCCGCCGCGCGTCAACGGCGCCGGCGTCTATGGCGGCCGCGACGCCCTCCACGCCGCCATCTCCACCGACAGCGGCCGGACTTGGTCCGGCTTTCGCGAAATCTATCGCGACGCCACCCGCAACACGTCCCCGCCCAGAGCCGGCGACCGCGGCACCGCCTACCCGCGAGTCGCCTTTGACGAGGACGGCAACTTGATCGTCCTCTCCGGCCAGGGCGCTGGCCGCCGCAAACTCATCCAGGTCGATCCCGAATGGCTGCTTGAAACCAGCGCGCGCACCGACTTCTCGGACGGACTCGACGCCTGGCATGTCTTCACAACCTTCGGGCCGTCCGTCCATTGGTGGCGCGATCGCACCGCCGGCGGCAAACTCATTCCGCACCCGGCCCAGACCAACGCCCGCTGGCTGCAGCTTGGCAAACCCGGCGGCAAAGCCCCCGACGGCGCCGCCTGGAACTTCCCCATCGCCTGGAAAGCCAAAGTCACCCTGCAAGTGCGCCTCAACAAAGGCAGCTCCGGCGGCAGCCTCGCCCTCACTGACCGATTCTTTGACCCCACCGACGACCAAGGCGAGCGCCTCGCCGCCTTCCACCTCCGCTTCACCAGCGATGGCCGTGACGACAGCCTCAAACTCACCCCCGGCGCCTGGCACGAACTCACCCTGAATTGGGACCTCGACGAAAAAGCCTGCCAGCTTCACCTCAACGGCACCGGCACCCGCACCCTGCCCCTGCGCCATCCCACCCTCAACGGCCTCAGCTACCTCCGCCTCCGCTCCCTCGCCACCGGCCTCGACCGCGCCGGCTTCCTCGTCTCCAGCATCACCATGCACGCCGGAACTTCTGCAACACCACCCTGCTCCGCCGAAGATCAACGCGCCGCCGAAAGGCGTTATGTGGACGAAGTCATCGCCACTTGGCGGCTCCATCCCAAACAAAACGAGGAAGGCCAAACCGATCCCGCCCGAGTCAACGGCAAGCCTGTGGGCTGACCACATCACAAGACGCGACGAGGGGTACGGCAAGAGTTGCCGCCATTTGTACCTGGCCTCTGCGAGGCCGGCCGCCCCGCGCGCCGCATCCGGTGACCCCGCCGGAGTTCCAACTCACCCAGCTTGCCGGGCAGGATGCATAGAGCATGGGCGACACCGCGCCGCAATTGCCGGATGCGACACACCCTTTGCGGCAGGATTATCGCAGAAACCGCGTTTCATGCCTCCTCATGAAGCAGCTCCTTCTTCTCGCGTTCGCGCTCCTCGCCTGCGGCCCGGCTCTTGCCGCCGGCAAACCGAACATCGTTTTCTTTTTCGCCGACGACCAGACCTCAAGCTCACTCGCCTGCTACGGCCATCCGCTGGCCCAGACCCCGAACCTCGACTCACTGGCCGCCAACGGCGTGCGTTTCCAAAACGCCTTTGTCAGCCAGTCCATCTGCTGGGTCAGCCGCACCACCATCCTGACTGGCCTGCTCGGACGCAGTTTCGGCACCCCGGAGAATCCAGAGCACCCCACCGAAGCCAGCGCCAAAACCCTTTACACCGACCTCCTCCGCGAAGCCGATTACCGCACCGGTCACTATGGCAAGTGGCACACCAAGCTGCCGCAGGGCAACAAACCGCAAGACCACTTCGATGAATTCGAAGACATCAAACGCAATCCCTACTTCAAGACGCTGCCCGACGGCACCCTGCGCCACGAGACCGATCTCATCGTGGACCGTGGCATCGAGTTCATCAAGCAGCAGCCCAAGGACCAACCCTTCGCACTCAACCTCTGGTTCAACGCCTGCCATGCCGAGGACAGCGACCGCCGCCCAGGCCCCCATTTTGCCTGGCCGGAATCGGCGAACGGACTTTACAACGACGAAAAGATGCCCCGCCCGCGCATCGATGATCCCGACATCTTCAACGCGCTGCCGGACTTCTTCAAAACCAGCATCACCCGTGAGCGCTACTTCTGGCGCTGGAACACGCCGGACAAATTCCAGACCAACATGCGCGCCTACCTGCGCATGGTCAGCGGCATCGACAGCGCCATCGGCCGCTTCATCAACGCGCTCCAAGAGGCCGGTTTGGCCGGCAACACCATCCTCGTCTATTCCGCCGACAACGGCTACCACATGGCCAACCGCGGCCTCGCCGGCAAGTGGTCCCACTTCGAGGAATCCCTGCGCGTGCCGCTCATCATCGCCGATCCGCGGGTGGAGAAAACACAGCGCGGCCAGGTGGTGGAACAAGCAGCCCTGAATCTCGACCTGCCCGCCACCTTCCTCGACTGGGCGGGCGTGCCCATTCCAGAAAAATACCAGGGCCGCAGCTTGAAACCGATCATCGAAAGCAACCCTCCCGCCGACTGGCGCACTGAAACCTTCCACGAGCACTTCGCCGTGCGCAACCGCATCCCCGCCTATGAAGGTGTGCGCACTGAGCGCTTCAAATACGTGCGCTACTTCGACCATCAATACGAATACCTGCACGACCTGCGGAGCGACCCCGACGAACTGAAAAACCTCGCCAGCGATCCTGCTCACGCTGAAACACTGGCCAGACTTCGCCAGCGCACTGACGAACTCGTCGCGCAATACGGCGGCGAGCTTCCGCCACTGAAGGGCGGGTTTCAACAATCCACCGATCCGCATCCCGTCGCCTCCGCTGCCGTCACCGTGAAGCCCGGCGCGGACGGCTGGGTGAACCTCTTCAACGGCCGCAACCTCAACGGCTGGGAAGGCGATCCGCAATACTGGTCCGTCGAGGAAAGAGCCATCACCGGCAAGACCGACGGGTCCTTGAAAATGAACCGTTTCCTCACCTGGACCGGCTCCACCATCCGCAATTTCGATCTGCGGGTGAAAGTCAAAGTCACCGCCGGCGGCAACAGCGGCTTGCAATACCGCGGCGCCATGCTGCCCGAAATCGGCCTGGACATCGTCAGCGGCTATCAATGCGACATCGTGGCGAACAACATCGACTACAACGGCATGCTCTACGAGGAGCGCGGCCGCCGCATCCTCTCGCACACCGGAGAAAAAGTCATCATCGCGCCTGACGGCCAGCCTTGGATCGTCGGCAGCATGGAGGTGAAGTCATTCGCGCCGGGTGAATGGCATGACTACCGCGTCCTTGCACGCGGCAATCATCACCAGCATTGGATCGACGGTCATCCCACTGCCGACCTCATCGATTTCGACGAAAAAGGCCGCTCCCTCGACGGCGTGCTCGGCGTGCAAGTGCACGTGGGTCCGGCGATGACGATTCAATTCAAGGACTTCAAAATCCAGCACCTGCCTGACGACCTCCCGTTGCTGAAGCTCGAAGATCATCCCGTCCCCGCCGGCTCTCTCGGTGTGAAGCCCCAGGGCAAACTAGCCAAAGACTGGCAGCCGCCGGTTTTTCAGCCGTGATCAATGTCTGCTCTGAGCTGCTCATCTTGTTCGGGATGACGGCCTGATGGCATGGCTGTGCTGAACTGCGCCCCTGGGGCCGCAGCGATGACGAGCAACCCCAGTATGGCTGCTGAAATGGATATGAATGCGGGTTTTATCAGCATGAGCCTCCGTTGGCGGGTGTCGCCCCATAGGCGTTAACCTAACGGCTGCACTCCAAACGCACCAAATGCACGAAACCCTTGTATTATAAGGGTTGGCGACGAATCATTGGACAAGACACCGCGTCGTGGACCCGACGCCCTCAACCTCGGCCATCATCCGTCGAAGCCCGTAAACACAAGGCTTCCAGAGGGATTGAGGAAAATAAGGTTAACGCTTATGGG
>CAZKMS010000123.1:0-18909 GCA_964553805.1 uncultured Verrucomicrobiaceae bacterium
GCGGCGCTGGTGCTGATGTCGGCCATGGTCGTGTCGGGTGGGTTGGGAGTGGGGGTTCGGTCCGAGTCTAACCGCATTGCCCTTGTCATCCATGCCCGGATCCGCCATTATTGTGTCGGATTCGGCAACCATAAAAACATGGCGACACCCAACCTCCTCAGTCTGGTTCCCGCGGGATCACGCCATCGTGTCACCGGCGAGCGCACCGTCGCGCTTCCCGGCGCCACGGTGGACGTGCTGACCGCCCGCAAGATTGAGCTGAAATGCTGGGAGCTCAACCGGCTCAGTGATCCTTACTGGCGCTATTATTGGCCGCTGAACGAGGGCGGCATCATTGAAATTGAGGGTCGCGAAACGGCGCTGGCGCCAGGAAACTTGTATCTGATCCCGCCACACACACCGTTTAGCACACGCACGCTGCGCCCCTTCAGCAAATGGTACGTGCATTTCAACCTGGGCGCTGCCGGGGACCGTGCCACGCCGGGCCTGCATTGCCTGCCGCTCACGCCAGCGGCACAAGCCGGACTCGCGTCTTTGAAACACCAGGCCGTGCAAAAGCATCCGCCGCCGTTCACCTGGGCGGCGGTCAGCCTCGTCGTGGAGGCGGTGCAGCGGCTGCCTGAAGAAATTTGGCTGCATCAGAAAATGGATGCACGACTTCGCAACGCGCTCGACTTCATGAGCGCGCATCTGGCCGTCAAGATTTCCGCTGAACAGATTGCCCGTTACGCGGGGTTGAGCGTGCGCAACCTGAATCATCTCTTCCGCCAGGAGTTGCAGCGCCCGCCCATGCGCCTTCTGCTCGACTACCGCCTCGACCAGGCCTGCGCCCTGCTGCGGCACAGCGAATCGTCCATCGATGAGATCGCCGAGCAATGCGGGCTGGTGAACCGCCACTACCTCAGCCGCATGATGCGGCAGTACCGCAACACCTCGCCGGCGGCTTACCGGCGCGAAACCATTTGAAAGACGGCGCATTTCGCCGTGGACAGCGCTTTTCCGTGAAGGAGAATGCGGCGCCAATTGCAGCGCTTTAACTTCGAATCCACTTCCACCATGAGATCCGGCAATCCCGTTCTGAACGAATCCACTTTTCGCGACGTCACTCCTGCGGGAACGGCACGCATGACGTTGTCAGGCACGGTCAGCGCCACGTTGATGCTCACCGGACTGCTGATGATGTCAGCGATGTTCACCTGGAAAAAGGTGGCGGTCGATCCCGCAGGCGCCATGCCCTGGATGATCGGCGGCCTTGTCGCCGGCCTGGTGCTGGCATTCGTCACGGTGTTCAAAAAAGAATGGTCGATGGTGACGGGCAGTCTGTATGCGGTGGCGGAAGGCCTCTTCCTCGGCGCCGTTTCGGCCATGTATGAGGCGCAATTCAATGGCATCGTGCTGCAGGCGGTGCTGCTCACCGGCGCCACCTTGACCGCGCTGCTAGGGGCCTACCGCATGGGTCTCATCAAGGCCACGGAAAACTTCCGCCTCGGTGTGGCGGCGGCCACCGGCGGCATCTTTTTGGTTTACCTGCTCACCTGGGTTCTCGGCTTTTTCGGCGTGCAGATTCCCTTCATCCACGAGAGTGGCCTGATGGGCATCGGCTTCAGCCTGTTTGTCGTCACCATCGCCGCGCTGAATCTGGTGCTCGATTTTGACTTCATCGAAAACGGCTGCGAAGCAGGGGCGCCCAAGTACATGGAGTGGTTTGCCGCGTTCGGCCTGCTGGTGACCCTGGTCTGGCTCTATCTGGAGATCCTGCGCTTGCTTTCGAAGCTGGCACGGCGCGAGTGATCGCTGCTCACGGGCGCGAGGCTTGCGTCCGGGCGCAGGCTGCGACAGTATCGGGGCATGCCCATGCAGAGCCGTCCTTTCCCTGCACGCATAAGCGGCTTGGCGCTCACCTTGCTGGCGCTGCTGGTCTGCCCGCCTCTGCCTGCCCAAGATCAAGAACCCGCTCCACCTGAAGCTGCGCCCGGCACAGCGGATGATGTGCAAACCCTGCGTGCGCTGGCCGCCAGCCACGCTAGTTTGAGGAGTCAAATAAGCGCGCGGCAGGCGGACCTGGCCGCGGCGGCGGGCACACCCGAAGAGGCCGCGATCAAGGAGGAGATCGCCGGCCTGGAAGAACGGCGGCGCAATGTGGAGAGCGATCTGATGGCCATCGCCGCTGGTGTCACGTTGGAGGAGTATCTCGATGAGGCGCAACCCGAGGAGGACCTGACGCTTCAGCAGGAATTCAGCCGCCTGCTGGCACCCATGCTCTCCGAGGTGCGCAAGCTCAGCCAGAAGCCGCGCGCGCTGCAGGATCTGAAGGACAACCTCGCCAAGCAGCAGCAGCGCGTGGAACTCGCGGAGCTGGCCATCGCCAGCCTAAAGCTGCGCCGGGAGCTGCTGCAAGAGGCGGCTGAGCCCGCCAACTCGAGCCTCTTCGGCCTGTTGGAGGAAATGCGGCAGCAGTGGCAGACCCGCCTCGATGAAAGCCGGTCTCACGTGCTGGTCATCGAGCGCCAGCTCGGAGAACTGCGCAAAAACCAAACCAGCGTCTGGGACATGGTTTCCAGTTCGGCCAAACATTTTGTGTTCAGCCGCGGGCGCTACTTGCTGCTGGCGGCTGCCGCCTTTGTCGTGGTTTTCTTCGGCATCCGCCTGCTTTACCTCTACGGCTTGAAAGTCATCCCTGCGGCCGGCCGGGAAAAGCTCAGCTTCTTCCGCCGCCTGCTCGCACTGCTCAATCAGGGCCTCAGTTTTGTGTTTGCCACCCTGGCCGCGCTGGGCGTGCTTTATGCCAGCGGCGACTGGCTGCTCGGCGGCATCGCCGTGCTGGCCCTGATTGCCATCCTGCTGGCTGCGAAAAGCGGCTTCACCCGTTATTTCGATCAAATGCGCATGCTGCTCAATCTCGGCGCCGCTCGCGAAGGCGAGCGCGTGCTCATCAACGGCGTGCCATGGCTGATTGGAATGATCAATCTGCAAACCCGCCTGACCAATCCCTGCCTGGACGGCCCTGGCCTGCGGCTGTCTTTGGAGGCGCTGATGGACATGACCTCGCGCCCCTGCGCGCCCAATGAAACTTGGTTTCCCTGCCGCTCTGGCGACACCGTGCTGCTCGAAAATGACATCCTGGCCCGCGTCGAGCGCACCGGCCCGGACCTGGTTGAAATCCGCTACCGCGGCGGCATCACCAAGCACATTCCGACCTCAACTTTTGTCACCATGCAGCCAGCCAACCTGTCCGGCGGGTTTCTGGTCAGCACGGTTCTTGGGCTGGACTACTCGTTGCAGGCTCAGATCACGGACAGCATCCCGGCGAAGCTGCAGGATGACGTCACCGCCCGGCTCCTGCGCGCCCTTCCGAAGGAATTGCTGGTGGATGTCCGCGTGGAGTTTCAGCAGGCGGGTTCCTCTTCGCTCGACCTCTGGATAGGCGCGCGCTTCACCGGCGAAGCCGCCGAGCGTTTCCTCGAACTGCGCCGCCAGTTGCAGCAATACGCCGTGGAAAGCTGCACCGTCAACGGCTGGCCGATCTCCTTCCCGCAACTCGTCCTGCACCGGACATCGGCGAATTGACAAACTCGATCCCCTGCCGTGGTTGACCTTCGCCGCTTTGCGCTTTCAATGCCTCATGAAAACATTGCCACTTCTGCTCGCCGCTGCGCTCGTTTTTCCTGTGATCGCTCCCGCTGATGAAGTGGAGGACGCGTTGCATGAAGCGCTGAAACTTTACAAGGAAGGCAAATACACCGAGGCCTCCACCAGCGTGCAGCTCGTGCTCAACGGCATCAACGAAAAGCGCGGCGGCGCCATCTCCAGCGCCCTGCCCGACAAAATCGGCGGCTGGACCGGCGGCGAGGTCAACAGCACCAACACCCTTGCCGTGCTCGGAGCCGGCAGCACCGTCGAGCGCGCCTACACGAAGGATGCTCGCAGCGCATCCATCACCATCATCGCCGAATCGCCGATGATTAATCAGGTGGTGGGTTTGATGTCGAACCCCGCCATTGCCGGATTGGCCGGGCTCAAAATGAAGAAGGCTGGCGACAACACCGTCACCATTCAAAAAGACGCCGGCATGGGCCAGATCGTGGTGGACAATCGCTTCCTCATCCAGATCCAGGGCAGCGGCCTGAAGGAGGCGGACATCTTGGAGCTCGCCGCCGGGGTCAAGACCTCCGTGCTCAAGGAGTTGAAGTAAACTCATCCACGGACGCGCGCCCGGAACAGGCATTCCGCCTGGTCATGCTCAGCCTGACAAAGCGGCATTGGCCTGACTGCGTGTATGGCGGAATCATGGGTGTCATTCAAACCAATTGAACCACCTCCCTGTCATGAAACTCGCCTCTACCATCGCCCGTCTCCTGCTTGGCCTGATTTTTGTCGTCTTCGGACTGAACTTCTGGCTTGGCTTCATCCAAGTTCCACCGCCACCCGAAGGCTCGCAAGCCGCCGCCTTCATGGGCGCCATGTATCTCAGCGGCTACCTGACGCTGGTCAAAGTGCTGGAAGTGACCGGAGGCCTGCTGCTTTTAAGCGGACGCCTGCCGAACCTGGCCCTCGCCGTGCTTGGCCCAATCGTCGTGAACATCGCCTTGTTTCACGTTTTCCTGGCAAAGGGAGGCTATGCGCTGCCCGCCTTCATGGGGGTTTTGGCTTTGACAGCCCTGGCGGGCCGCAAGGATTTCGTCACGGTTCTAACCACCGCGAAGTGATTTCAGCAAATTCGCCGCATCTTCCCAGCTCATGGCCTTCACGATCTCCCAAGCGCTCATTGAAGCAAAAAAGCGACCAGATCAGCGAGGTCCTGCTCGCTGAGGATGGCCTCCAGGCCGTCAGGCATGAGGGAGACGCCGGTGGATTTCATTTCTTTGATCTCGCTGCGGCGCAGGGTGCGGGTGCTGGCGTCGGGCAGCTTGAAGGTGAGGCTGGCGCCGCTCTCGCCGGCCAGCAGGCCGAACAACTGCCGGCCGTCCTGCAGGGTGGCGATGTAGGCGTGGAAGCCGGGCTGGATGTCGAGGTTGGGGTCGAGGATGTTGGCGAGGAGTTTCTCCGGCGTGTGCGCGGCCACGGAGCTGAGATGCGGGCCGATGGCGAGGCCCTCCTCGCCGTGCTGGTGGCAGGCGGCGCAGGCGCGTTGATACACGGCATGGCCGCGCTGGGTGTCGGCGGGCAGCTTCAAAGCAGGCAGGTATTTCTCGACGACGCTGGCGCGGCTGGCGGAGGATGAGGCGAAGAGCTTAGCGGCGTTTTGCTTGATCGCTTTGTCGGAGTGATTGAGCAGGGCGAGACGGCGGGTGGGGTCGATGTCGGCGGGGCGGATTTGGTTGGATTCGATGGCGGCGAGGAGGACGGAGGCCCAGCGCGCGCGGCCAATCAGCACATCGAGCGCGTGTTCGCGCTGGCCCGGAGTGAGGCCCGGCCATTGGCCGGTCAGAATTTCGGGGAGGCTGTCATCGCCGGTTGAAGCCAGTCCAGCGAGCCACAGACGCCAGGAGTCCGGGTCGGTGGTTCCTTTCAGGCGCTCCTGCAATTTTTGAATCGCACTGCTTCGAGTGGGGGGATAGCGGGTCAGGACGGCAAGAATGGCGAGCTTGTGATGATCCCGCGCCATGCTCTTGCGGAAATCCCATTGAAGGGTGGCGACTATCTTGGAAAACTTGGCGAGGTGATCGGAAAGCTCGTCGTTTCCGCCGCTCTGGGATTGAAGATCGTCAATGCTGATGTCCCGCTCCTGCAACTCCGCAAGAAACGATGCGAGGAAAAGGCATTCGTCGATGCCAACGCGATTCGGATTCTGAAAATACGGCTCGATCAAGCTGGCCAAGGCTTCGCGGTCACGCGAGCCGACGGCAACCGGCAACAGCCTCATGGCGGCATCTGGAGTCGCCTGCTGGCACAACAACCGGAGATGCGGCACGGCGGAACTGAGGGCGGCGGTGGTGAGAAAATCGCCGTCCTTGGCTTTCGCAAGCAAGGTGACGAGGGCCGCGCCGGCTTCGGGCGTTTTCCATTCCCCGAGGCTGAAGGCGAGTTGGAGGACGACTTTGGGATCGGGATCGTCAACGAGCCGGCAGGCGGCGGTGATGACGGCGGGGTCGGCGCTGGTTTCGGCGAGGCGGAGGGCGTTTTCGCGGATGCCGGGGTGCGGGTCTTTGAGGGCGGCGAGGAGGGCTTCAGAGGTGAGGGCGTTGAGACCGTCGAGGGTGCAGAGGGCTTGCAGGCGGGTTTGGGGCTGTGGGGCGGCCAAAAGCGGGGCAAGCATCTTGCTTGCCTGCGCAAGCTGGAAGCTTGCGCCACTTTCGGCCCACAAGATCATCTGCTGCGCTTTGTCGCGCACCCAGCCGTTGGGGGAGTGGAGTTGCTGGACGAGGTCTTCCAGGCTGAGATCGGCGAGGTTGGGGATGGGACGGGCGGGCGCGTCTTTTTTCGTGACGCGGTAGATGCGGCCTTTGTCATCGCCGAGGCGGTAGTGGGGGAGGAGTTCGTCCCGGCCTTCGGGTGGGAGGAACTGCGGGTGCTCGATCATGTAGCGGTACATGTCGGCGACCCAAAGCGCGCCGTCGGGGCCGGTGCGGGTCATGACGGGGCGGCACCAGCGGTCGGTGCTGGCGAAGAAGTCGGGCTCGTTTTCGCCGCCGAGGCGCGTGGCGCTGAAGCTGACGCCGTCGGGCTGGAGTTCGAGGGCTTGGACGAGGTTGTGGAAGGGCTCGCAGATGAAGGCGATGGTTTGTCCGGCGGGAAAGAGCAGGTTGTCCCGGTAGATCATGCCGCTGCAGGCGGAGGTGTAGCGGCCGGACTGCTGGAAGCTGTGGTAGCGTTTCTCCGGCGGTTTGGCGGGATGCACGGACGGGTTCGAGCCGCCGGGAAGCTGCACGCGGCCATCGCCGGCGGTGAGGTGGGGGTTGCGGCGCAGGTAGTGGTCGGGCAGGACGTAGTGCCAGAGCGGGTGGGAGTTTTGGGTGCCGAACCAGCGGCCCCAGTCGTCGCGCTCGCGGCCAAACTGCGCGGGGCCGCTCTGCGGCTCGACCTCGCCGGTGTCCGGGTGGATGCGGAAGTCGCGGCTGCCGACGAGGGTTTCCCGGCCGGTGCGGGCGGAGCGCAGCTTGGTGTCGGCGCCGTGCCTGCCGTGGTGGCCGCCGGCGGCGACATAGAGCCAGTTGTCGAGGCCCCAGCGCAGGCCGTTGGCGCGGAGCTGCTGGTTGCCTTCGGTGAGGCCGGTGAAGAGGACTTCCTGTTTGTCGGCCTTGCCGTCGTTGTCGCTGTCTTCGAGGTAGAGGATGTCCGGCGCGGCGGTGACGATGACGCCGTCGCGCCAAGTGATGAGGCCGTTGGGGAAGTTGAGACCGTCGGCGAAGAGGGTGCTGTGGTCGTAGATGCCGTCGCCATCGCGGTCTTCGAGCACGCGGATGCGGCCGCCGCGCGCGCCTTCGTTGTCGAGGCCGAGCGGGTAGTCGGCCATTTCGACGACCCAGAGGCGGCCCCGCGTGTCCCAGTCGAAGGCGACGGGGTCAAGGGTGAGCGGCTCGGCGGCGGCGAGTTTCACCTCGTAACCAGCGGGCACGCGCAGAGTGGCGAGGCTTTCGCCGGGTGACAGCGCGGCCGGTTCCGGCGCCGCACGCTGCGCGTCCGGGCCTGACTTGGCAACCAGGGATGAAAGAAGCAGAAGACCTAACCAGCGGCTCATGCCAGAGGTGTACGGGATGGCAGGCGGCGCTCGTTCAAACACGGCGGCTAGCTCGATGATTTGCTTGTTTCTTGACTCTGGAAGCTCAACCGCCAAACACTCCCGCCATGCCTGCCGCCTTTTTTGTGACGCGCGCTTATCCCGTTTCCTTTGCGCCCATCCTGGTGTTTGGGTGCCTGATGCCCAACCTCTGCCTGATCGACGCAGCCGAAAAACTTGTCTATCCGCCAGCTCCGCGCGGTGATGTGGTGGATGCCTTGCATGGTGTCGAGGTGCCTGATCCTTACCGCTGGCTGGAGGACATCGACGCACCCCGAACCACGGAGTGGGTCAAAGCGCAGCAAGCCCTGACGGAGAGCTTTTTATCCAGGATCCCCGAGCGCGAAGAATTGAAAAAGCGGCTCACGGAAGCCTGGGATTATGACAAGCACGGCTTGCCGCATCGTGTCGCCGGGCGCTTGTTTTACTCCCGCCGCACCGGCCTGCAGAATCAAAGCGTGCACTACTGGCGGGAGGACAAACCGGAGGCGCCGGAGTTTCTTCTGCTTGATGCCAACAGCCTTTCTCCCGATGGCACCATCGCCGTCAGCGGCACTTCGATCAGCGACGACGGCCGCTTCTTTGCCTACTCGCTGTCGGAGTCAGGCTCGGACTGGAACACCTGGCATGTCATCGAAGTGGCAAGCAGCAGGCAACTGCCTGACACGCTGCGCTGGAGCAAGTTTTCCGGCGCGGCCTGGGCGCCGGACAGCAGCGGTTTTTATTACAGCCGTTACCCCGAACCGGAAGAAGGCGAGAAACTGAAGGACACCAACCTCAACCAAAAACTGCACTTTCACCGTCTCGGCGATGCCCAGGAAAAGGACCGGCTCATCTACGCCCGGCCCGACCAGCCCAAGTGGGGCTTTGGCGCCGGAGTGACCGAGGACGGGCGCTGGCTGGCACTGCACGTTTGGGAGGGGGCTGGCTCCAAAAACGGCCTGTTCTACCAGGATTTGCAAGCAGGCGAGGACGCGCCCATGGTGGAGTTGTTCAACGAGTTTGACGCGCGCTACGACCTCATCGGCAACGATGGCGCCGTTTGGTACGTGCTCACGGACAAAGACGCCCCGAAGAGCCGGCTCATCGCCATCGATCTAACGCAGCCGGAACCTGAACACTGGCGCGAAATTTTGCCGGAACAAAACGAGCCGCTGCAAAGCGTCAGCTACCTCAACGGCCGCTTCATCGCCAGCTACTTGACCGATGCGCATGATGAAGTGCGCTTGTTTGACCGCGAGGGCAAGCCGCTCGGCGACGTGCCCGTGCCACCGCTTTCTTCTGTCGGCGGCTTTGGCGGACGCCAGGATGACAGCGAGACCTTTTATGCGGTCTCGAGCCACATCGCGCCAGGCGCCATCTTTCGTTATGATGTCGCCGGCAACAGCAGCACGCTGTTCTGGCAGCCTGATTTTCCCGTGCCGCTCGATGATCTCGTCTGCGAGCAGCGCTTCTACCGCAGCAAGGACGGCACGCGCGTGCCACTTTTCCTCGTGCAACGCCGGAACGCGCTGCGGGACGGCAGCGTGCCCACCATTTTATATGGTTACGGCGGTTTCAATATCTCGCTCACACCTTCGTTCTCGCCTGCGGTGGCGGTCTGGGTCGAGCGCGGCGGCGCCTATGCCATCGCCAACCTGCGCGGCGGCGGCGAGTATGGCGAGGACTGGCATGAGGCCGGCAAAAAACAGCGCAAACAGAATGTGTTCGACGATTTCATTGCCGCCGCCGACTACCTGATCTCGGAGAAAATCACCAGCCGTGAAAAACTAGCCATCAAAGGTGGCAGCAACGGAGGCCTGCTGGTGGCTGCCGTGGCAAACCAGCGGCCCGACCTCTTTGCCGCCGCCGCGCCGGCAGTCGGTGTCATGGACATGCTGCGCTTTCACCGCTTCACCATTGGCTGGGCCTGGCAAGACGAGTACGGCAGCCCGGATGAGGCGGAGGATTTTTCCATTTTGCGCGCTTACAGCCCCTACCACAACCTGCACAGCGATGTGCCTTATCCGCCCATGTTGATTCAAACCGCCGACCACGATGATCGCGTGTTCCCAGCGCATAGCTTCAAGTATGGCGCGGCCCTGCAGCAAGCTCAGAGCGGCCCCTCGCCAATCTTGATGCGCATCGAGACCAAGGCTGGTCATGGCGCGGGCAAACCCACCGCCAAAGTGATCGAAGCCCAGGCAGATGAGTTCGCCTTTTTCCTCGAGGCCGTTCGATGAATGGCAAAGAATAAAGCACTTCACCCCATGGCGTGAAATAACTGCTAGGCGCGCTTTGATAAAATCGGAGTTGCATCCCCCGCGAAAGCGTTGTAATCCGGTCAGTCTCAACACAAATGAAATCGTTTACTAATAGTCTCGTCACAGCTCGTGCCCTTCTCCTCGAAGAATTCGCCAAGCAGTCCGCGCAGTTGCGCCAGCAAATCAGCCAGTTAGACGCTTTGCTCGCAGAAAACGGCGTGGATGTCTCCAGCCTGCCTTCCCATGAACTTGCCCTGGCAGGCAAAAAGCGCCGCGGCCGTCGTCCAGGTTCGCGCAACAAGGCCACCAACACCACCACCACCACCACCAACACCACCACCAAGGACAACGAGAGCGCCGACACCGTGGTCGCCAAAAAGAAAGCCGCCAAAAAAGGCGGACGCGGCAAGCGCAAAGATGGCTTCAACGCCACGGGCGCGGTGCGCGCCGTTGTTGCCGACATGAAAAAGCCCTTCACCGTGGGGGATCTGCGCAACGAATTTGAAAAACGTCATCCGGGCGTGCTGGCCAACCTCAACCGCATCGTGCTCAGTCTGGCGCTACAGAGCATGAGCCGCAAAGGCGAGGTGACTGGGAAAAAGGACCCGAACGGCAAAGGCAACATCTTCACCAAGACCTCGAAGCTCAGCGCTTGAGGTCGATACTCCGCGAAGCGGGCGTCATAATGAGGCGCCCGCTTCGCCTGTCTCGTCAGCAGCGCATTTGAAATCGCGCTGGCGATCTGGGCGGAGCTTCAAGCGCCCTCCAGCACGACGCCGCAACGGGTCAAAGGCCGCGTCTGATCCGTCCACTTTCATCTGGTGCACCATCTGAAGCAGCCTGCCGAGCTGCCCTTTTGGCCAGCCCGCCTTGTGCGCAAACCAGGCGAGATACTCCACCGGCAAATCATGGATCGGAATGCCATTCGGCGGAAAGTGCGCGGGACCAAACTTGCCGAAGGGCATGTGGGTTCGACCGATCGCCTCCAAATCAGCCCGCATTTTTTCGGGCAGCGATGGCGCTGGTGAAGGGGTGGAGCGTGCAAAAAGATCGTCAGGCATGCCTGTGGCACGGTTTGATTTGCTTCGACTATGCAGCTCGCAACGCAAACATCAAGGCTGCCAAGGGAGTGGCATGCGCCAGTTGGCGAGTGGCGTGCGCGATTGCAGGAAGAAAGCGCGCTGCGCTTCGAAGAGTGTGGTCAAATTGTCGTTCAGCAATCGGGCGCTGCCCTGCCGCGTCCAATACCGCTTTTCCGGAGTGCCTGCATCCAGCAAGAACCAGCCAAGATAACCCGCGCTCGCAGTCGTCTCCATGTCTTGCCTCCAGATGGAAAAACGATCCGCCAATACCGGATTGGCAGCGCCGGCAAAGCCTTGGAGCATGGAGCGGCCCGCCGGGCTCTGCGACAACGGCCAGCCACCTGCTAGAAGCGAGTTGCCCTGCGCCGCCAGGACGAAAGCGTTGACGCGAACCGGGCCGCAGTAACCCACCACGAAATCTGCGCCGTGTTTCTGCACCAGCATGCCTGTGCCGGGCGGGATAACCCGTCCGCCCTGACTCTGCAGTGAGGCGCTGCCTTGCTTCACCCAAGTGGGACCGTTTTGCAGCGAGGCCAGCCAATACCCGGTCCAGGAATTGCTCGACCCATCATAAAACTGCACGCGATCTGACGTCACCGGATCCCTGCTGGCGAGCCAGCGACCAGGCGGGTACAAGCTGTCCAGTGTCCAGTGCTCCCGTAAAACAATGCGCGCGCCGGACAGGTCAGGCGGAACCGGCAGCGTGCTCCAAGGCGACCCGGCAGCCAATGCGATCGCCTGCGCGGTGGTTCCAGCGTAATCGACCGTAAAACGATGTCCCTCCCACTCTCCATCCATCACCTCGACGAAAGCCGGGCGATCCGCACTCAAGCGCCCGCGCACGGAGAGGGCGCCGGCGCTTGCCGCCACGTCAAGCAAGGCCGAGCCTTCGGTGACCCGCCCTGAGAAGCGTTCAGGTCTTAACATTGCCGGGCCAAAGGAGCGCGCGCCGGCCGGAAAAACCCGTTGTTCAAAAAACCAAACCGCGCTCGACGCGGTTTCACCCGTCGCCGTCAAAATCACCTCGAGTCGCGCAAACCCGCGCGCCGTGCCGGCCAACTGCAACAGGCTGTCTAATGCGGCAAAGGTCAGGGTCTCGGTGCCATCGCTGTGGATGGTGAGTGCAGGTGTGATGCCCGCATCGACCCAGGGATCGGCTGTTTGCAAATCCGTCGCCACTTTCAGTGACATGCCCGCGCCAGTCAGCCCGCGAGGCCGTGTTACCTGAGCCTCGAAAGCACCTGTAAGCGGATTCTGTCGCACTTGAAAACGGTCCTGGGCCGAGCCGCCACTTGCCGGATCAGCACCGAGTGCGAACTCGATCAAATTGGCGGCGCTGTCTCCATCTGGATTGTCCAGAGGCGCGTTCAAACCGCCCAGCGGGTGGTCTCTCTGCCAGTCCAGCCAGGAGCCGGCCGGCGCCCAGGTGGTGACGGGCGCGGCGGCAGTCCATGGCGAGTCTCCTGCTCCATTGAAGGCGGCGATTTGGTAATGATAGGTCGTGGAAGGAGCAATCGTGAGGTCATGCGCGCTCGTGGTTGCAGCCGCGGCGGGACTTAGCAAAGTCCATTGTCCCGCCTCGCTGCGGCGGCGAATGCGGAAGCCATCCGCATTGCTGGAGGCCGGCGTCCAATGCAGCGCAACGACGCCGTGATCCGCCACCCCGGCTTGGACCGTGGCGGGCGGCGCTGGCGGCGCCAGATTTTGGATCCAACGTTTCACCGTCTCCGCCGCCGGCCCATCGACAAAATGACGCCCCAACGGCGGCATTTGGTGTTGCCCCGTCAGGCTCATGCGCAGATGCAGCAGCGAACGCTCGACCGCACCCGGCGCCACCAGGCGGGCGTTGGCAATGCCCAGGTTATTTTCGGGCGCGGCATCCACCAATCCCTGCTGCGATAGCGGCACGTTAAAGCGCGCATCAAAGCGAGCCTGCGCACCACCGGGACGATGACACTGCGCGCAATTCGCATCGATGTAAGAGCGCGCGCGCGTTTCCAAGCTGGCAGAGTCATCCTCAAGCGGCGCAGCACGCAGCATGCCGGCGACTTGTGCCGCAGTTGGCGCAATATCAAACAACCCGAGCTCTCCCCACTTGACCAATTGGTTCACCGGAGCGCCATCGCCCGGGTAATGCAGCAGACCGTTGAGCTGCCAGGTGCGCAGGCCGAGCACCTGGGTGGAGGCGGTGTTGTGGCATTGCAGACAATCGCTGCGCGAGGGGTAACTCCATGTTTGCTGGCGCGTGCCGCCGCTCGCTGTGGTGACGGCGATGGTTTCGCTGAGCCCATCCAAAAGCAGATCGGCATCGCTGCCATCCGCGCGCCATTTGTAGGTGACGCCATACCAAGCGCCATCACGCGCTTTGACCATGAACCGCGTCTCCAAACGGCGGCGCAGGGCCGGATCGCCATCGTGGGTTGGCAGATCGAAGTGCTTGATCAGCACGGTGCCAGCCGGGTAATCCCATTCGGCATCGGTGCGAAAAGTGACACGCTCGCCGGCGCTGTAAGGCGCCGTGCGGCCGGGCAAGGCAATCCAGCGCTGTTTGACCGCTTGGTCCGACCAGAGCGGCGCATTCACTGCAAACGGCAGCACGCCGCGCGCCGGCGTCAGCGTCTCCAGATCGGCAAAGGCGCCGGTGGCGGAAAGGGTGGCTGGCGGTTGCGGCGCCGCCTCCTGGGTCAGCTTCAAAATGCGGCCGTTGTAGCCGAGACTCATGACATAGATTTCATTGTCGTGATCCAGCCCGAAGCCGGAAAGGGAGAAGCCCGCGGTGCTGGCGATCTGCCGCACTTCCGGCGCGTCGCGCTCCTGCCAGTGCATGGCCCAGACGCGACCTGACATGAAATCACCAAAAACGTACTGCCCCGCCAGCTCCGCTGCGAGGGCGCTGCCGCGATAAACATGGCCGCCGATGACACAGCGATTCCCATCCTGATGCGGGTAGCGCCAATACGGCAGCGTGGACGTTCCAGTCAGCACGGCGGGCGCGGCAGTTGGACCGGTGAGCAGGCCTTCCTTGAACGCCCATTGGTAGTTCGCTCCCTTGGCGAGCACATTGATTTCCTCCTCGCCACTTTGACCGACATCGCCAATAAACACCTGCCCGGTCACAGCGTCGCGGCTCATGCGGTAGGGATTGCGCAGGCCGATCGCCCAAAACTCCTCCAGCACACCTCCGGCTGGATCCTGCCAGGGATTGTCATTTGGGATGTTGTAGCCCTGGCTCATCGTCGCCGGCCAGCCGGCAGGAGCAGCAGTCGCAGCGCGCGGTTGGCGGCGGATCGGATGACTGCGTGCGGGATTTTGATCCACGTCGAGGCGCAGCACGCCGGAGAAAAGACCGCCGTTGAGCTTTTGCGCGTTGCCGTAGGTGTTGTCGAGCCCGCCCTCATCACCCAGGCTCAGGTAGAGAAAGCCATCGGCGCCAAAAAAAAGATCGCCCTGATTGTGCCAGGCGTGGCGGTCATACTGGTTGATCAGGATCAACTCCGAGCTGCGGCTGATGTTGCCCGCGCCATCGGCCAATGTGAAGCGCGACAGCCGGTTGCAAGACTTTCCTGAACTGGTGTCAGCGCCCGCCGGAATGAAATTGTAGGCGACAAAAACGTGGCCGCGATTGGCTGAGCCAGCCTGCCCGAACTCCGGGTGAAACGCAAAGCCGAGCAACCCCGAATCCCCCCAGCCCAGGGTCACCGCCGACAGATCCAGCATCGTCGTTTTGGCAGCGCTGCCCGGGCCGTTCACGGCCCAAATGAAGCCTTCACGCCCCGCCACCCACTGTTCGCCCGGCTTGCCCGGTCGCGGCAGCATCTTCACGGGATTCTGAAACGTCAGGCCAGGAAAGGCGTCAACCAAGCTGAAGCCTCCTGGCAAACCCGGAGCCGCGGCCGGCATCTTGTTGCCCAGCCAAGGCCAGAGCGGGTAACGCGCGGTGGTCGCTTGCGCGGGCGACGCGGTTTGCCGGGACGAAAACAGCTCCACAATCTCGCCAGCGAAAGCGCGTGAGCCAGCCACCTCGCCCGGCCCAGCGAGAAATCCCGAAAAATCCGTCCAGCGCCGCACCGCACAACCGGCCACGCCGCCAACCGTTGCCGGACAAACACCGACAAGCTGGCCGTTAATGAATTCCAAACCGGACAGTACCGGCATGCCGCTGCGCTCGCCGACCGTCACCGGTTTGTCGTAGCTCGCAAAGGACGCGGCACTGTCCCAGCGTTTCACCCGGTAGGTGCGGGTCGCTCCGCTGGCGGCCGTTTCCTCGACCACAAAGATCCGACCACTACCGTCGCCGGTGACCGCCACCAGCTTGCCGATGCTGTAGCGGGTGATGACAAACGAACCGCCCTCATTCGCCGCAAAGCGATAGGGATCGCGCCAACGATGCACGTCATAGGTGCCGTCGGTGCCATTGGCGGCCTGCATCGTCAGCAGTTCGCCGCCGGGATCCGTGGTGATGAAACGCAAACTGACCTCGGAGGAACCTGGACGCATGCCATAACGATTCACCGGCTCGCCACCGGCCAGAAAGGACGAAACCGACGGCCAGCCCATGATTTCATCCGCCGGGGCGCCGTTTGGAGTGACCGTGCGCGTCAGCAGCAGAAACTCGGCAGCAGCAGGGCCAGTGAGGCCAGCGATCATAATGAGCCCCAAAGCCGCCTGAAAGAGGCGGGCACGAACGCGCGGCATGAGAATCATTTTTGATATTATCATCAATAACGATAATTTACACGCTATTTTATAAAAACAAGAATTTTTTGGCCTAATTGTAATTTTCAACCACGGCCTGGAGCACACGCGTCCCGCATGCTCTTTTCGGCGTCCTCGCCGAAAGGATTGAGCGCAGCGAACACGCAGGCTTGGCTCCACCCGCCAACGCAAAGCTGGGACGCCCTGGACCGGCAAGCACCGCCATGATTTCACGCCGACCACACCGGTGACCGTGTGCGGCTGCCGCCGCAATGCGTTCGGCGCGACGCCAACGCGCAGCACGCGGGACGCGTGCGCTCCAGATCTCACGCCTCAGCGGGTCAACTCCGTGCCAGCAACCTGCGATTCACGCTGAAGGTAGAACAACGCTCGTCTCTCCGCAGACACCAACGCCGGAATTCATCATCTCCATCAATACTCGACTGCTCCATGCGTATGCGCTGAGTTTTCAGGCTCTGGTGAGCCCCTTGGCAGCTTGCTTCCAGCACGGAACCCGGCGCGTTTTTTTGTCCGCACTCCGCACTCACTTCCTTGATTTGGCCGAAATCTTGCGCCCCCGCGCAGCGTATTTTGTTAGCTTCCATGATCAAAAAGACCTCCTTGTCCTCACGCCGTCAGTTCCTCCGTGGCGCCGGCGTTTTGCTCGGCCTGCCCTGGCTGGAATCGGTGTCGTCCTTCGGCGCGCCGGTGGTCAAAGGGGTGCCGCAAGCGCCGCGCCGGCTGGGGATTTGCTTTTTCGGCAACGGCGTCAATCCGCATCACTGGGGCGCGTCCAATGGGCCGGAAGGCCTGGAGCTTCTGCAAACGCTGAAGCCGCTGGAACCGCTTAAAAAGCAGTTGATGGTTTTCAAGGGACTGTGGAACCCCACCACCGTGGAGGGCCCTGGCGGGCACTACCCGAAGATGAACATCCTCTCCGGGCTCAAGGTCAAGCAGACCACGACGGATGTCGAAGTCGGTCTGACCATGGACCAAATCATCGCCGCCAAAGCCGGCCGCGAGACACCGGTCGCCAGCCTGGCCATCGGCACCGAAGGTCCGCGCTACAGCACCGACAGCGGCTACACCTCGCTTTATTCCGCCTACCTGTCCTGGAGCAGCCCCACCACGCCCGCGCCCAAGGAGATCTACCCGCAGCAGGCCTTCGACCAGCTTTTTGACGACGGCAGCAAACGCGCCCGCGACAAGAGCGTGCTCGATCTCGTGCTGAGCGACGCGCACAGCCTGCGCGGCAAACTCAGCCGCCGCGATGGCCAAAAACTCGACGAATACCTCACCTCCGTACGTGACCTCGAGCAGCGCATCGAGCGCGCTGAAAAGCTCAGCGCCGCCGACAGCTCCACCCGCGGCTGGCAGCCCAGTGTGAAAACGCCTTGGCTGCAGCGTCCGGCCGCCGGCACGCCTGCCCGTCAGGAGGAGCACGTGCAGATGATGCTGGACATCATGGTGCTGGCATTTCAGATGGACCGCACCCGTGTCATCACCAACATGCTGACCAACGACCTTTCGCAGATGAACTTTGACTTCATTGGCGTCAAAGGCGGCCAGCACGAGCTTTCCCACCACGCCAACGACGCCAGCCGCCTCGAAGGCTACCAGAAGAGCAATGAATTCATGGTCAAGGTCTGGGCCGAAGCTCTGCAAAAAATGCAAGACACGCAGGAGGGCGAGCGCACCCTGCTGGAGAACAGCATGATCCTGCTCACCTCCAGCCTGTTCGACGGCAACGCGCACGACTCCACCCAACTCCCGCTCGTGCTCGCCGGCGGCGGTGGCGGCACCCTGCGCGGCGGCCGCTGCTTCGAGTTCGACAAGGAAGACGAAAACCGCAAGCTCTGCCGCCTCCACCTCGCCCTCATGGAGCGCATGGGGGTGGCCACGGACCGCTTCGGCGACGCCGACAATCCGCTGCCGGATTTGGCGTAGTGGCTCATTCCAGCAAGCAGGGGGAGGTGCGGTGCCGGATGGTGTCTCGGGCGAGATCAATCCCGGAGGGGTTGCCCTTGAATAGCCGGCTCGAATGGCCCCCGGAACGGAGGCGGCGACTAAACAAAGCGACATAATTAATTGCGTATATTATCATACGCGATTACCATGGGCCATGAAAGCGCTCAAGATTACAGATGCGGAAACAATGGTGATGATCCTGCAAGAGGAAATACGGCGCAATGGGCAGGCCCGCTATGATCACAGGCTGCATGGCGTGCTGCTGGTGGCCCATGGCATGAGCTGCCGACAGGCCGCCCGCCTTCTTGGCGATGCTCCACGCACCGTGGAAAACTGGGTCAATGATTTTGAGCGCGAGGGGTTGCGAGCCTTGACGGATGCTCCCGGGCGCGGGCGCAAGCCAAAGCTCACCGACGAGCAGTTGCTTGAAGCTGGCAATTGGCTGCGCGCCAAGCCGCAGGAACTGGGAATGGAGGGCAACCTCTGGGATGGCCCCAAGCTCTCCGCCTGCCTGAAGAAGCACTACGGCATCGAGCTTGGCAAACGGCAATGCCAAAGGCTGTTCCGGCAGTTGGGTTTCCGCTACCGCCTGCCCCGCCCCGAGGTCGCCAAGTCCGATCCCGCGCGGAAAGAGGCGCATAAAAAAGCTCGACGCACTGGCACGGGACCCAGGCGTTGACCTTTGGGTGCTCGACGAGGTGCATTTCCAACAGCATGGCGCCGGTGCCGGATGTGGACACCCTACTCGCCGCAGCTCAATCCCATTGAACGGGTTTGGAAACTGCTGCGCCGGCTTTGCCTGCACAACGAGCACTTCAGCAGCCTCGCAGGCGTGGCGGCCGCAGTCCGGCCACAACTCGCACTTGGGCGCATCCTAATGACGCCTTGCGCAAGCTGTGCGGAATGTTCGGCTAATTATACGCACTTAATTATGACGCTTTGTTTAGATGCGGAGGATTCGCCCATCTGAGCTAGGCTCTCCAGCATGACGCTGTGATCATCATCAAGGACGCTGACTTCCGCATCGCCTCAGTCAGAGCCGCGAGGGCTCAGTCATTGTGCGGCTGCGCCTCGGCAACACGAGCCGAGCCGCCTTGCTCCAGTGGTTCGAGCCCTTCCTGCCGTAGATCTTGCGATTCATTCAAAAGGGCAACCGCCTCGTCGAAGTGAGGCAACTCCCTCGGAGTAGGTTGCGTTGCCTATC
>CAZKMS010000124.1:0-18016 GCA_964553805.1 uncultured Verrucomicrobiaceae bacterium
GAATCTTGCTCAGCGTGGGCAGGGCGAAGGCGGCGGTCTTGCCGGTGCCGGTCTGGGAGGCGCCGATGACGTCCCTGCCCTCCAGCACGACGGGGATGGCTCTCTCCTGGATGGTGGTGGGCGTTTCGTAGCCGGTCTCCTTGATGCCGGCCAGCACGCCAGCGCTGAGGCCGAGCACTTCAAACTTCTCCGGGTAGGGCCCCTCCGGCACGGGCGGCGGCGGCGGCGGGGGCTCCGGCGGCACGTTGACGATGGGTTCGCGCGGCTCGCGGTCCTCGCGCCCGCCACGCCCTCCGCGGCTGCGTCCGCCACGCTCTCCGCGCTCTCCACGTTCGCGGCGGCGGTCGCCCTCACGGCGCTCTCCGCCTTCGCCACCCTCGGGGCGCTCGCGGCGCGGCGGGCGGGCTTCCCCTTCAGCGCTGGCACGACGTTCGCGCGGGCCGCGTTCGCGTCTGCCGCGCTCCCGCGGCGGGCGCTCGTCGCCGAGCGGACGGCCCTCATGATCTTCAAAGCGCGGGCGGCGGGCTGGGGCGTCGGTGGCGGCCTCGGCTTTTTGATTTTTCACGCCGAGCAGCTTTTTGACGCCGGCTTTGATGCGTCCCAGCACCGATGGTTTCTTGTCTTCCTTCGTTGGTTTGCTCACTGATTTGGTTCTTTCCGGCGCTTTTATCGACGCAAACGCCGGGCATTGCAAACCCTCCCTTTAGGCGGGCTGGGTGGACTGCGGGTAGCCGCGGGTGGAATTCCGGGGCTTGCACTGGCCAGTGGCGCGGTTTTTGATGCCCGACACCGCCATGACCGACCCTGCCACCAACCACTTCATCCAAACCGCCGACGCTGCCCGCGAAAGCAACGCCTGGACGAACAACGAATGGCTCTGCCGGCCGGATTTGGTCGGGGCGGAGAAGCTGCTGCTGGTGCGCGCCAACATGGCCCCGCACCACTGCCACCCGTTCCACTACCACCCGCACCGGGAGGAGATCATTTACGTGCTCTACGGCCGGGCGGAGCAGTGGGTGGGCAGCGACAAACGCATCCTCTCCGCCGGGGAGATGGCGCACATCCCGCCCGGCACGGTGCATGCGACTTACAATCCGCACGCGGAGCCGCTGGTGTTTCTGGCCATCCTCTCGCCGGCGAAGCTGCCGGAAGCGCAAGCGGCGGATCCGGATCCGGTGGATGTCTCCAACGAGCCGCGCTGGGCCACGCTGCGCGTGGGTTTGCCGGAGTGTGTGACGGTGGCTTGAAACAGCCGCGCCTCCCGCCGCGTTTTGAGCGCCCCGGCTCTTGCCAGTCCGGGATCACCGCCTAGCATGGACGCTCACGCGCACCCGTGCGGGTGCGCAAACAACCACACCCCTTCCCTACCATGAGCCATACCCTACCGAAACTGCACAACGCCATGTGGCCCGGCCTCGTCGGCAAAGGCGACGGACCCGACCAGGAGCCGCCAATCAGCCTGGAGCGCATGCTGGACCTGACCGCCGCCGCCGAGGTCAACGGCCAGAAATTCGAGGGCATCGACTACTTTCTCTTTCTCCCCCACACCGACCCGAGCGCCAGCGACGACGAGATCAAGCGCATCGCCGATCTGATCGCCAGCAAGGGTTTCGCCGTCGGCTCCCTGGTGGCGCCAGTCTGGCCCGGCACGGTCGGCGACAGCGCCATGGGCGACGACGCCCAGCAGGCGAAGTTCCTCGACGCGGTGAAGATGGCCTGCCGCATCGCCAAGATCTTCAATGCGCATGGCATCCGCCAATACGGCGTCATCCGCATCGACTCCGCCGAGTTCGGCGTCGCCAAGTGGCGCGAGAACCCCGCCGCCAACACCGCCCGCATCATCGACACCTTCAAAAAGGCCGCAGCCATCGCCAAGGACAACGGTGAGCGCCTCGCCGCCGAGGGCGAAATCTGCTGGGCCGGCATGCATTCGTGGAAGGACATGCTCGACGTGCTCGAAGGCGTCGGCATGCCGGAGGCGCTGGGTTTCCAGGCCGACCTCGCGCACACCTACCTCTACACGCTCGGCTACAACGCCCCCGAGCATGCGCTGCTGAAGGAGGGCTACAGCGAGGCCGAATTCTACGCTGCCTACGAGCAGATGACTGACAAACTGCGGCCCTGGACCATCGACTTCCACGTCGCGCAGAATGACGGCACCGTGCACGGCGCCGGTTCGCATGACAAAACCGGCAAGCACTGCCAGGCCGACGACCCGAACGGCAAGCTCGACATCGTCAAATGCGCCGGTTACTGGCTCAAAGACGCGCCCAGCCGCGGCATTCAGCACATCTGCTGGGATGGCTGCATGTTCCCGAACGCGGTGCTCGAAACGCCGAAGACGTGGAACACCATCCTCGACGCGATGATCCAGGTGCGTGCAGCGCACGGCTGGAGCTGATGCCCGTTTCGACGCACGACTGATTCAACGGGCCGGGTGCTTGCATCCGGCCCGCTTTTATTTATGGAAGAGCCGCCGTTTGGCGCCGCTCTTTCCTTCGATTGCTTCTGCTTTGATTCCCCAGCCCGTCAATCCTCCGCACCCGCATCTGCCGGACATCGATCGCGTTCACACCGCGGCCGATGTCAACCGCTTTGGCAGGGAGGATCGCGGGCCGGATTTTTATCTCGCCTGCCTGCATTACGCGCAGAGCCTATGGCAATCGGGCCTGCCTGCGCAGAGCATTCTGCAGTGCAACCGCGCCCTTTCCTGCCTGCTGGCGGAGGATGAGCCGGTTCTGCGCGCCTGGCCGCCGCCTTATCTGGCCATCGTCTGGATCCTCCAGCAGCGCCCGGCGGGGCAATTCATCGGCAACCCGCGCCGCCATTGGCAGCACTTGGCCACACGCATGAGCGGCCAGCACAAGGGACTGCGCGTCTGGCGCGCCTGGGCTTGCTGGTCGTTGGCAAAGTCCGTCTTGCCCGAGACGGAGTTCCCCGCCGACTGGCAGCAGATCCGGACCGAGGGCGTGGTGGAGCCTGAGTTCAATGAGATCGTCGGCCAGCTCAAAAAGCTCGCTCCCGCTGGCGAGGTGGACGTGTGGCTGAACGCGCTGCAGGCGACGGGTTTTGTCAGGCCAGCGGCAAGCGAAGCCAAGATCCGCGTGATCGGGCCGGATGAACTCGGCGCCGTCACCGCGTTGGCACGCCGCATTTGGAACAGCCACTACCCTGGCATCATCAGCCAGGCGCAGATCGACTACATGCTGGCCGTCTGGTATCAGGATGGCGCGCTGGCGCGCGAGATGCGCGACCGCGGAGCCGTGTTTGCTCTGATCGAACAGGAGGGCGAAGCCCTGGGTTATCTGGGTTTCGAGCCACAGGCTGAGGACGTGCTTTTCATCAGCAAACTCTATTTGCTGCCAGCGTTTCACGGGCGCGGTCTGGGCCGGCAGGCACTGGACTGGCTGCGCAACGAAGCTCAAGCACGCGCTGCCAGGCGATTGCGCCTGCGCGTGAACAAGAACAACGCGGCCGCGATTCGCGCCTATCAGCGCGCTGGTTTCACCTTCGTCGAGGACGTCTGCACGGATATCGGCAGCGGCTTCGTGATGGACGACTACCTGATGGAGCGTCCGGTCTGAGGCCGCTGTACCTGACATCTGCGAGGCCGGCCGCTCCGCGCACCACACCCCCTCAACCGGGGTCACAGACCCTGGCTACAGCTCTGTAGCCGGCCTCCGCGAGTGCCGAGGGCAAAACAACACCATGACCCTGCTGCAAAACTGTCTCGACTTACGTCTTTAATTCATCAAGGGTTAGGGAGAAAAATGTGAAAAAGGCTCGCAAAGCCAAAATTCTTACTTTTCAACGCATTCAAATTGGTTATAATTATGGAAATTATTAAATCTAGCGTAACCTGCCTGTCTTTTTCTTCACCTTTCCTTCATGGTCCCCCATCGCTCCACCCTGCTGCTCGTCCTGCTGGTGATCATGCCACTGGCTCTGCTGGCGTGGCTGGGGACTTACCTGCACCAGGATGGGGAGCGCCGCACCAAGGCCACCCGCAACTCCAGTCTGCAAGAGCGCTTGCAAGTCGCTGATCATCAGTTGTCCTCCGAGCTGAAACAAGTGGTGCGTCAACTGGATCACCTGACCGAGGACGCCGCAGCGAGCAGCGCCAAGTGCGCGCCGCTCGAGCACGCATGGATTATAGCATCGATTTGCTTTGGGCCCGACCAGGAGCCGTTGACCAACGGCGATCCGGAACAGGCCGAATTGCTGACGCGGGTCATGTCCGCATTCAAATCCCAGTTGGCGCAGACGGCGGAGCGCGGCGGCCAGCCGGACCAGTCTTTCGAACTGCTCAGCAGCAAGCTCTTCCAAGGCTGGAAGGCCTACCGCCTGGCGCAGAATCTCAGCTCCTGGCAAGATCAGATGACCCCGGCGATGCGCGAGAGCGGCCTGCTGATTCAAGATCAGTTGCCCGGCCTGCCCCAGCTCATGCACTGGCATCAATTGCGCGACGGGCGACTGACGGGCGCCCTGCTTGACTCCGCCGCGGTCTGCGGTGCTCTTTTTGCCGCGCTGCCGCACTCCGGCCTCAAACTGCCGCCCGGCCAAATGCGACTATCCTCAGACCTGGGCGGCCTGCTGCACTCCTGGGGACTGATGGATGAACAAACCAGCAATCGGGCCGAAGCCAGACTGGACTGTTCCATTCCCTTTTCCAGTTGGACACTCAGCTACACGCCAGCTCCAGATGAATTTCCTCCCGCGATGCTCTTTCCCATCCTGCTCGGGGTGACGTCGGGCAGCTTGCTGGTGCCCTCCCTCGCCTGGCTTTATTTCCGGGAAAGCAATCGCGAAATCCGCGTCGCCCACCAGCGCGTGAGCTTCGTCAACCAAGTCTCGCACGAACTGAAAACACCGCTCACCAACATCCGCCTCTACGCGGAGATGGCGCGCGCGCGCGCGGAGCACCGCGAAGATCCGGCCGCGGTGCGCCAACTCATTGTCGTTGAAACGGAGACCGCGCGCCTGAACCGTCTGATTCAAAACGTGCTGAACTTTGCGCGCAAGCAGCGCGACCGCCTGACGGTAATGACCAAACGGGTCAACCTTGCCGATGTGATCGCGCGCGTCACGGAGCAGTGGCGACCGGTGTTGGAAAAGCGCGGACTGGCGCTGGAGGTAACCGCCGCGCCCGACATGCCGGTGCAGACCGATCCTGATGCAGTCGAGCAAATCCTCGGCAACCTGCTCTCCAACGCGGAAAAATATGCCGCGGAAGGGCGCTGGGTGCGCGTGGAGGCCGGCGCGGGCGATCCTCTGCAAGTCTCGATCCAGGACAACGGCCCGGGCATTCCACCGAGCAAACAAGAGCAGATTTTCGAGCCGTTCGAACGCCTGCGCAGCGACCTGCGCGAAGGCGTCAGCGGCACCGGCATCGGTCTGACCATCTCACGCGAACTGGCCCAACAACTTGGAGGCAAGCTCATGGTCGATCCCGCCTGCCGCAAGGGCGCCCGTTTCATTCTCACCCTGCCCGCGCTTTCCACTCCCCAAACATTAACAACCTCAACCACCTGACAATGCCATGAAAATGATGATTGCTGAAGATGATGATCACACGCGCGAAGCGCTGCGTGAAGTACTGAGCATGGAAGGCTTTGAAGTCGTCCCCGCTGCGGACGGCCAGCAGGCCTTCGACTGCTTCCGCGAGCAGCGGCCCGATTTTGTCTGCCTGGACGTGATGATGCCCGGCCTCAACGGCTACGAGGTCTGCAAACGCATCCGCCGCATGGACGAAGAGGTGCCCATCCTCTTCCTCACCGCCAAGGCGGAGGAAATCGACGCCGTACTCGGCCTGGAACTTGGCGCCGACGACTACATGACCAAGCCCTTTGGCGTGAAGGAGATCATCGCCCGCATCCGCGCCATCCTGCGCCGCGCCGCCGCGCGCGAAACCAAGCCGGACCAGCAGGACGAGTTTGTGATGGATGACCTGCGCATCGTGCAGAGCGAACTGCGCGCTTACCGCGACGGGCAAGAAATTCAGCTCAGCCCGCGCGATGTCAAGGTGCTGCGCCTGCTGCATGACCGCCGTGGCAAGGTGGTGGACCGCAACACGCTGGCCGACGAGGTCTGGGGCGTGGACTACTTCCCGGAAAGCCGCGCGCTGGACCAGCACATCTCGCAATTGCGCAAACGCGTGGAACTCGACACCACCCGGCCGCGCATCATCCGCACCGTGCACGGCGCTGGCTACCGTTTCGACGGCTAACGCCCTTTTGGGAAGACGCCCTTTACAACGGGCCGCGCCAAACCAAGGGTGGCCCGTTGAATGCCGTCTCACGCTTTGACTGTCAACACAGGCGTCCGGTTGCAAGCCGGGCGCTTGTTTGCCTGGCGCTCACCGCGCTTCCCGTCTGGATCATGAGCGCCGCAGATCTTCCCGATCTCTCCAGCGTGCCGCCTGACTTGGTCGTGCCGCCAATGATGGACGACTCGCCCGCGCCAGCCAGACGCGTGACGTTCGCCACTCCGGGTTGGGAGAACACGGCGGTGCGCTCGGCGCTTTATTTGCCGCCGGAGTGGACTTCTCAATCGCGACTGCCGGTATTGGTGGAACTGCCCGGCAATGGCGGCTACCGCAACGCCTACGGCGACGCGAGTGACGGCAGCGTGGAAGGTTGCATGCTTGGCTACGGCATCAGCGGCGGCCATGGCTTCATCTGGGTGAGCGCACCGCTGGTGGAGGCCGGCGCGGACGGAGAAAAACGCAACGCAGTCCAATGGTGGGGCGATGTTGAAGAAACCAAACGGCATCTGACGGCGCTGGTGCAAGAGGTGTGCGCGCACTGGGGCGGTGACACATCCCGCGTCATCCTTTGCGGTTTTTCGCGCGGCAGCATTGGCTGCAACTACATCGGATTGCATGACGATCAAATCGCCCGGCTCTGGCGCGCCTTCGTTTGCCACAGCCACTATGACGGCGTCAACGTGAAGTGGCCTTACCCGGAAGCCGGCCGCGCCTCGGCGTTGGGGCGGCTCCAGAGACTGGGCGCGCGTCCGCAGTGGATCAGCCATGAAAGCAGTGTCGATCATATCCGCGCCTATCTCGACCAAACCGGTGTGAGTGGCCAATGGACTCTGGCGCCTCTGCCTTTTCGCAATCACAACGCCTCCTGGGTCCTGCGTCCGCTGCCCGAACGCGGGCAGTTGCGAACGTGGTTGAGCAACGTCTTGCGAGACCCGGCACCGGCAACCCGCGAGTAAGTTCAGGAAATCCTTGCCAGGCAAGCCGCCGCTCCCTAGTCTGGCGCGCTTATGACCACGCCCGCACCTGCTCCTGACTGGGGCAAACTGGAAGCCAAGCCCGAGTTTCGTGCCCTGCTCGCTCGCAAAGCGCGTTTCATCAAAGCCGCTACCCTCTTCTTCGTGGTGTACTATTTCGCCCTGCTGGTGCTGGTGGGCTGGTTTCCGGATCTGATGAAGAAGGAGGTCATGGGCCGGGTGAATTTGGCCTACCTCTTCGCCCTCTCCCAGTTTTTCATGGCCTGGGGCGTGGCTTGGCTCTACACCCGCAAAGCCGCTGAGTGGGACCTTGCCGCGGCGGACATCGTCAAAGACGAAGCCTGAACCCTTTCCCCCAACAGCCTCGCCATGACCATCGCAGTTTGGATGTTTCTTTCCTTCGTCGTCGCCACTCTCGGCATCACCGTGTGGGCGGCCAAAAAAAACACCAGCGCAGGCGCCTACTTCGCCGCCGGACGCAGCATCACCGGCTGGCAGAATGGCCTGGCGGTCGCGGGCGATTACATGAGCGCCGCCAGCTTCCTCGGCATCACCGGCATGATCGCCTTCTTCGGCTACGACGGCTTCATGTACTCGGTCGGCTGGCTGGTGGCTTATTTGACCGTGCTGCTGGTGGTCGCCGAGCCGCTGCGCAACGCCGGCAAGTACACCATGGCCGACCTGCTGGCCTACCGCCTCTCGCCACGCCCGGTGCGGGCCATGGCCAGCCTCAGCACCATCACCGTGTCCACCTTCTACATGGTGGCCCAGATGATTGGGGCGGGCACGCTCGTCAAGCTGCTGCTCAAGGACCTGCCCTGGATCAGCACTGAAGCCGCCATCATCGGGGTCGGCGTGCTCATGGTGATTTACGTCGTCTTCGGCGGCATGCTCGCCACCACTTGGGTGCAGATCATCAAGGCGGTGCTGCTGATGAGCGGCACCATTTTCCTCAGCATGCTGGTGATGAAGCATTTCGGATTCAGCTTTGCCAATTTTTTCGACGCCATCGCCAACCTAACCTACACCGATGCCAAAACCGGCGCTGAAGTGACGCGCAACTTCCTGGAGCCCGGCATGAAATTCGGGGCCGCCGTCACCGGCGGCTGGGGTCCGCTCGATCAAATCTCGCTCGGTCTCGCCCTGGTGTTCGGAACCGCCGGGTTGCCGCACATCTTGGTGCGATTCTACACCGTGCCGGACGCCAAAACAGCGCGTGTCTCCGTGGTCTGGGCCATGGTCATCATTGGCATCTTTTACATCCTCACCACCTTCCTCGGCTTCGGCGCCGCCACCATCCTCAAGCCCGACGGCATCAGCACCGACAACATGGCCGCGCCGCAACTGGCCGAAGCGCTCGGCGGCCCGGTATTCTTTGCCTTCATCAGCGCTGTTGCCTTCGCCACCATCCTGGCCGTTGTCGCCGGCCTTACCATCAGCGCCAGCGCCAGTTTCGCCCACGACTTCTACACCAACGTGCTGCACCACGGCAAGGAGCAGCGCCCGGGCGAAGAAGTGCGCGTGGCCCGCATCACGGCCTTCGTCGTCGGCGCGATCTCCATCTTCCTGGCCATCAAGCTGCAGAGCATCAATGTCGCCTTTCTCGTCGGTCTCGCCTTCGCCGTCGCCGCCAGCGCCAACCTGCCGGTCATCGTGCTGTCCATCTTCTGGAAAAAATTCAGCACCAGCGGCGCCGTGCTTGGTCTGGCGGCCGGACTGTTGTCCAGCATCATCCTGATCATGCTCAGTCCCAGTATCATGGGAGTGGACGGCCCGGAGGTGGCGGAGGCCAAACGCCGCCTGATCCAGAGTCCCGCCCTTTTCCCGCTCACCAACCCGGGCATCATCAGCATCCCGCTCGGCTTCCTGGCCGCGATCCTTGGCTCACTCTGGAAGCGCGAACCGCAAGCGGAAGCCCGATTCGCCGAACTGAAGGTGCGCGCCCACACCGGCCTGGGCGCCGAACAGGGCGGCGGTCATTGATGGCGCAGTTGTTGCCTTCCGCGCTCCCCGACGCCACAAAAAAGCCGGCCCTCAGCGGACCGGCTTTTTCGAAAAATCTCGAGCCTGTCAAATCACTCAGGCTGTGACCGCGGCTTCTTTTTCCACGGGCGGCTTCGGCATGGAGAAACGGAAACGCACCTTGCCGCGCTTGGCGGTGGCGCGAGCCTTGCGGCGCAGGCGCTCCTTGGGTGTCTCGTGGCTGCGCAGGCGGCGCACTTCCTCCAAAATGCCTTCCATCTCAAGCTTGGTCTTGAGGCGTTTGAGCGCGCGGTCGACCGGCTCTCCTTTGCGAACTTGAACTTCAGGCATGACGGGATGGGGTGCGGGGAAGGGTTAAAATGGGCCGGGAAAGTAGGGTCATTGCAGCTTTCGTCAACTAAATTTCTGCTGCAATCCCGCCTCAGCTCCGTTTCCACCAATCCGCCGGACGCTCCCAAGGAGACCCCTTGCTTTCCGCAGGTCCGCTCGCGGACCGGCAGCCCCCGGCATCCGTTTCCTCCATTTCCATCAGCAGTTGAATGTGCGGCTGCGGGCGGCAAGTCCGCTGCCAAATGCTCCACACGGCCAAAGCGAAGCAGCCCAGCAGCAAAAAGAAGAAACCCAGGTGCGCCAGCACAAAAAGGTCGCTCGCGGCTGTCTCCTCCACGCGCCGGCCAAAGCCCAGGCTGTCGCCACGCAGCCAGACGGGAAACGCTTCGTCCTGCAAACCACGCTTCGTGAGACTGGCGAGGCTCATAACGGTCAACTGTTCTCAACAAACACCAGCCGCATCGGGATCATGCTCGAAAACTTGAAACCATGACGCTGAAAGAAGCTCTGGCTCTCGGCACTGATGCGGTCGGTCAGCAGCGTGATGCGTTTGAAACCCTTTTCACTGGCGAAATCGATGGCGTGCTGCAGCAGGCGGCTGCCGTAGCCCTGCCCGCGGTGCTGCGGATGCACAATCACGTCCTCCAGCAGCACGACCAGGCCGCCCTCCGCCGTGCTGATCGTGAACAGCAGGTTGGCCATGCCCACCGCCATGTGGTCGGTGCGCAGCACGAAGATGCGACCGCGGTTGGGCTGCTCCAGGATCATGCGCAGCCCGTGCTCCTGTTTGCGGGGATCCGGCACAAAGTCCTCCTCCTCCTCAAACAAGGCCGTAAGCAGCTCCACCAACTGCGGCAAATCCTCCAGCGTCGCCGCCTCAATGCGCGGCAACAGGGAATTTGTGGTATCTGAAGCGGGCTCGCTCATTCATGGCCATCATAGCCGGACTTGTGCCGGGGCAAAGTGGAAATCGAAGCGGGGAGCGGCCCCGCCAAACTTTGCGCATGACGCCCGGAACGAATGCTCTACCTTGTCTGAAAGCCCGGCGCCCAGCCCCCGAATGCCGACTCCTCCTGCCGATCCCTCTCCCGAATGCCGACTCCTCCTGCCGATCCCTCTCCCGAATCGAACCCTCCCTTTTTTCTGTGGAGGCCTCTCGTGCGGTTTTGGCGCTGGCTGCGGCCTGCGAGCGTCGCCGAGCAGGATCTGCAAAGCCGCCTCTCCCGGCTGACTGGAGCACTCATCATCGTGGTTTTTTGCGCGGGTTTGGCCACCGTGGCGATTTTGTATGCCCGGCCGATCTACAACGCTGCCCAGAACTGGCATGCCAGCAGGCTGGTCGCCCAGGCGCGCGCGCTGGTCGAGTCGGGGAACACCTACGCCGCGGTGCTCAAAGCCCACAAGGCCTACACCATCGCCCCTGACAGCATCGCTGCTGTTCGCCTCAACGCCGAGTTCCTCACCCGCATGCGGCGGCCTGAAGCGCTTTACTTCTGGGACAAGCTGGCTTCCCACGAGCCGCTGACCGAAGAGGATGAAAAAATGCGGGTGCGCGCCCTCTGGCATGCGGATCGTGAAAAGGAGGCGCGCGAGCAGCTCGAAAACCTCATCATCAAGCAGACCGCCGACGAGGACATCTTGCATCTCGCCCAGGAAGTGATCGGCAGCCGGTTGCTCGACGAGGCGATGCTCGCCAAACTCAAGGATTACGTCACCCAAAATGGCGGCGACAAGGCGGCGCGGCTGCGGCTGGCGCGGTTGCAGCTCGAATCCAGCTCGACCGAAAACAATGCCGAGGCCCTGACCTCGCTCTGGCAGCTCGCTGAGGGCGGGGACAAAACCAGCATGGAGGCTCTAGTGCTGCTGGACGACTACCGGGGTCTGCCCGCAGGGCAGTCCTCGCGGCTGATTCAACGCCTGCTGAATCACCCCCACAGTGACGCGCAACTGGCAGCCCGGGCCGCCAGGCGGCGCGCCCGCCTGCACCCCGACCAACGCCAGGCCACCATCGCGGAACTGATCGAAAAATACCGGGACGGAAAACGAGAGGACCTGGTTCCTGTAGCCGCATGGCTGGTCGAGGAGCAAGCTTTCCAGCAGCTTTTCACGCTGCTCAACAGCCGGGAAGACATGGTGTTGACCTATCAGCCATTGCTGGAGCACTACATGACGGCGTTAACGTCACTGAACCGCCTGGAGGATCTCGAGCGCTTGCTGAACGATCAGCGCGTCAACAGCCTGCTCAGCCGCTCCACCACCTCGTTCTACCGCCTGCACCTCGCTTTTCTGACGCGGCAACCGCTCGAAGCGCTGCGCAGGCTCATGCACACCGCGACCCTGCATGCCGAGCAGGAAGGGAGGCTCGAAACCTTGCTAGCCATCGGCCAATACGGCGAACAGCGCGCCATGCACGACCTCGCCGCGACCGCTTACCGCTCCGCCATGCGCTCGCAGCGCACCTACAGCACCGCCTTGGAGCGCCTGCTTCAAGTCACCCGCGCCGCCGGCAACAGCAGCGAGCACCTGGGTGCCCTGCGCGATGCCGCCGCCGAGTGGCCTGACAACCAGGACTATCAGGAACGGCTCACCTACATGCGCCTGCTGACCGGCATTGAAATGGAAACGGCCGCCCGTCAAGCCGAGGCGCTCTCGGAAGTCCGCTCCAGCGACTCGCTTACCAACCTGCTGGTCGCCATGAGCCATTGGCGGCTGCACCGTGAGGAGGAATTGGCGCGCTGCCTTCAAGGGATTGAACCGAATCGCCTCAATCACGGCCAGCTCATCGTCCTGGCCGCCCTTTCCCGCAAAGCCGGCCTGAGCCAGGAAGCACGGCAAACCACCGCCGGCGTTCCCGCCGATGCCCAGTTGTTTCCCGAGGAACGCCAGCTTTTTGCCATCGCCCGCGAAGGACTCCCATGAAATACCACCACGCCCTCATCGCCACCCTTGCTGTTGCATTCACGCTGCATTGCGGCCACTCCCCGGCCGCTGACGCACCCGTTTCCGGCCCGGATGCCTGGGCGATCGAATTTCACACCAGCGCCCTCTGGAGCATTGGCGACAACGCCTCGCCGCTGAACTACACGCTGTTGCCCCAGCTTCTCGTGGTCAAAACCCCCGCGCACTGGCGCCTCCATTTTGGCCAAACGGAGATCCTGGTTCGCTCGCGCGGCGCGCTGGAAATTTCTCCTATCGTGGAAGGACCCGAGTCCTGCTTTGCCGGCGCCACCTTCGCCCCTTCCATCGAGTGGTGGAACCAGCCCCGCACCTTCGCCGCCTTCTTCAGCATCGGCGGCGGCTTCGGCTGGATGGACTCCAAGGGTTACGAAATTCCCGGCGGCCAGGGCCAGGACTTCAACCTGACCTGGTTCATCCACTCGGGAGTGAACTGGCAGATCGCACCCCGGCTCGCTCTCAGTCTCGGCGCGCGTTTTCAGCACATCTCCAACGGCGGCATGGACGACGTCAATCCGGGCATCGACGCGCTCGGCCCCACGCTGGGGTTGTCCTGGACCTGGTAATCCCGTCCTTCTCCCGGCAGCAATGCATCGCGCTTTCTGGATCAGCCTCAGCCTCATCTGCGCCGCTTACCTGCTGTTCTGGGGCTTCATGCTGGCCTCCACCGCCACCTTCACCACCCCGGCGGAGGTCTGGCGGGTGCTCATTTCCCGCGAGATCCGCTACGCCACAGGACTCTCCTTCATCACCTGCACGGTGGCGGCCCTGGCCTCGCTGGTGCTCGCCGTGCCCATCGGCTACCTGATGGCGCGCACGCGCTTTCGCGGCAAGACCTTGATCGATGCCGCGCTCGACATCCCCATCGTGCTGCCGCCCATGGTGGTTGGGCTGTGCCTGCTCATCTTTTTCCAAACCCGCTTCGGTCAGGCGATTGAGTCCGTCATTCCCTTCACCTACACCGTCGCCGGCGTGGTGCTGGCGCAGTTCGTCATCGCCGCCGCCTTCGCCATCCGCACCATGCGCGGCGTCTTTGACCACCTCTCCGCCCGCCCGGAGGAGGTGGCGATGACGCTGGGCTGCTCGCGCTGGCGTGCGGTCTGGCACGTGACGCTGCCGGCGGCGCGGCGCGGCATGTTCGCCGCCGCCAGTGTCGCCTGGGCGCGCAGCCTCGGCGAGTTCGGTCCCGTGCTGGTCTTTGCCGGCGCCACCCGCATGAAAACGGAGGTGCTGCCCACCAGCGTCTGGCTGGCCTGGAGCGTGGGGGAACTGGAGCAAGGCGTGGCCGTCTCGCTGCTGATGATCGCGCTTTCAATGGCCGTCCTCGTTGGGATCAAACTGGCCGGGGAACGCGCCTGAGCGCAAATCCTGCAAAAAGGTTGCTCGCCCGGCCTTATGCATTGATTCGATTCAGGAAGTCTTCGATTTTCGAGCTTTTCCTGATTGTCATTCCCCGCACCCTCATTCAGCCTAGCCGTTCTCATGAGCCAGCCCGTCCCGACCAAGATCACTCTCGCCCCCTGGTGGAAAGAACTGAACAAGTACCACTGGTTTGTCTTCACCATGGCCTCGCTGGCCTGGCTTTTCGACTGCCTGGACCAGCAACTCTTCCTGGTGGCACGCCCGGCGGCCATGACCTCGCTTTTGAAGGAGGGCATGGACCCCAAATTCTACGGCGGCCTGTCCACCACTTTTTTCGTCGCAGGCTGGGCCATCGGCGGCTTGGTCTTCGGAGCCGTTGGTGACCGCATCGGCCGCGCCCGTACCCTGGCTCTCACGGTCTTGATTTATTCAGTGTGCACCGGCCTCTCCGCTTTCTCGGTCGGGTTCTGGGATTTCGCCGCCTATCGATTGATCACCGGCTTCGGCGTTGGCGGTGTGTTTGGTTTGGCGGTCGCCCTGGTGGCGGACTCGCTGCCTGACCGCGCCCGTCCGCACGCGCTCGGCATGCTGCAAGCGCTCTCCGCTGTCGGCAACATCACCGCCGCCACCATCGCCATCATCGTCGGCTGGGTGCAAATCCAGGCCATTCAAAACGGCCAGGAAGCAAAGACGGAAATGTGGCGCACCATGTTCCTTATCGGCGCGCTGCCCGCCTTCATGGTGGTCTTTATTCAACTCAAGCTCAAAGAGCCCGAGAAGTGGGTCAAGGCCCGCGCGCAAGGCAAGCTCACCGGTGTCAAATTCGGCAGCTACAACGCCCTCCTGGTCCAGCCACACTGGCGTAAAAACGCCTTGATCGGCATGACGCTCTGCATCTCCGGCGTCATCGGTCTCTGGGGCATCGGCTTCTTCAGCCCGGAACTCATCAACGACGTGATGAACAAGGCGCTCATCGCCGACCAAGTTCCAGAGAACCTTCTCCCCGGCTGGAAAATGATCTGGACCGGCATCAACATGATCATGCAGAACATTGGCTCCTTTTTCGGCATGATGGCCTTCACCTGGGCCGCCAGCAAATATGGCCGCAAACCCGTCTTCGCCGTCGCTTATGTATGCGCCATGGCCAGCACCATCCTGGTGTTCCGTTTTCTGGACGAGCGCAGCGACATTTTCTGGATGGTGCCGCTCATGGGCTTCTTCCAACTCTCGCTCTTCGCCGGCTACGCCATCTACCTGCCCGAGCTTTTCCCCACCAGTCTGCGCAGCACGGGCACCAGCTTCTGCTACAACGTCGGACGTTTCATCGCCGCCGCCGGTCCCTTCCTGCAAGGCAGCCTAACCGCCATCTTTGCCGCTCATGCCGTCACGGCGGATGAAAAACTCGACGCCTTCCGTGACGCCTGCACCTGGATGAGCCTGATCTTCCTGCTGGGGCTTCTCATCCTTCCGTTCGCGCCCGAAACCAAAGGCAAGGACCTGCCGGAAGAGCATCCGCAATGACCGCCGCCGATCTAAAAGCCTCCGCCCTGCGCGATGCCGCGCCGCCCGCCGGGCTCAGCCCGGAGGCGCGCGCGCTCTGGCTGGTGAAAAACGGCGCCTGGGACGCCGCCCACAACGTCGCCCAGGACATCGACACGCCTCACGGCTCCTGGATTCACGCCCTCCTGCATTTGATCGAGGGCGACATTGGCAACGCCCACTACTGGTTTGCGCGCGCCGGCAAAGCGGCCGTCAAAGTCAGCGAGATCGAGGAACTCTGGCAGCAGATCGCCGAGGAGATTCTCGAACCGGAGTAAGCGGAGGAGCCGCTTACTTCGGCAGGATTTGATAGCTGTCTTTGGCGTCTTTGATGACCCAGCCGGCGGCGTCGAGTTGCTGGCGCAAGGCATCCGCGGCCGGCCAGTCACGCGCCTGCTTGGCCTGCCAGCGCTGCTCCGCGAGCGCCTGAATGTCGGCTGGAATGTCCGCGCCCGCGCCTTCATTGACTGGAGGCGGCAGCACGATGCCCAATGCGGCGAGGATGAAATGCAGCCCCGTCCAGGCGGCGAGCGCTTCGGTCTCGCTCAACTGCGCAGGCTTGGTTTTGTTCAAAACGCCAAACACCGCCCCCAGCGCGCCCGGCACGTTGAGATCGTCGTTGAGCAGCGACCAGGCTTCGCCAAAAGGACCCGGGTCGCTGCCAGTCAAATCGGCATGCGTGAGGGCCGCGGGCGAAGCGGCGGCTTGATGCAAGGCACGCTCGGCTTTGGCCAGTTTCTGCAACGCGTGGCGCGCAGCGTCGAGCGAATGGAAGGTGAAGTTCAGCGGCTGGCGGTAATGCGCGCCGATCAGCACGTAGCGCACCTCGGCGGCGCTGTGGCCTTTGGCTTCGAGATCAGCCAGGGTGTAAAGGTTGCCCAGGCTCTTGCTCATCTTGCCGCCATCCACCATCAAGTGGGTAACGTGGAACCAGTGCCGCGCGAACTTGCCGTGCGTGGCGCAGCAGCTCTGCGCGATCTCGTTTTCATGGTGCGGGAACACCAGATCAACCCCGCCGCTGTGCAGATCGAAGTCCTCGCCCAGGTACTCCAGGATCATCGCGCTGCACTCGAGGTGCCAGCCCGGCCGGCCCTCACCCCAAGGACTCGGCCAGAAGTTGTCGCCGTCCTCAGGTTTGCGCGCCTTCCACAGCGCGAAGTCCGCCAGCGAGTCCTTGCTGTATTCATCGTTGTCCAGCGCGGAGGCGGACTCGGCGGCGCCCAGTTTCAGTTCGCGATCCTCCAGATGGGAGAGCCGGCCGTAGTCCTTGAAGGAAGCCACACGGAAATAAACGCTGCCATCCCCGGCAGTGTAAGCATGCCCGCGCTCCACCAGCGTCTCAATCATCCGGATCTGATGCGGAATGTGGTTCACCGCGCCAGGCTCGATGTGCGGCGGCAGCAGGTTGAGCAGGGCGCAGTCGGTGTGAAACTTCTCCGTCCAGTGGCGGGTGAACTCCGGCAAGCTTTTGCCGGCCTGCTGCGAATCGCGAATCGTTTTGTCATCGACATCGGTGATGTTGCGCACATGCAGCGTCGGCGTGCCGCCCAGCTCCACCACACGGCGAAACACATCCTGCACGGTGAAGGTGCGGAAGTTGCCGATGTGAGCGGGACCGTACACCGTGGGGCCGCAGCAATAAAAACGCAGCATCCGGCCATCAAGCGGTGTCAGCGGTTGAGTCTCGCGGGACAGGGTGTCGTGAAGACGAAGGGGCATGGGCGCTGGACTATGCCGACAGGAAAGCTCCGGGCAAGTCCGAGAGCCTCAATGAGCTTGGAACTGCCGGTTAAACGACAGCGCGTTTTTCCGCGTAATCGCAGCGAATGACCCTTTCTCCATGCTGGCTGCACTGCCGAAAGATGATCCGATACGCGCCAAAGCCTTGCAGTAGCCTGCCACCTCCAGGGTCAGGGGTTTGCTCGGGTGCCAGGGATCGCACAAAAGCCACCATCTGATCGACAGTTCGACCCTCATGCTCCTTCATCATCAAGGGCCTCCAGGAGCTGATAAACTGTTTGTCCGCAACACGCCTTCTCCAAAGCCCGCATCGCCTCCGAGTTGGCCAGGATTTCCATTGTCTCCACTTCTTCCCAGTCCTCCACTCGTTGCGGTGGTCCTCATTACAGGGCTTACAACCATCCCAGCAACGAATCCCCTGGAAGCCCAAGGAAATCCCGCTCGGCGATGGCCGCATCCTCGTTCTCGATGCCGATGGATCCAGACCTCCGTAGCACAGTCCGTCCCGGCTGTGTGTGTGCCGGGCGTCCCGCCCGCAACAACAGTTCACCGCACTGCAAAATCCGCGAAATTTGCGGATAAAACCCGTTGCCGAAAAAATCTTGGCACAGCGGATAGAAGAGTTATTCTCACGGCGATGGAAAATCTGCCATGAACCCCGCGTCCACCCTCCGCCACCGCCCAAACTCAGGCGTGAACCGCAGCGTGGCTGGCCTCTTTCGTTATTTTTCCTCCCCCTCTCCCCTCAGACCCCCTCATACCCCGTCTCCGAACCCCGCCCAGGGCCACTCCGGCGCGGCACCCGCAATAGCCATTTCCTAGCAGCCAATTTCCTAGCAGCGCAGCCATGGAACTCACATCGCCCCAT
>CAZKMS010000125.1:0-17793 GCA_964553805.1 uncultured Verrucomicrobiaceae bacterium
GCAAGCCTGCCTCTTGGAACCGGAGGCTTGGCAAGCCTCCTTCCTTGCGCTTCGCGCCCTCCTGCCACCGAACGGAAAAAACGCACCCACTTCCCGGACGAACCGCACTTGTGGTTCATCCGAGAAGTGGGTGCGGGATTGAGATTCACTCCTGGGCGGATGCGGGCGGGTTCAGGCTGGAAAAAGGCTGGCCTTCATGGGCAAAGAGGTGGAACCACGCGCGGCAGCGTCCTGGAGTGCTCCAGCATTGCTTAGCGCCGCCTCACGGCGCTCACCCCTGCGGAGCAGCCTGCGGCTGGCTGTCTCGCTCCGCTCGGCTCTGGAGCTTTTGAGGACAGGGGTTTTGGCAGGCAGGTGCCACAATCGGGTGAGCCGCACGAAAGCGGCAGAGGACCGCCGCAGTCCAGGACGCTCTCGCGCCAAGCTTGGCTCCAGACCAGTTCCCACCGGCAGCCCGGAATGCACCAACTTCCCGGATGAACCACAAAATGTCGGCATTCATGAGTTTCCGGCATGGGCTTCCTCTAAAAAACGTTTCAGTTCCTCCGGCACCTTCTTGATCGCAGCTTTCAGGTCAAGCCGCCTCAACTGCTGGCTCATATTGCCCGCCACGAGATTCGGTTCCGGCGTCTGCAGGAATAGATGGTAGTGATTGCTCATCAGCACCCAGGCGTGGACGCGCCAGACGGTCATGTCACAGGCTTGGCTGAGCGTGCGGAGAAAGAACCGCCGGCCGTCATCATCATGAAAGATTTCTTCGCGCCGGTTTCCCCATGCCATGATGTGGTAGAAGGCACCGGCGGATTGAATGCGAATGCCGCGTGCCATAAGTCGTTCTCGGCGTATGGCGACTATTTGTCAAGCAGTTGCAGCCTGACCCCGTTTTTTTCCGTTTTTCCCTGCTCCAGCCGCTTCGTCATCAGCCACAACCCCGTGCCGTCGAAGCAGAGGATGTTGTCGTGCCTGCCGCCTCACGGCAGGTACGCCCTTCGGGCAGCCTGCGGCTGGCTGTCTCAGTCTGCTCCGGCAGGCTTCGGCTCAATCGCGTGCGCCGCTTTGTTGGCAAACACAAAGAGCGCGCCGCTGCGCACCTCCTCCTTGAGCCGCTCGCCCACCGCTGCCTGCAGCCCCTCGAAGCCCTTGCGCATGTCCACCGCCTCCAGGCACACGAACACCTTCAGGCTGCCGCTAAAACTCAGCATGACTCAGACCTCAGGGCTTGGATGAGTTGCGCCGCCAGCGCCGTCTGGCGGCGATGAGTCACCTCCACGGAGGCACCGCCCGGAAGACGCACCACCAGCGCGTCCTCCGCCGGTGCGAGCACCGCCTCCATCCATGCTCCACCGGCTTGCGGCGCGGTCGAGCGACTCCGCTGTGCAGGCAGGCTCCCATGCTTGCGCCGCCAAGTGGCGAAGGTCTGATACTTCACCCCGCCATCGCCGCAAACCGCGGCCCCGAGAGCCCGCTGCGCTCAAACTCACGCACCAGTTCCACCTGCCGCGCCAACGGCACCACCACGCGCCTGCCGGCATCGCTCTTCAAAATCATCGCTGCTTTGTTCATACAAGCCATAGCTCTTGAGCTGTCGCTTCTATGCCGCCAGCAACTTCATATGGCACCCCGCATGACGTTTACCGCGGGACGCCAACTCGCTCGGAATAACGGTTAAAGCTTGCCCCAGGCGGCAAGTGATGCGAACCCGTGGTGATGACGTCGTGGAAACCCTGGAAATGGCCGCTCCCGGGCCGCATCATCGCCGGGCTCCTGCTCGGAATCCTTCTGGGCTTGGTCGCGCGGGAGTGGGCGGATCCTGCCACCCTGACCTCCGCCATCGAGAACTTCATCCAGCCGGCAGGCCGGGTGTTTCTCCGCATTATATTCATGGTGGTGCTGCCCCTCATTATTTCCGCGATCATCCTAGGCATTTGGGAAATGGGTGATATCCGAAAACTGGGCCGGGTGGGACTGAAGTCCTTCGGCATCACGCTGCTGCTGGCCAGCATCAGCGTCATCATCGGCCTGCTGGTGGTCAACGTGCTGCGGCCCGGGGACCGGATTTCGGAAGCGGAAAAGGCGCAGTTGCAAGCTCACTACGCGGGAGACGCACGCAGTGCCGAAGAACTGTCCAAGCAGAAGAAGAGCTCCGCGGACATGCTGCTGCATCTCATCCCGCAGAACCCGCTGGCCGAGGCGGTGTTTTACGACTCTCCCAACTACAACGGCGGCGGCATGCTGGCAGTCATGGTCTTCGCCTTGTCCATCGGCATCGCCATGACGGTATGCGAACGGGAGAAGGTGGCGCCGGTCGTGGCTGTTTGCGAGGGCGTGTTTGCCATCACGCTCAAGATCATCGATTTCGCGATGATGATCGCGCCTTTCTGCGTGGGCTGCCTGGGCTTCGTGCTGGCGGCGCGGTTGGGAACGGAAATCGCCGGCACGCTGGGCTGGTATGTGTTCGCGGTGGTGCTGGGCCTGGGCCTGCATATGTTCGGAACCTATCCCGTGGTGCTGGCGCTGATGGCCCGGAAGAATCCGCTTCAATTCTTCCGCCAGTCGCGCGAGGCCATCGTCACCGCTTTCAGTACCTCTTCCAGCAACGCCACCCTGCCGGTGGCCATGCGCGTCGCCGAACAGGATCTTCGTCTGCCCGCCCGCATCAGCCGCTTCGTGCTGACGGTCGGAGCCAGTGCCAACCAGAACGGCACCGCGCTCTACGAAGGCGTCACCGTCATTTTCCTGGCCCAGGTCTTCGGCCCCGAGCTGGGTCTGGCCCAGCAGCTCACCGTGGCCCTCATGTGCATCCTGGCGGGGGTGGGAACAGCCGGCGTTCCCGGTGGCTCGCTGCCGCTGGTGGTCGGGGTGCTGGTCACCATCGGCACCCCTCCGGAAAGCATCGCCCTCATCATCGGTATCGACCGCGTGCTGGACATGTGCCGCACCACCCTAAACGTGACGGGAGACTTGGTCTGCGCCGCTGTGGTCGCGCGCGGCGAGGAGGAAGACGACGCGCTGCCGTCGTGATGCCAACGCAACAGGCCATGCCGGTCATGTACAACGTTACTTTTAATGGCGTCCGGCTCACCCGACGCCCTCCTGATCCTCCTTTTTGAATCATGCTTGAGAAAACCCGCTGGTACCTCCGAAAGTGGTTTTTTTATTCGTACCGCTACCTGAAGCACCCGAGACGTCTGAAAAACAGCCCCATGCTGCGCTGGTTCGCGCGTTACTTTCTCGACAAACACGTCTGGCGCCCCACCCAGTCCACTTTTGCCGGCGGCATGGCCATCGGCACGTTCGTCACCATTCAGTTAATTCCCGGCCAGCTTCCCCTCGGAGTGCTGGTGGCGGCCATCTTTCGCGTCAACATTCCCACGGTCGTCGTCTTGTGCTGGCTGAGCAACCCCTTCACGTTTGTCCCGATCGGCATGGCGGAAAAGCAATTTGGAGACTGGCTGCTTTCGCAATTTGACAATCCCACAGACTCCTTGCTGGAGCGCATCCGCAACCCGGAGATCGCCAAAGGCGCGCGCATCGCTCAATCCATGTACCTTGGCGGCATCGTCGGCGGCTTGTTGTTGATGCCTATCATGTACCTGATCTCCTGGCTTAGCTGGTCCGGTGTCGCCAAGTTGCTGCGCATTCCGAAGCAACCCTGGACCCGAGCCCCGAATTCCTCGTCCACCTCCTCCAACACAACCGAGGTGGACTAGCCCAACCGCGCCCCAAACCCTTGCCCGCCACTTTCTCCTCAATCGGACAAGGGCCACGATTCAGCCTGGGGTTGACTGGCATTGGATCGAAATCCCCTCAATCCAACACCACCTGCAACCCGTCGCGTAGCGCCACGACCACCTGCTCGGCGTTGGCGGCCTTGGTGAAACGCTCCGTGACGTAATCGCTGTCCAGCACTCCGACAATGTCCGCCAGCAAGCGCGGCTGCTCGCGGGCGAGATGGTCCGGCGTCAACAGGATGAAGACGAGGCCGATGCGGTCATCCGAATTCTCCAGAGCGATGCCATCCTCGGATCTTCCGAAAAACAGCGCGGGGCCTTCCAGATTCGGCAACTGGCAATGCAGAATGGCAAGGCCATGGCTCAAATAAATGGACATCGAGTCTCCCAGCTTCGCCAGCGCTTCCAGAATGGTCTGGCGGTCCGTCGGCAAGGCGGTCTCGGGCACCTGCTTGATCATGTATTGAATGGCGCTTCCCAGAGTGGCCCCCTCCAGTCCGAACACCACCCGCTCCGGCAGGAAGCCGTCTGAAAGGGAATGAAGCTGGTCTCCCCGGTGAGCATCAAACTCGTCTCCGATTTTGCCAACCAGCTCCTCCAGCACGTCCTCAAAGGTGATGATGCCCGACCACTGCTCATTCTCGTCGCTGACCACGGCAAAATGACTGCTGGCACGCTGGAATTCATTCAAAGCGTCATCCAGAGGCAGGCTCTCCTTCAAATCCAAACAAGGGCGGGCAAGCCGTTGCAGCGTATGGGTGCTCGGCACCTCGCCGGGATCGGTCAGAATGAGGTCCTTCACATGCAGCACCCCGAACGGCTTGCTGTGCCCGTCCTGCGTGATCGGAAACCGCGAGTACCGCGTCTCGCGCATCAAGTGAACATTCTCCTCCCAGGATTTGTCGAGCTGGACGCAGCGCACCCCGCCGCGCGGGTGCATGGCCTCCTTCACGGTAGCCTTGCTCATGTCCACGATGTTCTCGATGAGCAGCAGTTGCCGGAACGGCATGAGACCAAGGCGCTCGGGACGCTCGAACATCATCTTCAAGTCGTCGCTGCGCGGGCGCATGAGCGAAACAATGACGCACACCAGCAGGATGACCATGATGAGCACCAGCGAAAACGCCACCGGCACCTTGTACACATCGCTCACCAGCATTTTGATGCCGAGGGCGATGATGATGCTGGCCAGCCCGTAGTGCAGGAAATGAAACATCCGCATGAAACCCGCCACGGCGAAATAGAGCGCCCGCAGCCCGAGTATGGCAAAGATGTTGGAAGTGTAGATGATGAACGGGTCGTTGGTGACGGCGAAAATGGCCGGAATCGAGTCCACCGCGAAGAGGATATCGGAGGATTCCACCACCAGCAGCACGATGAACAGCGGTGTCACCATCCATTTGCCGCCGACACGAGTCCAAAACTTGCTGCCGTCGTATTTGTCCGTCACCGGCAGCAGCCGCTTGGCGAGCCGGATGACGCGGTTGTTCTCCAAATCTGCAAGCGCGTCATCCTTCTTCCTCATCATGGTGATGCCCGTGAACAGCAGGAAGCCGCCAAACACATAAATCATCCAATGAAACAGATCCAGCAAGGCCAGCCCGCCCAGGATGAAGGCGATGCGCATGACGATGGCGCCGATGATGCCCCAGAACAAAACCTTGTGCTGGTAGGTCTGCGGCACCTTGAAGAAGCCGAAAATCAGCAGGAAAACGAAGAGGTTGTCCACGCTCAGGGCTTTCTCCACCAGGAAGCCGGTGAAGAATTCCATGCCTGCCTCAGCGCCGCGTTCGTGGAAGAGGATGATGCCAAAGTTGAATATCAAAGCCATCCCCGTCCACACCCCAAACCAACCGAGTGCCTCGTATATCGAGATCGTCCGCGGCTTGCGCTGGAAGACGCCCAGGTCCAGCGCCAGCATGGCGAGGATGAACAAAGTGAAGCCGCCCCAAAGAGCAAACGTTTCGTTAATCATAGTCTGAACCCGGTCTCACTAAGGTGTATAAAGCCGCCACGGCGGCGGCACTGAACATGTCGGGCCGCAAGCGGGCGGCATCCGTCAAACCACGTCTCATGCGTTGGATTTCCCCTCGCAAAAGTGGAATTCAGGAAGAGGTGTCAGCCAACGGAATGTAAGGCCCTTCGTGCAGTTCGGCCTTTTTGGCCCCGAGCACGATCCGGATCCATTCACGGGAGCAGCCCGTGACAATCACCGCCACCGAAAGCAGGAACATGACGGTGATGCCGACATCGACGCGGCAATTAACGATGGTGGTCTTCAAAGCCTGTATCTGCGCGGCGGTCAGCTCCACGCCATTGAGCGTGCCCGCGGCCAAAGTCGCCTGGGCTTTCTCAATTGCCGGCAGGAACCCGGCGGCGTTCGGAGAGAAAATCTTCAAATAGCCAGCGCTGAAGGTCACCACCACCAGAAAGATCATCGGAATCAGGGTGCACCAAGCGTAGCGCGCCTTGCCCATCTTGATGATGATCGTGGTGCCCAGGGCAAAGGCGATCACCGCGAGCAACTGATTGGCGATGCCGAAGATCGGCCACAGGCTCTTGGCAATGCCGTCGGGATCAACCGCACCTTGATAAAGGAAATACCCCCAGGCCGCCACCAGCAGCGCACTCGTCAGCACGTTGGCCGTCCACGAGCCGGTGTTGCCCAGCGGTTTGTAGAAGCTGCCTAGCAGGTCCTGCAAAATGAATCTGCCCACGCGCGTGCCCGCGTCCAGGGTCGTGAGAATAAACAGGGCCTCAAACATGATGGCGAAGTGATACCACAGCCCCAGCAGGCCATTCCCCAGGCCGAGTTTTTTGAACACGCTGTCAAACATGGCGGCCATGCCCACGGCGAAGGTCGGCGCGCCGCCCACTTTGCCGATCAGCGTGGGCTCGCCCATGTCCTTGGAGAGCTGGTCCATCTCCTCGATGGTCACGGGGAAGCCGGCCTTGTCCACCCGTTCCACAGCGGCGATCAGCGAGGCCCGGTTGCCGGCGTCCGCCGGGGTGTTGATGGCGAAGTACTGTCCCGGCGGCAGCGCGCAGGCGGCGATGATGGCCATCAACGCCACCAGCATTTCCGTGACCATGGAGCCGTAGCCAACCAGCCGGATGTGCCGCTCCCGCTGCAGCAGCTTCGGCGTCGTGCCCGAGGAAATCATGGAGTGAAAGCCGGAGATGGCGCCGCAGGCGATGGTGATGCACACGAACGGGAACACCGTTCCCGGCACCACCCAGCCGCTGCCATCCACGAACTGGGTCACCGCCGGCATTTGCAGCGGCGGGGCGACCAGGACGATGAAGATGCCGAGGATCGCCACAGTGCCGAGCTTCATGAAGGTGCTCAGGTAATCGCGCGGCGCCAGCAGCAGCCACACGGGCAGCACCGACGCGCAGAAGCCGTAGATCATGATGGCCCAGGCCAGCTTGGTGTCCTTCCAAGTCAGCGCCTCGTTCGCCTCCGGCGGCAGGATGCTGCCGCCCCAAACGCAAACAAGCAGACCGATGACGCCCAAAGCGGAAACCAGCGTCACCCCCATGCCCGCGCGAATGGCCAGCCCCATGAGCATGGCCAGCGGAATGGTCATCGCGATGGTGAACAGTCCCCACGGGCTGTGGGCCAGGGCCTTGACCACCACCAACCCCAGCACGGCCAGGATGATGGTCATAATAGCCAGCAGGCTGATCATGGCCACGATGCCGATGAACGGGCTGATCTCGTCCTTGAGCATCTTGCCCAGCGACTTGCCTTCCCGCCGCATGGAAGCAAAAAGCACCACCGCGTCATGCACCCCGCCGCCCAGGGTGGCGCCAATGAGAATCCACAAGGTGCCCGGCAGGTAACCGAACTGCGCGGCCAGCACCGGCCCCACCAACGGCCCCGGACCGGCGATGGCGGCGAAGTGGTGCCCGAAAACCACCCACTTGTTGGTCGGCACAAAATCCTTGCCGTCCGCCTTGGTCACCGCGGGCGGCGCCCGGCGGTCATCCAGTGTCAGCACCTTCGCCATCAGCCAGGCGCTGTAGAACCGGTAGCTGACCGCGAAAGCGCAAGCACCCGCCACCACCAGCCACAGGGCGTTGACCGGCTCCCCCCGGCTGAAAGCCGACACAGCTACGGCAAGCGCCCCGAGAACCGAGACGCCAATCCAAATCAAAATGCTCCAAAGTCTTGACATAGGGCGGGAAGATGAGTCGCGAATCTATGGACAGCCGGGCAAGCCTGGCAAACGCAAATAGCGAATTCTGGCCAACCCTAGTCCGCGCCAACAGAGCGAAGGAAACGAACTCAACCCCCGCCTTCTTCTCCCTCTCACCACTAATCTTCTTGATGCGCACCTGGTAAACGGGGTGTGATCAAGCGGACTGCCGGAAACAACGCCGCCACCGCCATTGTCTTCGTCACCATCATTGGCACCGTTGCAGTTCCAATCACATTGTTGGGATCGAACGGCCAGGGGTCCTCGATCCGCCAAGCGCAAAGCGCCGCCAGTCCAGCGCAAACGAACCGAAGCATCGCAGGGCCACCGGCGCGAGGATGCAAGCCGATCTGCATCACCATCGCATGAAACCATCCACCTTCCTCAAACGGCCCGTTTCCTTGCTTGTGACTGCCCTCGCGCTGCTTGCCAGCCAGCCTGGCGCAGTTCTGGCAGCCAATCCGGTCTGCCCAATCATGACCGAAGACGAGGCGGATCCAGAGGTTACCGTGAACTACAAGGGCGTCGATATCGCCTTCTGCTGCAGCCCCTGCGTCAAGCAGTTCAAAAAGGAGCCCGACTATTACGCCAAGCTGTTCCAGGAAATGGGTAGCGTGCCCGAATTGAAAAGCGTCGAAGTGCCTGCGAGCGTCGTGCTCCTGGATCAGCGCTACTGCCCCTTCAGCACCGACCGTTTGATCGGCCCGCAATCGCCTGCGGTTGAATACCGCGGCGTCACCATCTACTTGTCGAAACCCGGTCACGTCGCCACCTGGCAGGCGGATCCCGACAAACATGCCCGGCACGGTTTTGAAAAAGGCCTGCTGCCCCAACTCAAAGACAAGCTCTAATCCCACCTTTCACGCCCATGTCCCGCTCCTTTTTTGCCGCCCTTTTGTTTGCTTCCCTGCCCGCCGCCCTGCAAGCGCACAGTGTTTGGATCGAACCGCTCCCCAACGGCCAGCTTGGCCTGCGCTTCGGGGAGTGGGGCGAGGAACCCGAAACCTCACCGGGGCATCTGGACTCGCTCAGCGCCGTCACTGGCGCCATCGTGGACGGTGACGAGGCCAAGGAAGCCAGCGTGGAAAAGAGCAGCGATCACTACCTGCTGAAGGACTCCGCCAGCGCCAGTTCCGCCACCGGCGGCGCGAGTTTCCCTGTGATGAAACGCGGCGATACCCCTGCGCGCCGCCCGGTCTTCTACGCCCGCTGGTGGCCCGCGTCACGCCCGGCCGTGACCAAACCCGCTACCGACCTGGACCTGCTGCCTATGGGTGACAAGCCGGTCAAGGTCCTGGTCAGCTTCAAAGGCAAGCCCATCGCCACTGGCGTCGAACTCACCTTTTACCCGCCCGGCGAAAAAGAAGTCAAACTCACCACCGACGCAACGGGTCACGTCACCCTGCCCGACGCCGCCCATGCAGGCATCTGCCTGCTGACCCTGGGCCGTCACTCCGACAACACTCCAGGTGAGTTCGAAGGCAAACCCTACGACATCCTCAGCCACAGCGCCAGCTTGTGCTGGGTCGTCGGCAAATGAGCGCGCAGGGCCGCAAATGAGCGGCAGGCATCGTCAACTCGCCAGCAGCAGATGCGGCACTCCCCGGCGAGTGTGAGATGCCATGAATTACTGCAACCTCATCAGCCGCCCTCATCAACGACGCTCCCTGAACCCGTCCTTGCTGCGCCGCATCCGCCGGGTCCGCAAAAAGAACTCCGGCAAGGCGGCGGCAGACGGCGGGCAGCCGCCTAAACAGACACCGGCTCTGCCTGAACAACCTGCCGTGAATTGACACCTGCCTCGGAAAAGGGGCGATGCCTACCCCCCAACAGGGCGGCCAGAACCGAAGCCCGGGACTTTGACAGGCCTTCATTCATGCCACAAAGTCTCAATTTTAGCAGCTTCGACCATTCTGTTCATGTCGATTCGCCCCGGCCACAGTCTTTCCAGTCAACCTGCGCCAGCGCGTCAGGATGCTGCTTGCTGCCGCCAAGCCGGCCCGCCAACGCCGCGTTATCCCAGAACGCCAGGGTGGTTGGGTCTTGACCAGACACTATGCTGGACACTCGCGCTCTGCCTGCTCACGTTGGCTGCGGGCGCCGCCAGCCTTCGGATCCCGGTGTCCGCTGCCATGCAGCTTGAGGATAGCGGCGCGACCAGCGAGCCCGTGACCGCAGGAGACTTTGCGACGCTGGAGCTGGCCTCGCCGCCGGAGGAGCCCTTGCCAAACGCAAGCGACACTGCGCCCGCCACGCCTCTGATCCAGGACTTGCTGCCCGAATTGGCGGGCCTGGAGCCGGTGGCCCAGGAACTGCCGGACCTCTCCGAATTCCTTGCCGGGGCCGAATTGATCGAAACTCCCCAGGCACCGCCGATGGATGCCATGCTCACCCCCGCCCAGCCTGCGCCGCCACGCCAGCCCGCCTCGGCCGCGCGCGTTTCCAATACCGCTCCCGCCACCGCATCCCGCAGTTCCGGCAGCAGCGGCACCGCAGGCAGCGCCTCCGGCGGCTCGGGAAGCGGCTCCTCCGGCACGGGCGCCGGCTACTTCCCCGCCCCTGCCTATCCCTCTGTTGCGCGCAGCCGCGGCATGCAGGGGACAGTCGGCCTAGCCATCACTTTCGGATCGGACGGGCGGGTGACAAGCGCCACCATCTACCGCAGCAGCGGCTACTCCTACCTTGACAGTTACGCAGCCGACTGGGCGCGCAAAAAGTGGCGCGCAGGCAAAGGCATGAGCGGCACCTACCGCAAACCCGTCGTCTTCAGCCTCCGTTGATTCCCTGCCCGTCAGACTGCCGGTTCCCGACTCTCTCCCATGCCTGCCGCATTCCTTGCCAATCTCGTCGTCGATTTATTTATCAAAGGTGGCCCCATCATGTGGCCCATTCTGGCCGTCGCATTGGTCGCGGTCTGTGTGATCGTAGAGCGCGGCTTCTGGTGGGCGGGCGCCAGCTTGAAACGCAAACCCAAACAGCTTGAACAGGTTTACGCGAAGCTTGAGACAGCGGATATCCAGAGCGCCATCCACGCCTCCGCCGGCGCCTGCGATCCCGTCATTCGCATGGTGCATCACGGCCTGAACCACCCGCACACCTCCATGGAAGGGGCGCTCGAAGTCGCCGCCGGCCAGGAATTGCGCGGCGCCGGCCGTTTTCTCAGCGCCATGGACACCATCGTCACTCTCGGCCCTCTGCTCGGCCTGCTCGGCACCGTCACCGGCATCATGGGATCGTTCTCCTCCATCGGCAGCGCCGAACTCGCCGTCGAAAAAGTGACGGGTGGCATCGGCGAGGCGCTCATCGCCACGGCGGCTGGCCTCGGCATTGCCATCGTGACCCTGATCCCGATGAATTACTTCCACAGCCGGCTCGCCTCCCTGCAATTCGATCTCGAGGCCGCCGCCAACAACGTGCTCATTCTGGCCGCGCGCAAAGGCCTGGACAACACCGTTGCGAACTCCAACGCGGACTGAGCAAGCCCATGAAGATTCGCTCGCCGCTGCCTGCCCGCAAAACACGCCTGGAGATCATCCCCTTGATCGACGTCATGTTTTTCCTGCTCGCCTCCTTTATGATGGTCAGCCTGACCATGACCAGGCAGCAGACCATCAGCGTGCATCTCCCGGTGGCCGCCTCCGCGCAGAGCGGCTTCAAACCCGACATGATCAACCTCGGCGTCAACGCTGCCGGTGACGTCTTTTGGGACAAGGAGCCCATGATGCTGCCTGCCTTGCATCGCAAACTCAAGGAACGCCGCCAGCTCCATCCCGGCACGCCGGTTTACATCAGCGGCGACGCCGACGCCCGGCATGCCGACATGGTCCGCGTGCTGGACGAGGTTCGCCGCGCCGGCTTCATCCAGGTCGCGTTCAACGTCCGCCCCGCCCAACCGTGAAAGGCCTGCTCACCACGCTGCTGATCTTTGCGGCCCTGGCTTTGTGCGGCCTCTGCGTCGTGCAGTGGCGGCGCGAGGCCCTGCTGCGCGACGAGATCAGCCGCGTCTCCAGCCTCTATCAAACCGAGAGCAAGCAGCGTGTGGAGGCTGAGGAAAAGGTGGCTTCTTACGAGCAGGAGATCACCCGTCTCACCCGCCTCCGCGCGGACACCGAAGCCCGCCTGCTGGAGGTCACCGGAGAACTGAGCATCACTCAAACCGATCAGCTCCAGCGCGGCGTCAGCATCGCCCTGATGGGAGGCGAGTGGATCAAGGATCGGGCGCGCGCCGAGACGGCTGAAAAGCGTGCCAAGGAAGCCACTGCGCTGCTCGCCCGGCACCAGGAGGGTGTGAGCAGTCAAAACAGCATCATCACCGCGGCCAACGACCGCCTCAAACAACTCGCCGCCGAGCGCGACAAGGCCATCAACGAACTCAACGCCCGCACCAAGGCCTACAACGACCTGGTCGTGAAATACAACAAGCTGGTGAAGTAAGCCCTACTTCACCGGAGCCGCTGTCTCCTCTGGAGTGGCGCGGCCGCCGGGCAGCTCCAGGATGCGAATGTTGCGAAAGTGGATTTCCGCTCCCTCAGACTCGAGGCAAAGATAGCCCTTCTTCACACTCGACTGGCTGATGCCGTTCACAAACTTGCCGTTGATGGCCAGCTTCACCACGCCATCCACCGCCACCACATCGTAGGTGTTCCATTCCCCCTTGCCCTTGCAGCGCATTTCAAAGGACATGCTGCGGCTGCCGCGCGGGTTGTCCGGCACCGCGGTCAGGCCGTTGGCGCCAAACAGCTCGCCAGAGACATAACCCTGATGCCGCGGCTCGCCGTTTTTTTCCCGGTTCAACTGCGGCCACTCCAGCTCCAGCATCTGCACCTCCATGCCCTTGGGCAGCGGCCGGTCCGGCGGCGTGGTTCCCTCGCTCCAAATGAACACCCCGGAGTTGCCGCCCGCCTCCATGTGCCGCCATTCGATGTGCAGGATGAAGTTCTCATACTGCTTCTCCGAGCGCATCACCCCGATGGGTTGACCGCTGCACACCAGCAGCCCATCCCGCACACTCCAGGTTTCCGCGCTGGTGTTCACATCCACCCAGCCGGTCAAATCCTTGCCATTGAACAGGTCGCGAAATTCAGCGGGCTTTTCGCCGGCCGAGACCAGTTGAAAGGCAAGCAGCACTAGGGAGAAGCAAAGCGAAGGAAGGGGTCGGAGTGTCATGACTCCATGTTTACGCTGGGCCCGGCGCGGTTTGTTCGCGCGGCCACCACCAAATCAGCGCGACCGAAACGAACGAGACGGCGTCTTCGATGTCACCTTCCGCACCCCGGCCAGCCCGCGTGGCGCGCCCATCCACACCGTGGGCAGTCCGGGACTGTAATGAGCCCCTTCGTAACGAGCTTGCGACGCCCAGTTTCCCGTCAAGCCAAGCAGGCTCGCATCACGCACTCGCGCCTCCACCGCTGTTTGACGCCATGGCGGATGCCAAACCCGAAAGCACCGCCGCCAGCCCCGCCACTCTGTGAAGGCAGTATAACGCTCCAGCAAAAACTCATCCAAAGAACCCGCTTCGCAGCCGTCAAACGTTCTTGGTGTTTCCACCTCATACGACAACGCCTTCTCCTGCGACCACACCTCTCCACTCAGCGATCCCGTTTCGTGCCGGTGCTGATAATGCAACCTCGCCGGCACAAAAGGCAGACCATACAACAGGCGCGAAAACAGAACTCCCGGCCGCCAGGGCACCCACTCCCGCAGGAAATAAATGCCAGCTTCATCGTCCACCCGCACGTAAGCGCGCAAATTCAGAAAGGCATGACTGCTCAAAGGCAGCGGCAGCCCGGCCCGCCGCCACTTCATTCCCTGCAAGTGAAACGCCACCGCCGACACCCAGGCTTTGCCTTCTCTGCAATCAAGCGAAAACGGCACCCAGGGCTGCAACGCTGACGGCGGCACCGACCAGTGCAGCATCAGCACGCGATTCCATTCCGCCTGCCACAACGCCCCGCCCTCCTCCTTCGACATTCTTTCCCTCGCCACCGCGCTGGGCAGCCAACTCTTCAAGGCGGCTGTGACTGGTTCTTTCACAGGCCCCTCCCCGCCGCCAGCGCATAGGCGGCTGCCCACAAGCTGTAACCCAAAAAAAGCAGCCAGTGAATGACTGTCCGTCCGGGTTGCCCCCGCCAGTGGCTGCCGTTGTAATGCGTCCACTGCATGACGGCGCGCACTCCCCAAAACAAGGCGATGCAGCCGCACAGCCAGCGCGACAGATCATCCGGCGCATTCACCCAGCGCCCCGCAAACCGCCAGGTCAGCACGCCGAAAAGTCCAACCGTCAGCGTGATGAACCAGGCGTGGATTTCAAAGATTTCACGCACCAGGAGCGGCAGTTTTTCCAACTCCGGTTTCCAATTCAACAGGCGCGGCAGCGCGACGTTGAGCGGCACCAGGGCCAGTTGTCCAAGGGCCGCCACGTGCAGCAGCGTGACATGGAGTTCGGGGGAGATTTCCAGTGGGATCATGACAGGGGTGAAGAGCGGAATTTCATGCTGCCGGCCGTATGGCCGCCCAGCCATAAACCAGCGTGAAAAAGACAAATACTGCCGTCAGCGTGTGGTAACCCAGCCACAACCAGCGGCTCGTGAGGTAGGGCCTGAGATCAAACACGAACCACTGCACCAGCAGCCTCAAACCCCAGAACACCGCGGCAAACACAGCGAGCGATCGCGCCACCGGATCGCCGCAGGCCATCGCCGTCGCGTGCAGCAACGTCATGCTGCCAAGACCAATGATCGTCAGCACGATGAAGACGCCATAGACCCAGAACAACCGCCTCAGCAGCGGCGGCAGAACTCGCAGTTGCCCGCGCCAGTCCAGCACCAAAGGCGTCAAAGCACTGGCCGCCAGCAGCAGGAAGTGACCGAGACCTGCCAGGGTCAGCCAATGCACCAGAGAAAAAGAAAGTTTCATGACAAGGCTCCGAGAAAGACCAGGAAAGGCAGCATGACGCGCTCAACGAAAGGCGGATGAAACAGCAACAGCGCAGGAAGGCCGGTCATCAACACCACCCAGGCATGACCCTCCAGATGCCAGCGCTTCTCCAGTTCAATGGCCACGCCCTGCCAGAGAAAATAGAGAACTGGCAAGCCGTAACCCGCACCCGCCGGCAGGCTGATGACCAGTTCGTGCAGCAATCCCGAAAGCAAGAACACCGCCCACAAAGCCGCGCGAGCACCCACCGCTTTTGTCAAGGGCCGGGCGATCAGCTCCCGCACCAAATCGCGGAACGCCAGATTCCAACGCGAGCCCCAGAACTCCGCCACACTGCGCGCCAGTAGCGGCCTGTTCATGATTGGCGTCACGGCCACTCCACGCCGCTGCCAAAACCCGGCCAGCCAACGAAATAGGCCGAAGTGCAGCAGCAAAACCAATCCGATCATCCCCACCCAGCCAGCGAGCAACGGATGCGGCAGACGCGGTGCCACACCCCAGATCAACCCAGTTCCTGCCACCATCGAACCCAATCCGGCGCTCCCGGGCAGACCACTCGCGGCTGTCCTGATCCGCAGCCAACTGCGGGTCTCCATGCCCGGCCAGGCCAGCAACCAGGCCCAGCCGCGCCATCCGGCCATTCCTGCCGCGCGCGTTAGCATGGCAAACTTCGCCAGAAAAAACAAAACGCCCGCAAGCAGCCACATCACCACCCACGGTTGCATCGCCTCATTCGTTTTATCCGTTATATCTGTCATTTCGATAATTTAAGAAATTATCAACCAAAATGAATCAACCTTTCGCTCCTCCCCGCGCGTTCTTCCCTTCCCCCGTCAGACCAAGCAGCCGCAGCGCCTTGTCCCCCATGCGCGCCGCCTTCACCAGAGCCGCCGTCGGCACGCGCTCCAACCTGGCGCTGAAGGCCAAACTCAATTCAAAGAAGTCCCGCATCCGCTCCAGTCGCTCACGCGCCAGGTCGTCCTTCACCGCCCCTTCCGCCTGCAGGCAGTCATTGATCAGGCGAAGCGTCGGATCGATCTCGCGCCGCCGCCGTTCGTTCAAGATCACCCGAAACATCTCAAACACGTCAGTCATGCTTTCAAAGTGATCGCGCCGGTCTCCGGGCAGATGGGTGACCCGCACGATGCCCCAGCCCTGCAGCTCGCGCAGCGCCACACTGACATTGGAGCGTGCCAGCACCAGGGTCTGGCAGATCTCCTCCGCATTGAGCGGCCGGTCCGAAAGGTAGAGCAGCGCATGTATCTGCGCCACCGTGCGGTTGACCCCCCAGCGCGTGCCCATTTCACCCCAGTGCAGGATGAACTTGCGGGCTGTCTCACTCAGGCTTTCCATGCGGTTATTTCGGTTAAGACAGAAATAACCGAATCCGCCAGAATGTCAATGCCCTTTCTCCGCCCACTCCCGTCCCCGCGCCAGATTGCGGCGGAAGCCCTCCCGCACCAGCGAAAGATCCGAGTCCATCGCCAGCCAGGAAAAGCCCAGCGCCCGCAGCCTGTCCTGGTCATCCAGGTGACGCACTAAAATGCCGCAGCCCTTGCCATGCTCCCGCGCCGCCTGCGCCACCCGCTCCAGGCATTCGTCATAAACCAGCCCTGATTGGCGGGCTTTGAGATCATACGACAGGTCCGCCGGCCCGATGAACAAGGCGTCGATGCCCTCAACCGCGGCGATGTCGTCCACGCTGGACACGCCTTCCGCCGTCTCGATCTGCGCCAGAATGACAGGTTTCGGCAGCGCGCCCTCCGGCACACGCAAGCCATAGCCGTAGGCGCGCACGGTGCGCGACACGCCGCGACGCCCCGCGGGCGGATACCAGGCTGCGCTGACACAGTGACGCGCCTCCTCCGCGTTGTTCACGTGCGGCACCATGATGCCATCCGCCCCCCAGTCCAGCACCCGCGCAATCAAATCCGCATGCGGCGCGCTGACCCTCACGATGCCAAGCGTCGAACTGCCGCGCAGCGCCCGCAGTTGATTCGGCAGCACCGCCTCGCTCTCGCAGCCATGCTCAAGGTCGATCAAGACCCAGTCGAAGCCGCACTCGGCCGCCAGTTCCGTGACCGCGGGTGATCCGATTGATAAAAAGGTGCCGACTCGTGTTTGCATGGTTCAAAGCATGTCAAGCTCCCCGCCCTCGCGCAAGCCCCGCAACGCAAGTTTCAGGCGCGCCTGGGTGAAGGCGCGCAAATTGGTCCCGGACGCGCCGCTGCCGATGAGGAAGAAGCCGGCGTCGCGGTCAAAATAACCGGCCCCCACCCGGATTACCGCCTTCACGATCATGTTGCGCAGCAGGTGCAGCCAGAACCGCCGCAGGTGCTGGTCCGGCAGCGGACGCAAGCTTTCATAACCGGCAAAAGCGCGCCGCACAAACACCGCGTCATGAAAGCAGGCCAGCAGGGAGAGGTCATCCATCGGGTCGCCACTGATGGCGTCATCAAAGTCAATGAACGCGGCGATGTTGTTCTCGGTGCCCAGGATGTTCCAAAGCGCCAAGTCTTTGTGCACCAGGCAGCCTGCATTGATCTCCAGAAGCGCGGCGTGCTCAGCGATGGCGTCTTCGAATTCCCGTCGCTGAGCCGCATCCAGAAAAGCGTTCCTTTCCAGAAAAGCCAGATGCTCGTCCAAGCGCAGATGAAAGTAATCGCGGTAACGCTCGCGGCAGCCGCTCAAACCCGCGTCCACAACCCCAAAACCCGGCGGGCGAATCTCCTGCCAGCGCGCCACCGCCGCGCCAATGGCAAAGGCCACCGGTTCCACCTTCAGCCGTCCCTGTTTGAACCAATGATTCAAATCCGGCGACTCGATCCGCTCCAGCGCCTGCCAGGCAAACGGCACCCGCGCGCGCGTCGCGTCGCAGCCGAACACCTTCGGCGTCGGCACACCCGCCGCCCGCACCCGGTCCA
>CAZKMS010000126.1:0-17289 GCA_964553805.1 uncultured Verrucomicrobiaceae bacterium
TGCTCAGCGGCCGCAGCCTCACCCACGCCATGGCCATGCTGGTGCCGAGCGCCTATGGCATCGACCCGACCACCTCGCCGGAAATGAAGGCTTTCTACGAGTTCCACGAGTGCTTCAGCGAGCCCTGGGACGGCCCCGCCGCCCTGGTCTTCACCGACGGCGCCCGTGTCGCCGCCAGCCTCGACCGCAACGGCCTGCGCCCCAGCCGCTGGAAGCTCACCGAGGACGGTGTCTTCGCCCTCGGCTCCGAGGTCGGCATCATCCACCTCGACGATTCGAAGGTCATTCGCAAAGGCCGCCTCGCTCCCGGTGAGATTTTGGAAGTGGACACGCAAAAGGGCGAGGTGCGCTTCAACGGCGAGATCAAAGCCGAACTCGCCGCCCGCCAGCCCTATGGCGAGTGGCTCAAAAACCGCACCCAGCTCACCGCTCAGGCACCGAACCCGCCGAAGGAGGATCCGGATGTGCTGGGCCTTTCGCAAAAGCAGGCCGCCTTTGGCTGGACCAAGGAGGAGATCGACTTCGCCCTCACCCCCATGCTGCAGAAGGGCGAGGAAAGCGTGTACTCGATGGGCGACGACGTGGCCTTGTCCATCCTCTCCACCCGCCCGCGGCTGCTGCCCACCTACTTCAAGCAGACCTTCGCCCAGGTGACCAACCCGCCGATCGATCCCATCCGCGAGCGCGCGGTGATGAGCCTCGATGTCGTGCTCGGCTGGCAGCGCAACTTCCTCGATGAGTCGCCGGACCACGCCAAGGTCGTGCATCTGACCTCCCCGTTCCTGTTCGAGAACGAGCTGGAGACCCTCAAGCAACTGCCTGACTACAACTGCCGCACACTGGACATCACCTGGCCGGTTTCCGAGGGACCCGCCGGGCTGAAGGCCGCCATCGTGCGTTTTTGCCATGAAGCCGGCAACGCGGTGCAGGATGACGTGGACATCCTCATTCTCAGCGACCGCGCCCTCGACCACGAGCGCGCCGCCATCCCGGCTTTGCTCGCTGTCGGCGCCGTGCACCAGCACCTCAACCGCAAGCAGGTGCGCATGCGCCTCAGCTTGGTCGTGGACACCGGCGAGGCCCGTGACACCCACCAGATGGCCGTGCTGTTCGGCTTCGGCGCCAGCGCCGTCTGCCCCTACCTCGCCTACGACAGCATCCAGGAGGCGCTGGAGCAGGACAAAACCGCGCGCAAACCCGTCCTCGAAGGCATCGATTACCCGAAGGCGCTCACGAACTACCGCAAGGCGCTGGAAAAAGGCGTGCTCAAGATCATGAGCAAGATGGGCATCTCCGTGCTCAGCAGCTACACCGGCGCGCAGATTTTCGAGGCCATCGGCATCGGCAAGGAAGTCATCGACTTCTGCTTCTCCGGCACGCCCTCGCAGATCGCCGGCATCGGTTTCCTGGAAATCGGCGAGGAGGCGCTCGCGCGGCATGCGCTTGGCTTCGGCCTGCCCGTTCCGGAAACAGGCGACACTCCAGTGAAGCCGCTCGAACTGGGCGACCCCGGTTACTACCGTCCGCGCATCAAGGGCGAGATGCATGCCATCACCGGCCCGGTCATCAAAAACTTCCACACCTTCGTCAAGTCCGGCGCCGCCGAGGATTATGAAAAGTATGTCGCCACGCAATTGGAAAACACCCCGGTGGCGTTGAAGGACCTGTTCGAATTTGTGCCGAGCAGCGACGGTCCAATCCCCATCGACGAGGTCGAATCCATCGAGGACATCCGCCAGCGCTTCACCACCGCCGCCATGTCCCTCGGCGCGATTTCGCCTGAGGCGCACGAGGCGCTCGCCATTGCCATGAACCGTATCGGCGGCAAGTCCGATTCCGGTGAAGGCGGCGAGGATCCGAAACGCTTCCGCCCTTATGAAAACGGTGACTGGGCCAACTCCAAGATCAAGCAGGTCGCCTCCGGCCGTTTCGGCGTCACCGCCGAGTACCTCAGCAGCGCCTGGGAGCTGGAGATCAAGATGGCTCAGGGCGCCAAGCCCGGCGAGGGCGGCCAGTTGCCGGCAATGAAGGTCAATCACCTCATCGCCCGCCTGCGCAACACCACGCCCGGCGTCATGCTCATCAGCCCGCCGCCGCACCACGACATTTATTCCATCGAAGACCTCGCCCAACTCATCCACGACTTGAAAGAGGTCAACCCGCGCGCCCGCGTCTGCGTCAAGCTCGTCGCCGAAGCCGGCGTCGGCACCATCGCCGCCGGCGTCGCCAAGGCCAACGCCGACATCATCCTCATCTCCGGCCACGACGGCGGCACCGGCGCCAGCCCGCTGTCCTCCATCAAATACGCCGGCCTGCCCTGGGAGCTTGGCCTCGCCGAGACCCAGCAGGTGCTCATGCTCAACGGCCTGCGCGAGCGCGTCACCCTTCGCACCGACGGCGGCCTGCGCAACGGCCGCGACATCGCCATCGCCGCCATGCTCGGCGCGGAGGAGTTCAACTTCGGCACCATCGCCCTCATCGCCCTCGGCTGCGTTTACGTGCGCCAGTGCCACCTCAACAACTGCCCCGTCGGTGTCGCCACCACCGACCCGAAATTCCGCGCCAAGTTCAAGGGCAAGCCGGAGTACGTCGTCAACTTCTTCAACAGCGTCTCCCAGGAAGTGCGCGAGATCATGGCCAGGCTCGGCGTGCAGCGCATGGACGACCTCATCGGCCGCCCCGAGTTCCTCAAGCAGCGTCAGGTGCCCGGCCACAAAAAGGCCAACATGATCGACCTCAGCCGCGTGCTGAAGGATGTGGGCAAAGACCTCGGCCAGGACGCCCCGCGCATCTGCTTGATGAACCAGAACGACGGCCTCGACGCCCACCCGCTCGACGATCGCATCATCCAGAACGCGCAGTTCGCCATTCGCGACAAAGCGAAGGTCTCGCCGGTGCGCTACCGCATCAAGAACACCTTCCGCAACATCGGCACCAAGCTCAGCGGTGAGATCGCCTTCCACCACGGCAACCACGGTCTGCCCGCTGGCAGCGTCGATGTCACCTGCGAAGGCAGCGCCGGCCAGAGCTTCGGCACCTTCCTCTGCGGCGGCATCAAGCTGACCCTCGTCGGCGAGGCCAACGACTACGTCGGCAAGGGCCTCTGCGGCGGCGAGATCGTCATCAAACCCAGCCCGAAGGCGCACCCCGACTTCAAGTCCTGGGAGAACAGCATCCTCGGCAACACCGTGATGTACGGCGCCACCAGCGGCCGCCTGTTCGCCGCCGGCCGCGCCGGCGAGCGCTTCTGCGTGCGCAACTCCGGCGCCACCGCCGTCGTCGAAGGCATCGGCGACCACGGCTGCGAGTACATGACCGGCGGCCTCGCCGTCGTGCTTGGCAGCTTCGGCAAAAACTTCGGCGCCGGCATGAGCGGCGGCATGGCCTACCTGCTCGACGAAGACGGCATGTTCGCCAAGCTGCACAATCCCGAAATGATCAAAGGCGAAGCCGTCACCGACCCCGAAGACGCCAATCAACTGCAAACGCTGATCAAGGAGCACCTCGAGTTCACCGGCAGCCAGCGCGCCCAGGACATCCTCGACCGCTGGGAGCACTTCCTGCCGCAGTTTGTGCGCGTCACCTCGAAGGCCGAGCCCGTCGCGGTTCCGCCTGAGGAGGAGCCCGTCGCTGAGGCCGCCCAGGCTTGAAATGCGCGTTCTGGCAGCGTGAAAAGGCGCCCGCTCACAGCCAGACTTGCCTTGGCCCGATTCCGGCTAGCATTCCGGCGGCGGTTGACCGGGCGCGTTTGGCCCAGTATCGAGTCCGCCATTTCTAGCCATGTTCGCCATTCCCCGCTCCAGCGGCGTCCTGCTGCATCCCTCCTCCCTGCCTGGTCGCTTTGGCATTGGTGAAATCGGCCCGGAGGCGCTGCGCTGGCTGGAAACGCTTGCCGGCATGGGTCAGCGCCTTTGGCAGATGCTGCCGCTCGGCCCCACCGGCTACGGCAACTCCCCCTACCAGAGCCTGTCCAGTTTTGCCGGCAATCCGCTGCTGATCAGCTTCGAGGCCCTGGCCATGGACGGTGTGCTGCTGCCGCCGGACATGCAGATGATCCCGCAGTTCCCCGAGGGCAAAGTCGATTTTGGCGCCGCCATCGAAGTGCGCACCGCCTTTTTGAAGCTGGCCTCCCGGCGCTTTCTTGTGCAGTGCGAGCAAAGCCCGCTGCTGCGCCGCGCCTTCGATGTCTTCTGCGAGCGCGAGGCCGCCTGGCTCGACGATTTCGCCCTGTTCGTGGCGTTGAAGGAGGAAAACCGCCACCGCTCCTGGACGGAGTGGCCGGAGCAGGTCGCCCTGCGCCAGCCGGAAGCCATGGGCGCCGCGCGCGAGCGCCTGTCACCCGAGATCGACGAATGCAAGGCGCTGCAGTTTTTTTTCCACCGCCAATGGCAAAAGCTGCGCCTGCGCGCCCGTGAGCTCGGCATCACCCTCGTTGGCGACATCCCGATCTTCGCCGCGCATGACAGCGCCGATGTGTGGGCCGCACCGCACCTTTTCGAACTCGACGAGCGCGGCCAGCCCACCATGGTGGCGGGCGTGCCGCCGGACTACTTCAGCGCCACCGGCCAGCGCTGGGGCAACCCGCTCTACAAGTGGTCCGCTCACATGGAGGATGACTTCGCCTGGTGGAAGGCGCGCCTGCGCAAGGTCTTCGAACTCGTCGATGTGGTCCGCATCGATCACTTCCGCGGGTTCGCCGCCTACTGGGAGATCCCCGCGCAGGAGCCCACCGCCGTCAACGGTCGCTGGGTGCGCGCGCCGGGGAACGAGCTTTTTGCCGCCCTGCGCGCCGATCTCGGCGAGGTGCCGGTCATCGCCGAGGATCTCGGCATCATCACGCCCGATGTCGTGGAATTGCGCGAAAATCAAGGCTTCCCGGGCATGAAAGTCATGCAGTTTGCCTTTGGCGCCGACAGCCTGGCGGAGGAGTACATCCCGGAAAACTACCCGGAGGACTGCGTCGCCTACACCGGTACCCACGACAACGACACGGTGCTCGGCCTTTTCCGCAGCGAAGCGGGCGAGGACGACACCACCCGCACCGCGGAGCAAGTGGCCGCGGAGCGCCGCACCATCCTCAACTACACCGGCACCGATGGCGCGGAACTCAACTGGGATTACATCGAACGTGTCTGGAAATCCCAGGCCAGGCTCGCCATCGCACCGTTGCAAGACGTGCTCGGGCTGGGCAGTGAAGCCCGGATGAACGCGCCGGGGCACCTCGGCGACTTCTGGACTTGGCGGTTTGCCTGGGAAGAGCTGACGGACGACCAGAAAACGCGGTTGAAAAAGCTGACCGGGGAAAGCTGTCGAATATAGAAATTATAAATTTTACAAAATTTAACTTCAAAAAAGCTGGCGACCGACTATTTTGTGACCATTCCCAATAGGTATGAACTTGGTCTACATCGCCTTCGCTTCCACTTTTGTGGCCGCGGCCTTCTCTTGGAACCAGGAGGAGGAATCCAAACTGCTCGGCGCCTGGTCGGATGACGAGGTGCGGGTGGCCGTCTATGCAGAGGGAACCAACGACCGCTGGCCGCACCGCTTGGTGCTTGAAAACGACCGCGGCACCATCCGCAAATGGGGTCGCTGGGAGGAGGGCACTTTTTACGGCCCAGCCATCGGCACCATGCCCAGCACCATCACAGGCGAATCCGAACTCGTCTCGGTGGAGCGCCCGCGCGGCCGGCTGACCTGCCACAACCTGATGGCCCACGGCATCAGCGCCGAGTCGGAACTCGATTATGAGATGAAATCTTGGCGGGAGTAGTCAAGACGGCAGGTGCGGCGCGCGGGACGGCCGGCCTCACAGAGGCCAGGTACAGCATTTCCCGAACTGGTTCTCAGCCCTGCCCTTCGTAAAGCCGAAAGAGCCCTGAGTGGTCCAGCTCGCCGCCGTCCTCCTGGTTCACGAACCGCTCCCACTGCCGCCGGCAATTCTCGAGCGTGGGCGACTCAAAACCAAGCGACTCCGCCAGCTCGCAAATCAGCCGCACGTCCTTGAGCTGCAAAGCCGCGCGCCCGCCGGGGGTGAAATCACGCCGCACCATGCGATCGCCGTGCAATTGCAGGATGCGGCTCTCCGCGAAGCCGCCCAGCAGCGCCTCCCGTACCCGCCCCGGGTCCACGCCAGCCAGCTCGGCCAGCCGCAGCGCCTGCGCCACGGCGTCGATTGTCTGCGCCACGATGAGCTGGTTGGCCAGTTTTGCCACCTGCCCCGCTCCAACCGGGCCCAGATGCGTCACCCGCGCCCCGACGGCATTCAACACCGGCAGCGCCCGCTGAAAATGCGCCTCAGCGCCTCCGGCGAAAATCGTCAGCGTCGCCGCCTCCGCCCCGACCTGGCCGCCCGAGACCGGTGCGTCCACCCAGTTCAGTTTTTCTGCCAAACGCCGCGTTGCCGCCAGCCCCGTCGTGCCAAAATCAATCACCAGCACGTCCGCTGCCAGCGCCTCCGCCAGGCCGCCGGCGCCAAGCACCACCTGCTCCACCACCTCCGCCGTGGTCAGGTTCACACACAGCATCCCATCGCCAACCGCCCGCGCCAGCTCCGGCAGCGACCCCGCCCGCCGCATGCCGGCTTGCTTCGCTTTCTCCAGCGCCGCCTCGCTGCGATTCCACACCACCAGCTCCGCCCCTGCCGCCTGCAAATGCCTTGCCATCGGCCAGCCCATGTGGCCGAGCCCGGCAAAGCCGATGACCTGTCCGTGCAAAGAGGGTTTCATGGCATGATCTTGCGGCGAAAATCCCTCTCCGCAAATACTCAACACAAGCGCCAGATCACCCACTAACACCGCCTCACGGCACGAAAGAGGCTCAGCCTTTCTGCGTTTTCCCACATACCCCCTTTCATGAAGAACCTTTTGCCGACGTTCAGCGTCCTGGCGCTTGCTGTCCCCGCCCTCGCGGAAAAACCGGCCGCCCTGCCGGACGGCCTGCCCGCCTTCCTCGAAACGCATTGCTACGACTGCCACGACGACAGCGTGGCCAAGGCGGACTTGGACCTCGCCGGCGCCCGTTTTGACCCTGCCGATCCCGCCAGCTTCAAGCTCTGGCAGCGCGTCTTCGAGCGCGTCCACGCCGGCGAGATGCCACCCGAGAAAAAGCCGCAGCCCGCCCCGGAGGAGGCCGAAGCCTTCCTCGCCGCCCTGCGCCAGCCCCTGCTCGAAGCTGACCGCGCCGACATCGCCGCCAATGGCCGCGTCCGCGGCCGCCGCCTCACCCGGCTCGAATACGAGCACACCGTGCAGGACCTGCTCGGCATCGACATCCCGCTCGCCGACCACCTGCCCGAGGACCCCGAAACTCACGGCTTTGAAACCGTCGCCGCAGGCCAGCAGCTCTCCCAGCACCAGCTCGCCCGCTACCTCGACGTCGCCGACATCGCCCTCGACGCCGCCTTCGACCGCGCGCTCAAAGGCGACAAACCATACAAGCGCTTTCACGATCCCGAGCAGCTCGCGCGCAAAACCCCCGGCAACTACCGCGGCCCCGACCTGCGCGACGGTCAGAGCATCACCTGGCCCATCACCCTGCAATTTTTCGGCCGCCTGCCCGCCACCATCGTGCCCGCCGACGGCTGGTATCGCATCACCCTGCGCGACGTACAGTCCATCAACGCCGGCCAAAACGGCGCCGTCTGGGGCACCCTGCGCTCCGGCGTCTGCTACTCGAACGCCCCCATGCTCTACATGATCGGCCTCGTCGAGGCCACCCCCAAGCCGCGCGACCTCGTCTTCGAAGCCTGGATTCAAAAAAACCACATGCTGGAGCTGCGTCCCAACGACGGCGAGCTGAAGCGCGCGCCCGGCGGCGCCACCGGCGGCAACGTCTCCTTCAAAGGCCGCAACCTCGCCAAGGACGGCTTTGCCGGCATCGCCCATCGCGGCATCGAGATCGAACGCATCCATCCCCAGGCCGATCTCCCCACCCTGCGCCGCCATCTTTTCGGCGACCAATCGCTGGCCGATTGGGAAGCCAAACCCGCCGCCGCCATTGATGCCCTCATCGCCCGCTTCGCCCGCCGCGCCTTCCGCCGCCCGGTGGATGACGCCCTGCTCGCCCCCTACCGCGACATCGCCGGCGGCGTCTTGAAGGAAGGCGAGCCGCTCGTCGAAGCCCTGCGCGCCGGTTACCGCGCCATCCTTTGCTCCCCGCGCTTCCTCAGCTTCATCGAAGCGCCCGGCCCGCTCGACGACCACGCCATCGCCGCCCGCCTCAGCTATGCGCTCTGGACCAGCACGCCGGACTGGAAGCTGCTCAAACTCGCCAGCGAAGGCAAACTGCGCCAGCCCGAAGTCCTCGCCGTCGAGGTCGAGCGCCTGCTCGCCGACCCCCGCGCCGCCCGCTTCATCCGCAGCTTCACCGGCCAGTGGCTCAAGCTCAAGCAGATCGACTTCACCGCCCCCGACCGCAAACTCTTCCCCACCTTCGACCCCGCCCTGCAGCAGTCCATGCTGGAGGAAACGCGCGCCTACATCACCCACCTCCTTGAAAGCGACCTCCCCGTCACCCGCCTCGTCAACTCCGACTTCGCCTTCCTCAACGGCCGTCTCGCCCGCCACTACCGCGTCGAGGCCGGAGTCAAAGCCGGCGGCGGCCTGCAAAAAGTCCCGCTGCCCAAATCCGACCGCGCCATCCGCGGCGGCCTCCTCGGCCAGGGCGCCATTTTGAAAGTCACCGCCGACGGCACCAGCACCTCCCCCGTCGTGCGCGGCGTCTTCATCAACGAACGCGTCCTCGGCCGCCACATCCCGCCCCCGCCCCCCGGCATCCCCGCCATCGAGCCCGACATCCGCGGCGCCACCTCCATCCGCAACCAGTTGGAAAAGCACCGCGACAACGCCGCCTGCGCCTCCTGCCATCAGACCATCGACCCCCCCGGCTTCGCCCTCGAAAACTTCGACGCCGTGGGTGTCTGGCGCAAAAACTACGGCCAGAAAGGCAATGGCGTGCCCGTCAACCCCACCGGCATCACCCCCGAGGGCGAACGCTTCGACAACCTCGCCGGCTGGAAAGCCCTGCACGCCCAGCGCAGCGACGAACTCGCCCGCGGCTTCGCCCGCCAATTCCTCACCTACGCCACCGGCGCCGCCATCCGCTTCAGCGACGACGAAGTCCTCGACACCCTCGTGGAACGCGCCGCCGCTGCGGACCACGGCCTCCGCTCCCTCATCCGTGAAGCCGTGCTCAGCGAGGTGTTTCTCACCAAATAGAAGCGGCACAAGCATTCTTGCCATTGCCGTTCAAACCAGTATCTTCACTCATGCAGGCACTCACCCAGTCTCCAGACGCCGAAAGCATGGTGGGGTCGTTCCGCACCTTTGGCGAATATGGCCCTGCCTACCAAGTGCTGTCCACAGTCAATGGACAGAAGCTGCGGGTGATCGTTTTGCAGACAGGTGAAGAACTGGACTATCCGCTCGAGCAGGCTTTGCTCGATCCCGTGACTGACTGAGCCATTCATGTTCGCCATCGCTTTTGATCTTGTCGTCGCCGATGCAGCCGAGCATCACCCGCGCGGTGTGACGGCAGCCTACACCGACATCGGCGTCACTTTGAAGCGTTTCAGCTTCGAGCGCATTCAAGGCAGCGTCTATGTCTGCGAAAACAACGACATGGGCCAATCTCTTTGCCGCGTTGCTAGCCCTGAAAGCACTGCCCTGGTTTGCCGCAGTAGTGCGCGACATCCGCGGCTTCCGGATTGAAAACTGGAGCGACTTCACTCCCCTCATCAGAGACACCGCCTTGGGTTGAGAAAGGCCCTTCGTTCGACTCACGTTCACGTATTAGCCCCCTATGAAAGCCCCCACCCTCACCCTCCAAAAGCGCCTCTCCCGCCGCACCCTCCTCCGCGGCGCGGGCGTCACGCTTGGCCTGCCGCTGCTGGACGCCATGCTGCCCGCTTTCGCCGCCGCACCCGCTGGCGCCGCCCCCGCCAAGCGCTTTGTCGGCATCAGCCTCTCCCTCGGTCTGCACAATCCGTTCCTGGTTCCGGAGACCGCTGGCCGCGGTTACAAGCCCTCCCCCTACCTCACCGGCCTCGATGACATTCGCGACGACTTCACCATCGTCTCCGGCGCCTCCCACCCCGGCGTCACCGGCGGCCACACCGCCGAAGGCAGCATCTTCTCCGCCTGCCCGAACATGTCCGGCGCCACCTCCCGCAACACCATCTCGCTCGACCAGCTCATGGCCAAGCACCTCGGCCACGAGACCCGCTTTCCCTCCCTTGTGCTGAACACCAACACCAGCACCAGCCCCTCCTACACCGAGAACGGCGCCATGATCCCGGCGGAAAACAACGCCATCCGCCTCTTCACCAAGCTCTTCGTCAACGACAAACCCTCCGAGCAGCAGCGCCAGGCCGAATTGATCCGCCGCGGCCGCAGCGTCATGGACGCCGTCGCCCCCGAAGCCCGCGCCCTGCTGCGCGAAGTCGGCCCCGGCGACCGCGACAAGCTCGACGCCTGGTTCACCAGCGTGCGCGAGCTCGAGCAGCGCCTCGCCGCCAACGAAGACTGGGTCCACCGCCCCAAGCCCAACGTCAGCGCCAAAGCCCCCACCGCCATCCCCCGCGACAACGAAGTCGCCGTCGAGCGCATCTTCCTCGACATCATCGAGCTCGCCCTCGCCACCGACTCCACCCGCTTCATCACCCTCCACGTCTCCGGCAACAACGTCTCCGCCCTCGACGGCGTCGATGAAAACTACCACAGCCTCAGCCACCACGGCCTCGATGACGACAAGCTCCGCCAGCTCGCCATCGTCGAAAAAGCCACCATCGACGAATGGGCCGGCCTCCTCCGCCGCCTCAAGACCGGCGGCCTCCTGGACGAGACCATGGTCCTGCTCACCTCCAACCTCGGCAACGCCTCCAGCCACGACAACAAAAACATGCCCGTCCTCTTCGCCGGCGGCGGTTTCAAGCACGGCCAGCACCTCGCCTTCGACCCGAAGAACAACCACCCCCTGCCCAACCTCTACTTGAGCAGCCTCCAGCGCCTCGGCCTCGAGACCGACCGCTTCGCCACCAGCACCGGCACCATGGCCGGCCTCGCCTGAGGCCGCCCGCCCCGCGCCCGTTGCACCGCCCCACCGGGGTCACAGACCCCGGCTACAATCTTGCCCCATCGCGTCACGCCATTGCTGTAGCCGGCCACCCCGCTCCCGTTGCACCGCCCACTACAATCTGCCGCCCCCGGATTTTAATGCCAGCCATCTTCGTTTGTGGAGCGAAACCAAGGCAACGGTGGATAAAAATGAAGGACTGAAAAAATGGTCAACATCCAACCGCCTATAGCAAGGACGGGATGAAATGAATCAACCGGCATGCCTAAATCCGGGTGTGTTATCTGAACGCGAAGTTGAGGATGCCATGAGGCGCTCATCATGCCAAAAGCCACCGTGCCAAGGACGAATACGAACCACCAATGCTCCTGCCACCACTGATGCAGTCTGGAAAGAAACCGAATCGGCAATCCAAGAACAAGAAGTACGGCAATGGCAACCGAAGTGATGATGGTGCCAACGATGGGCTGAAATATGAGCGAAAGTAACCCGTCATAAACGGTCACCGCCATCGCCAGCATGTAGTAGCAAACGCCAACAATGAGTGCGGCAATAATCTGGAACGTGAGACGCATCATCATTCCTCGTGACGGATCTCCAAACTTGTGGCTGATGATTGGCTCGTTGAAGCTGCCTGTTGCATGACCGATCAGGGGTTGTGGATTCGACTTAACCTCCCACGCGCCGCGCCTTGCCTACCATGCTCATAAACAATTCTTTTTGCTGCGCGAGGGCAACGACCCGGTCCACCGGCTTGGTTCTGGCCTCCAGGCAGACCCAGCCCTGGTAATCCGCCTTCACCAGCAGTTCGGCCAGTTTTTCATACGGGTAGCCACCCTCGTTGACCTCGCGGATGTGGACCGTTTTGCCGAGGTAATCCTGGACCATCGCGAAGTTGGCCTCGATGCCAGGCTCCTCCAAATCCTGATCGTTGCTGTTCCAGCAAACGCGCACCCCGGGATGGCCGGCCACCTCCATGATGGTCTTGATGTGCGCCAGTTTGGAGACGCCGCCATGCACTTCGAGACGAATCTCCTGGCCAAAGCCGAGCCCGTCATCCGCCAGTTCCGCCAGGGCCTTGCCGATCTGCTCCAGGGTCTTCTCCACCGGCACGTCTTTCGGCAACTGATTCGGTTTCACCTTCACCCCGCTGCCGCCGACATCGTGGCTGAGGCGAATGTATTCCTTGGCGCCGTCGATGTTCTTTTTCAGCGTGGCGGGATCGGGCGAATGAAACTCGAAATTGGTGCCCATGCCCAGCAAGGCCACTTTCGAGTCAGCAAACCGCTGACGCACCTCGTCGCGCTGCGCTGGCGACAAACTCGGATCGACCGCATGGGCGTGCTCGACCCTCAACTCCACGGCCGTCACCCCGCTCTGCTCGCAGTTGGAAATCAACGTCGGCAGGTCCCAGTCAGCCCCCCACATGTAGGTCACCAAGCCAAACTCAATGCCCTCGCCCAGCGGTGAGAGGGCGGCGGCCTGCAAGGACCGCTGCGCCAGAAAACTGGCAGCGCCGCCTGCGGCGAGAAAAACAAAACGACGGCGGTCGAGAGCAGACGCGGGCAGGTCAGCGGAAAGGGGTACGGGCTTCATGCCGGAATGCTCCCATGAAATCACCGGGAAAAGCAAGCGGGATTCGCCGCTAATTCAACCGCCTGTTCGTTACTCAGCTTTCGCGGCGACCTCAGCAGCCCTTCCCGTTTTGAGCACGTTTTGCAGCGGCTTCGGATAAACACCGAGCACCACAATGGCCAGCCCGAGCACCACCGCACCCGCGCGCGCCGGCAAGCTCATCACCACCGGCTTCGTGCCCTCAAGCGGCGTGTACATCGCCAGGATGACACGGAAGTAGTAGTAGAATCCCGCTGCGGCGCCGACCACCGCGCAGCCGAGCGCGAACCAGAATTGATGGTCCACCAGCGCGACGAACACCAGCATCTTGCCGAGGAAACCGGCGGTCAGCGGCAGGCCCGCCAGAGACGCGAAGGCAAGCGTCAGCAACAAAGCCAGCAGCGGCGACTTTTCCGCCAGCCCGTTGAACTCATCGAGTTCCTCACCGCGTCCGTTCAAGCGCATCTGAATCAGCCCCAAAAAGCCGAGCACCGTCATGGGCAGATAAGTCGCGAGGTAAAACGCCACCACACCACCGGAGGAAAGATCAAAGCGCAGGCTTTCGCGGCAGCCCAGCGCCAGCAGCAGGAATCCGGCATGTGAAATGCTGGAATAGGCCAGCAGGCGCTTCACACTGGTTTGGAAGAGCGCGGGCAGTGAACCCAGCAGCACCGTCAGCGCGCCGGCGATGATCAGCACACTGGCAATTTCGTCCCGCACCAACGAACCCGGCGCCGTCAGCGCGTCCACCACCCGGGTCAGCACCACGAAACCAGCCGCTTTCGAACCGACCGAAAGAAACACGGTCGTCGGAGTCGCCGCGCCTTGATAGACATCCGGCACCCACATTTGAAACGGCACCGCCGCCACCTTGAAGCCGAGGCCGGCCAGCAAAAACGCGACGCCGAACAGCAGCACGGTCTTGTTCACCGAGCCAGCCGCCGCGGCCTGGGCTATTCCCTCGAAACTCAATTGCCCCGTGGCACCGTAAACCCAGGCCACCCCGAACACCAGCACACCGGTGGAGAGCGCGCCCAGAATCAGGTATTTGACCCCGGCTTCCAACGACAGCGCGCTTTTGCGCGCGTAGGCGACCAGCACGTAAAACGAGATGGTCACCAATTCCAGAGCCACAAAGACGGTCACCAAGTCCGCGGCCGAAGCCATCCACATCATGCCCACGCAGACCAGCAGAGGCAGGCTGAACATTTCCGCCAGACGTCCCTCAGGCGTGAAGCGGCTCAAATACGGCGCGGCTTGCAAGGTCAGCCACAGAACCACGAAGGTGGTGACCAGCGCAAACCCCTTGTAAAACAAGGCCAAGCCGTCCAGTCGATGGCAACTGGCGACAAAACCCGGCAACGCCTCCTGCCCTCCCGCCGCGGTCACCAGCAGCACCAAGGCCAGCGCCACAGCGCCCATGCAAAGGCCGGCCAAAGCCTGGCGCGAGACCTTCGGGACAAAGGCCTCCAGCATCAGCGCAAACAGGCCGACACAGGCCAACAAGGCTTCGATGGTGAAAACGGACATGGGCGGTCTGGTTGGAAATCAGGGGGTGGCGACAGCGGCCAGCGGAGTTTTGAGCAGGTTCAACAGCAGTGAGGGGCAGCAGCCCACCACCAGCAGCACCGCCGCCAGCAAGACCAACGGCAGCCACTGGCCGCGCGCGGGATCACTCATGAACAAGCCGGTCTGCGGCGTGCCTTGAAAGATGTCACGATAGCCGCGCAGCATGTACACCGCTGAAATCACCACGCCCCAAAGCGCCAGGATGACGGACCAGTGCAGCGCGGTCAGGCCGTTGGCGGGGATGAAAGTGGAGCCGCTGGTGCCATTGGAGAAAGCGCCCATGAAAACCATCACCTCACCGGCGAAGTTGGCCAGGCCTGGAAGGCCGATGGAAGCGAAGGCGCCGAAAGCAAACACCACATTGAGGAAAGGCGCGTGGGCGCCAAGACCGCCGATCTTGCTCATCTCCAGCGTACCCAACTGGTTGCGCATGCGGCCGCACAAAGCAAAGAGCAGCGCGATCGACACGCCGTGGCCGAACATCAGCAGCACCGCGCCTTTGAGCGCCACCTCAGTGCCTGCGGCAAGACCGAGAAAGATGTAACCCATGTGCATGACACTGGAGCTGGCCAGCATGTCATCGAGCCGCTTCTGATGAATGGTGACGAGGCCCATGACCAGAATGTTGCCCAGCAGCATGACCAGCAAAGCCTGCTGCACCCAAGGCGTCTGCGCACCCTCCGGCAGCAGCGGCAGCGCGATGCGCAACAGGCCGTAAAGTCCGAATTTCTTCAGCACCCCGGCGTGCAGCATGGCCACCGGCGTCGGCGCGGTGGCGTAAGCGGGCGCAGCCCAGCTATGCAGCGGAAACAGGCTGACCAAGGTGCCAAAGCCCACCAGCAGCAGAAAAAACATCGGTGCCTGCGCCGCGGCCGGCAGCGGTGAGGCAGCGGCTTGCGCGCGCAATGCGACCAAGTCGAAGGTGAGCACACCGCCACCGCTGAATTGCAGGACGACCCAAACCAAGCCAGCCAGCAAAACCAAGCTGCCCGCGCCAAGGTAAACCGTTGTTTTCCAGGCCACCGCCAGCCGCCGCTCCCGCTCCGCCCGGCCATGCACCGCGATCATGAGGAAGGTCGGGATGAGCGCCAATTCATGGAAAGCGTAGAGGAAGAACAAGTCGGTGCACAGGAAGGCGCCGAGCGCGCCGCCGGAAATGAGCAGCGAGGAGATGTGATAGATCGCCGGTTTGTCCACGATCTGCCAGATGGCGGCAAAGGTGACCAGCGTGGTGAGCAAGGCCAGGATCATCGAAACGCCGTCAGCGCCGACGGCGAAGGCGATGGCCGGATTTTCCAGGATGGCACGCTTGTTGGTGAAAGCCAGTTCCGCGCCTTGCACCAGCGAGGGAAAACGCAGCGCCAGCACCATCGTCCAGATCAGGTTGGCGGCGGAAGCGATCACCGCGGTCGCCCGCGCCGGCGCGCCCAGCCAGATGGCCAATGCTGCGACCAGCGGAAGAAGAATGAGAATTTCCAGTGAACTCATGCCGGTTTCAAAAAAGGAGGCTCAACGGCCCTCGCCGGGCAGCACAAACACGATGACGTAAATGGCCAGCAGCACGCCAACCCCCAGCAAAAAGGTGTAGCTTTGCAAATGCCCGCCCTGCAAGGCGCGCGCTTTTTCACCCACCTTGGCGGCCAGCGCCGCCGGCAACCGCGCCACCACGCCATCCACCAGGATTTGCTCCAGCGCGTTGACGATCCAGGCCAGGCCGTCCTGGAATACTTTGACCAGGCCGGCGTAGATTTCGTCGATGTAGAACTTGTTGGCGAAGAGCTTGATGTTGAGCGGATCCTTGTCCTTGCCGCGATAGAGCACAAAGGCCGCGGCCACACCGATCACCAGCGCCGCGATCGAGATGCCCATGACGATGTAATGCCCCTTGCCGTGGCCATGCACCGCCATCGCCTTCAGCGGACCAGCCATCACGTCGAAAGCGGAGCCAATCGAAAAAATCGCCAGCACCATCAGCGGCACCAGCATGAGCAAGCTTTTTTCCATCGCATGCGCCGCGGAATCCGAGCGCGGTTTGCCGAGGAAGGCCACCACAAACAGGCGCGTCATGTAAAACGCGGTGAGCAGGGCGGTAAAGGCGCCGATGGAGAACAGCCATTTGCACTCGGTCCAGGCCAGGCCCAGGATCGCTTCCTTGCTGACGAAACCGCTCAGCCCCGGCACACCGATCAGAGCCGCGGTGCCGATGGCAAAGGTGGCGGTGGTGGCCTTCATGTGCCCGGCCAGTCCGCCCATTTTCCAGATGTCCTGCTCGTGGTGGCAGGAGTAGATCACCGCGCCGGCGCCGAGGAAGAGCATGGCTTTGAAAAAAGCGTGGGTGTAGAGGTGGAACATCGCCGGATGGCCTCCGCCCTGTAGCGCCTCGCCGGTCATGCCGACCAAACCGACCGCCATCACCATGTAGCCAAGCTGGGACAGCGTCGAATACGCGAGAATACGTTTGATGTCGCCCTGCTGCGTGGCCATCAGCGCCGCCATCAACGCGGTCACACCGCCGATGCCGGCGATCCACATGGCCGCGGTCTCGGAGGCCGCCACCAGGAAGGCGATGCGCACCATCATGTACACCCCGGCGGCCACCATGGTGGCCGCGTGAATGAGCGCTGACACCGGAGTCGGACCCTCCATCGCGTCCGGCAGCCAGACATGCAGCGGCACCTGCGCGGACTTGCCGACCGCGCCCATGAACAGGCAGAGCACGGCGGCGGTGAGCAGCCAGGGATCGGAGGATTCAAAACCATGCAGCGGCCCTTGCAAAAGGCTGCCTTTCAAGCCCTCAAAACTCACGTCCCCATGATTCGCGCCGAACAGCAGCAGGATGCCGATCATGAAGCCGAAATCGCCGATGCGGTTGGTTAGGAAGGCTTTTTTCGAAGCCTCGGCGGCGCTGGCTTTTTCAAACCAGTGCCCGATCAGCAGCCAGGAACTGACACCCACCAGCTCCCAGAACACGAACATCATGATCAGGTTGTCCGCCAGCACGATGCCGGTCATCGAGAACATGAAGAGCGACAG
>CAZKMS010000127.1:0-17219 GCA_964553805.1 uncultured Verrucomicrobiaceae bacterium
CGGCATCGACGCCTTCCGCGCCGAAGTCACCCGCCGCCTCCCCGGCATCGAAACCGCCCCCGCCAAAGACATCCACTTTGACACCGTCGAGGACAACCTCGGCTGGCACGAGCAGGGCGACGGCAAACTCTACTGCGCCGTCTATGTCAACATGGGCCGCATCGACAACAAAGCGGGTGGCGCGCAGTATCGCGACGCGTTTCGTGAGATCGCCGAGACCGTCGGCTGCCCGTTTGTCGTCACGGCCAATACCAATCTGATTCTCGCCGACATCGATCCCGCGGATCGCGAGAAGGTGGACGCCATCCTTGGCCAGCACGGCGTCGTTCACGCGGACGACGTGGGCTTCACGCGCGCCCGCAAGGTCGCGCACGCTTGCGTCGCGCTGCCCACCTGCGGTCTTGCCCTCAGTGAATCCGAGCGCGTGCTGCCTGGCTTCATGGATGAAATCGATGACACCTTGCGCAAGTTCGGTCTGGAGGACGAGCCCATCCTCTTTCGCATGACTGGCTGCCCGAATGGCTGCGGACGTCCTTACAACGCGGACTTCGGTTTTGTCGGCCGCGCGCCAAACAAATGGGCGATGTATGTCGGCGGCAGCATTCGCGGCAACCGTCTGGCCGGCCTTGCCTTCAAGTCAATTACTGGCGAGGAGATCCCGACGAAGGTGCGCGAGTACTTGGAGGCGTTCAAAGACGAGCGCCAGGAGGGCGAGATCTTCGCCGACTGGTTTGCCCGCACCCGTGAGCTGGGCGAGTTTCCGACGCCCGAGCAATTCCACGTCGAACTCGCTGAGCGCGCGGCGAAGCTGGCCGAGCAGAAGGAACAGAACGTCGTTGAAGTCGGTTAAGCACGGGCCCGCCGAACGGCAGACAGGGTGAGATTTTCAGCAGGCACAGCAGACCCGAGACCGCTCGTGCGGGACACTCAGGTCTTGCTGGGCTGCTTGTCATTGCTGCTCCCGATGACAAACAGCGGCGGTTTCAGGCGCTGTGCCGCTCCGGTTCCGGGGTGAGTGCCTGAATTTCTTTTTTGATGTTGGCGGCCTCTTCATAGCGCTCGTCCTGGACGGCCTGTTTCAGAGCTTCCTGCAATTCCGCCAGGCTGGCATTGCGGCGAGACGCGGCCAGGGCGCGAGCGGGAATCTTGCCGATGTGGCGCGTGCCCTTGTGCATTGAGGACAGAAGCTGATCGAGGCCCTCCTGGAAGGTGCGATAGCAGTCAGGACAGCCCATGCGGCCGATTTTCTTAAGCTGGGCCGAGGTGAACCCGCAGGAGGGGCAGGTCAGCACATCGTTGCGCGGCAAAGGGGTGACACTGCCGCTGCCGAGAAAGGCTTCGGCGAGGCCGAAACCCAGTTCGTCCGTCACCCCTTTGGCTTTGGAGCAGGTCTCGCAAAGGTTCACCGTCGTCATCTGCCCATTGATGATCTGGGTCAGAAAAACGGTGGCCTCATTGCTGCAAACATCGCACTTCATGATTTGGGTGGGGAACGGGTTTTTTCTCAGATAGCATACGCTTGGCGTGCTTGCCAAGCGAGGGTTTTGTCAGTCGCGCATCCAGTGATCCAACGCTTGCTCAAGAGCGGTGTGCCGGGCGGGAGAGTAGTGATGAGTCACCAGGCCAAGGCGGCGCGCGGTTTCAATGTTATCGGCAAGGTCGTCAATGTAGAACGTCTGAGCCGGATCCAGGTTGAATTGTTCAATTGCGATCTGAAAAATCCGCGCCGCCGGCTTGGAATGGCGCGCGCTGTAGGAATAGACACCGGCCCGAAACAAGCCAAAAACGGGATAGGTGGCGAAGAGGTAATCCTTGTGCAGGCCGCTGGTGTTGGAGAGCAGGTAGAGCGGCAGAGTCGCGGCAGCGCGGTGCAGGGAGGCCGCCATGGCATCGTTGGCGGCAAAGATCTCGCACCAAGCCTGGCTGAAGTCGGAGGCGCTGCCGCGGTAGCCGATTTCCTCCATGGCGCGTTTTACGAAATCGCCGTCTTCCATCAGCCCGTCCTCAAAAGGCAGCTTCAGGTGCTGCAGCCTGGACAGCACGGTCTCGGCGCTGGCGTCGGAATGAGCGGCGAGGCGGCTGGCGGCGATTGAAAAGTCAAAGGTGACAATGACATTGCCAATGTCGCAGAGGATGGCAGGGGCGGGCATGGATGGCCGCTACCTACTCGCGCTGCGGGCCAGGTTCAAATGCCGGCTTACTCGTGGCGCAGGGCTTCCACCGGATTCATGCGCGCCGCGCGGCGGGCGGGATAGATGCCGAAAGCGATTCCGGTGAGGACGGAGATGGAGAAGGCCAGGGTCGGCGCCCAAAATTGCACCACGGTAGTGACGCCGGCGGTGTGGCTGACGATGAAAGGGATGGCGACGCCTAATATGACGCCCATGATGCCGCCGATGCCGGAGAGCAAAACGGTTTCGATGAGGAACTGAATGACAATGTCGCTCTGGCGCGCGCCGAGGGCGCGGCGGATGCCGATCTCACGCGTCCGTTCGGTGACAGAAGCGAGCATGATGTTCATGATGCCGATGCCGCCGACCAGAAGCGAAATGGCGGCAATGGAACCGAGCACGATGGAGAAGATGCGCTTGGTGCGCTCCGCTTGTTTGAGCAGTTCGACTGGGACGACGATGCGCCAGTCCTCCTTCTTGTGGTTGGTCGAGAGAATCTGCCGGATGGCAGCGGCGCGGGTCTCAACTTGGGCGGGTTCCAGGACGCGTACGACGGCCTCATGGAACTCGACCTTTTCGGCTTCAAAGCCGCCGGTTTTGTAACGGAAGAAAGTCTCTCCGAACTGGTCCAGCAGGGTGGTGTAGGGGATGAGGATTTGCGACGTGGTTTCGCTGCCAGAGGCGGACGGATCGGTGTTGCCATTTTCGTCCGCGACCACTCCGATGATCCGGTAATAAAAGCCGCGGACGCGGAGGGATTTGTCGATGGGAGTGGAAAGCGGAAAAAGGCGGGCTTGGGTGGCGACACTGATCACACAGAGTGGCAGGTGCGCGTTGAGTTCGAGCTCGGAGAAGAAGCGGCCCTGCACGATTTGGCGATTGCGCATTTCGGGATAGGCGGGCAGGGCGCCGATGATCTGGCCTTCCGCCTTTTTGTCCATGTGCCAGATGGTTTCGGTGATCTGCCGGCTGGGCACGACGACTTCGATGCCGGGCACGGTGCCGCGAATCTGCTGGATGTCTTTTTTGGTGAGGCCGTACTCGATGACCATGCTGCGCGTTTCGGTGGCGCCGCTCTGGTTTTCCGGTGGTTTCACGCTTTCCAGAATGATGTTCTGGCTGCCGAGTTTGCGGATTTGTTCTTGAGCCTCATGACTGGCTCCCTCGCCAATGGCAAGCATGGCGACCACGGAGGCGACACCGAAGACGACTCCCAGCGCGGTGAGCAGGGAGCGCAGCTTGTGCAGCCACAAGCTCTTCATCCCGAGCGAAACCGTGCGCCACAGATGCTGGGGCGAGGTGAGCAGGCGGAGAATGGGATGATGTTCGAGCATGGTTTTGGGTGATCTGTCTGATTCGATGGATCAGACGGATGCGTCTATTTAGGCCGCTGCGGCGCGGTTGCGCCGGGCTTGGGCGCCTGGCTCGTCGCTGTCCAGGAGGCCATCGCGCAGGCGGACGACGCGGGTGCAGCGCTCGACCATGCGCTCGTCGTGGGTGACGAAGACGAGGGTTTTGCCCTGGCGGTTGAGATCGTCGAACATCTCGAGAATTTCTTTGCCGGATTTGGAGTCGAGGTTGCCGGTGGCTTCGTCGGCAAGAATGACGAGAGGGCTGTTGGACAAGGCCCGGGCAATGGCGACACGCTGCTGCTGGCCGCCGGAGAGCTGGTTGGGCCGGTGGTCCATGCGGTGTTCGAGGCCGACTTGATGCGCCAAGTTGGTGGCCACCTCGCGCATGCGCTCGTCGCTGGCGCCGCCGTAGTACATCGGCACCGAGATGTTTTCGAGCACGGTCAACTGCTGGATGAGGTTGTAGGACTGAAAGATGAAGCCCAGGTTGCGATTGCGCGCCGCGGAGAGGTCGTCGTCATTCAGGTGGGCGACGTTTTGCCCGCCGAGGTAGTAGTCGCCAAAACTGGGCTGGTCGAGGCAGCCGAGGACGTTGAGAAGAGTGGACTTGCCGCAGCCGGAGGGGCCCATGATGCAGACATATTCACCGGCATAAATGTCCAAGCTGATGCCGCGCAGCACCTGGGTTTCGATGTCGCCGGTGCGGTACACCTTGCGAATATCAACAAGCCGGATGATGGGCGCTGGGGCGCTTGCAGACATGGGTCATGGAAGGGCTGCTTGGCGAGCGAGCTCTGTCAATTGAGCGCGACGCTGTCCTTGGTCTTGGCAGGAGTCTTGGCGGTGTTTTGGTCCGGAGCTGCTGGCGGAGTCGCTGAACCATTGGCGGCCGGCACGCTGGGGCCGACGACGGTGCGCTTCGGCAGAGAAAGCGCGACCAAGTCTCCCGGCGTCAAGCCATTGCGGATTTCGATGAAGTCGTCATTGAAGGCGCCGGTGTCAACCTCGCGGCGCTCGAGCCTGCCGCTCTGCTCGACGTAGCAGAAGTGCTGGTCGTTCTCGACTTCGATCGACTGGACCGGGACGTACATGACGGCGGCGAGTTGCTGCACGATGACCTCGACCTTGGCGTTCATGCCGGGTTTCAACCAGGAGTGGGAGCCGTCAATGTGAACGATGCAGGGATAGACCTTCAGGTTGGGAGTGTAGCGGGAGCTGGAGGAGTCCGGCAGCACGGCGAGCTCAGCGACGCGGCCGTTCAGGATTTTGCCCGGCTCGGCGTCCACTTGCACGAGCACGGGCTGGCCAATGCGCACTTTTTTGACCTGGGATTCGTGGATGTTCACGCTCACGCCCATTTGGCTCATGTCCGGAATGGTGAGGATCGTCTGGCGCAGACGGATGGTGGCGCCTTCCTCGATGGTCTCGTTGTAGTTTTTGGTGCCGGAGCTGATGTCGCCATAAGCGACCAGACCCGAGGTGGAGGCAGTGATGTTGCAGGCGCGGAGCTGGCGCTCAAGATCCTCTTTTTTGGCGAGCTCCATTTCGTAGCGACGCTTGGCGGTCTGAAAACGCGACTCGGCCTGGGCCATCTTGGAGCGGTTGGCGCGAACGGTCCGGCGCAGTTTGTTGAGGGCCTCGCGGTAGGCGGAAAGGAAGGTCTCGCACTGTTTCGGGAATTCGTATTTGATGAAGAGATCGAGCTGGGTCTCGGAGGTTTTCACCAGGAGAGTGGCTTTCTCCAAACTGAGCTGATCGTTCTCCAACTGCGCTTTGGAGATGAAATTCTTGGCGGCGAGCCGGCCTGAAGATTCTGTTTTTTGCGTGGCCACGGCCAGTTCGGATTTGTTGACGAGCAACTCGTCCTCAAGCTGGCGCAAACGCTGCTGGGCCTCGCCGTCGCTTTTGGAATCGGCCGAAAGGAAGACGCTGAAATCGGTGCGCGCTCCAACGGCATCGGAGTCCAGCGAGTCGGTCACGGTGCGCTCCTCGCGGGCTTGGGTGGCGTTCGGATCAAAGGTGTTTTCCTCTTCCAAGGCAGTGGCGATGGCATCGAAGGAGTCGGCTGAATCCGGCAATTTGACGGCGGCGAGGACATCGGCAGCGACGGTTTTGCCCAGGTACTTCTCGAAGTCCATGAGGGCGAAAAGGGCGGTCTGGCGCTGTTCGCGGGCCAGACTGAGGTTTTCACTGCGCTGGATCTCGCGCGCTTCGTCAGCTTCGATGTAAGTCGCGACGGTGGTCTGAAACTGGATCTCGTGGTCCTGGATTCGGGTCTTGATTTCCGAGTTGTCGAGTTCGACGAGCACCTTCTCCTGCTGGATGTCCTTCTCAGTGACGAGATAACCTTCGGGAATGATGCTGATGATCTTGGTGCTGCTTTCGATTTCGGATTTGATCTGGTCGTTGCGCAGGGCGCGGATTTCGCCGCCCTGAAGCACGTTGATTTGCAAGTCGCCCTGCTGGACTTGGAAGGTGGGCACGTTCGCGCCGTCGGTCTCGTCGGCGGAGAGCCACCACCAACTGGACGCGCCAACCAGGAGCAATGCTCCGCCGGCTGCCCAGATTTTTTTCTTGGGTTTCTTGAAAATCATGATCCTTTGGGAGTTTCCTTGTTCAATACGCTGGCCCAGGTGCCGTCTTTCCTGATAAACAGGACACCCATGTCGCGCCAGAGCTGGAGACGGGCGATGGTGTGATTGATCCGGGTGGAAATGACGCCATTGCGGGCGTCGATGAGATCCTGCTGGGCCTCTACGAAGTCACGCGCGGTGCCCTGGCCTTCAATGAGCAGATCGGATTCCAGTTTGACGCGCTCCTCGCTGATCGCCAGCACTTGCTGCGCCACTTCGTATTGCTGGCGGGCCAGGTTCAACTCGCGCCAGGCGGTGCGGATTTGCGAGCGCACATTTTCTTCGGCCAGGTCGAGTTCGCGGCGCGCGCGCTGCTCGGCGATCTGTGCTGATCGGAGGGCGTTGCGCACAGGCACCCGATTGAGGTTGAGATCGACGTCCACTTGGGCGGTGACATTGCCGCGACGATCGTCAATCTTGAGGCGATTGGTCTCGAGGGCGTCGGTGTCGGCTTTGTAGCCGATCAGGGTGTTGAGGGTGGGCAGCAAGTCCTGGGTGGCGATCTTGACGCGCCGCGCGGCGTCTTCGACTTGGTCGCGCTGGTTCCAGACATCGAGACGGGTGACCAGGGCGGCCTCCATGGCTTCGTCGAGGCTGCCAGGGGGGTCCACGATGTCGAGTTTGTCCAGATCCTTGTTGTCGAGCAGCAGGGGCTCCTCGACGGGAAGGCCAAGCTGGATTTTCAGGTTGTCGAGCTCCTGCTCGTAGGTGCGGATGGCGCTGCGCCAGCGCGCCTCGCCGGACAACTGCTGCTGGCGGACCTGATAGTAGAAGGATTTGGTCGGACGCACGCCGGTGTCGGCCAGCATTTCCTCGCGTTCAACGGAGCCGCTGAAGGCTTGATAGGCGAGGAAGGCGTTGCGCGCGGCCTCGCGGGCCTGCAGCACGCGATAATACTGGGAGGTGATGTCCACCGTGAAGCTTTTGCGGTATTGGGTAAAGTTGCGGATATCATAGAGCACACTCCGTTCCGCCTGGGTCAGCAACTCAGAGGCGGCTAGATAACCGGCGCCGCGCAACAAAGGCTGGGCCACGGTGACCGCCAGGCTGGAGTCGCTCACGCTTCTGAGGCCGCCGGTGAAAAATTTGACGAAATCGTTGGTGAGATCCACCGCGATGCGGGTGCCGCTGCGCTGCAAGGCCGAGAGGCTCAATGCGCTGGTGCTGGTGAGGGTGGAGTCAGTGATGAACTGGTTGACGCCGGTTTCGACGCGGTCGCGGTTGAGGGTGCCGCTGCCAGCACCGGCAAAGATGGGACTGAACTCCTGGCGGGCCAGGGTCAGATCGAGCGCGCTCAAGTAAACCAGTTCTTTTTCGCCGAGGTAGGTCCGGTTGCGGTCAACCGCGTAGTTCAGGCTGCCGGCCAAATCGATTTTGCGGGCGCCCTTCTCGATGTGGGCACGATCCCCCAGGAAATCCTCGGTTTTGAGGTTTTTCTCCAGGTCTTCAAGTTTGACCGGGCCGGGCGGGGTGACGCTGAGGATGTCCGTGCCGGAGTTGGGCACCTTGCTGCTTTTGCCATGCAGCAATCCGAAGACTTCCTTGTCCGCGCGTTTTTTATTGAAGTTTGCGCTGCAACCCGCTGCGGTCATCACCAGGGCGCCGAGAAGCAGGGGCTGGATGATGGAGGGCAGGAGGCGGGAGGACGGCATGGTATTGGCGAGAGGTTTTTCAGCACGGGCGTCGGCCCGGTATGCTTCGGACGAGTTAACGGTTCCTCCCCGCTGTTTTTATCACCCGCTTCATCCATCGGAGCGCGCTGGCTAAAGAAACAGCGCAGATGGCATGCGAAAAGCCGCTGGTTTCTCAGAACCTGTCCGGCAAATGATCGAATCGGGAACGAAAGTCGAAAACGAGAACGGCTTGCTGCACCCGGGGTCTGTGATCCCGGTGGAGGGCGGTGCGGCGCACAGGACAGCCGGCCTCACAGAGGCCAGGTACAGAGGGCCATTTGGCGCTCAAGCCGCGCTGGTCATCCACAGCGCCGGGAAGTGGCAGAAAGGAGGGGCGTCCCGGCCGGGCTGCGAGACAGCAGAGAAAGCGGCCAAGCGCTTGCAGTTGTTGCTGTGGAAGGCCGGATAAAGGAAGGTGACCCCGCCGATGCGCAGCGTCGGAAGGAGGTTGGAACCGCATTTGTCGACCCGCAGGCTCAGCAACAACGGCTCTTCGTCGTCATAGCGATCCAGGCCGAGCGGGCCGGTTTCCAGGGTGCCGATGGGGCCGCCGCCATTGAGCGCATCCCAGACCTCGCCCCGGCCGAGATCCAACCGCACCACAAATCCCCGCAGACGTTGATTGCCAGCCCTTTCCGCCTCGACGAGCCCAAAGTAAACTTGCGGTGGGCACTCGCGTGGGATGATGTCGATTTCGAAAGCGATTTGGCAATTGGCGTCAGGGAGCGCGAGTTGTCCGCAGGCCGGCAGGTTGCCGGACAGGTCATTCAAAAGATCGGGGACAGTATCGGGGGGGGGGTGCATGACCGTATCGCAGGTTAATAAAAATCAAAAAAAATCAAAATCAACGTTAAATTTCAAAAAAACCATAACAAATCTTTGACATGCCTTGAGTTCATCAAAATACTTGACTGATCGTCTAGTTGAGCGATCACTTCGCCCATGGGTAGAACCAGTGATGCGCGCGAACGCCTGTTGCAGGCGATGTTGGAACTCATTTGGGTGGGGACTTTTGGCTCCACCTCGGTGGACCAGATTTGCGAGCGTGCCGAGGTCAAAAAGGGCAGCTTTTACCATTTCTTCGAGTCAAAGCAGGCTCTTGCCATTGCCGCCATCGAGCACGGTTGGGAGGAGTTTCGCCAGCGCTTGGACCAGTGTTTTTCTCCTTCCAAGCCGCCAGTGGACCGGCTGCTGGACTGCATGCGGGAACTGCGCAGGGAGCAGGAGGAGATGTTCGCCAAGCACGGTCGTGTTTTAGGCTGTCCGATTCATTCCTTGGGCAGTGAGATGGGCGCCATGGAGAACGGACTGCGGGATGTGCTGAGAACCAAGATGGGCCAGTACGTGCGCTATTTCGAGTCCTCGATCCGCGACGCCCACGCGGAGGGGGTCATCGATGCGCCCAACGCCGCCAGCAAAGCCCGTATCGTGTTTGCCTACTCCGAAGGGCTGCTTGCCCATGCCCGCATTTGGAATGACCTGTCCGTGCTCGATGCCATGGAAGACGGCCTGCACGACATCCTGCGGTTCGACATGAAACTGCAACCGGCCTGACCTTGTTCCCTTTTCAAATTAACCAACTGGTCAACTAAATACCCCCAATGCCTCCCGTGAAAAATCTTGATCCCTCGCGTCTGCCGCTTTTTTTAACCGCCGCCCTGCTGCTGGCTCAGTGCAACCGCGCCAGCAAAGACGGGGCCGAGGCCGCTGCCGCCGCGCCCATGCCGCCAGCCCAGGTCACGCTTGCTCCGGTGGAGGAGCGGCGTTTGGTCGAATGGCGGGAATTCACCGGCCGGGTTGAGGCCATGGAGACCGTGGAACTGCGTCCGCGCGTCTCGGGTTACCTGGACGCCATGCATTTCGAGGCCGGGCAACTGGTCGAAAAGGGCCAGGAACTGTTCACCATCGACCAACGCGCGTTCCAGACCAAGGTCGCGCAAGCGGCGGCCGAACTCAAACGGGCCGAAGCCGCGCTTACCAGCAGCCAAAAGGAGTACGAGCGGGTCAAGGCGCTGCTGGAGGCGCGGGCGCTCTCCCCGGAGCAGGCGGACGCGCGGGAAGCGGCCTATTTGCAAGCGCAGGCGGTCCAGGAAGGGGCAAAAGCAGCGCTGCATTCGGCGGAAATCGAGCTTTCCCACACCGAGGTGCGGGCGCCGATTTCCGGTCGCATCAGCCGTGCCCTGGTCACGCCAGGCAACTACGTCAGCGGCTTGCCCGGCGGGGCCACCCTGCTCACGACCATCGTCACGGTGAATCCGGTCTTCGTTTACGCGGACATCGACGAGACCTCCCTCATTCACCTGCAAAACCTCCGCCGTCAGAACAAGGTCCTGATGGACAAGGCAGGACGCATTCCGGTGCGGATGCAGCTTTCCGGCGAGCAGGGTTTTCCGCATGGGGGGTTCATCGAGTCCTTCGACAACCGCCTCGATGCCGGCACGGGCTCCATCGTGGTGCGCGCGCAGTTTGACGATCCGGAGGGCGCGCTGACTCCCGGTTTGTTTGCGCGGGTGGAAATCCCAATGACGGCCGAGTACCCGGCGCTGCTGATCGTCGATTCGGCGGTTCTCACCGATCAGGCCAACAAGTACGTGCTGGGCGTGTCGAGTGAAAACGTCACCGAGTACCGCGCGGTGGTGCTGGGGCCTTCTCATGAGGGCAAACGCATCGTGCGCAGCGGCCTCGAAAAAGGCGACAACATCATCGTCAACGGCCAGGCCCGCCTGCCCATGCCCGGCATGCCTGTCACACCCGTCTCCGCGGATGCTGGAAAGGAGCAAGCCTCCCGATGAAGGTCTGGTGCCATCGCTCCGCGCGCCGGCGTTCCGGGCGGGCGCGCCGCCTCACGTTGCGTTCAGGCCGGAGCCCGCAACTCCGCTCAGGCAGGGGTGAATCCCATCTCAGCTTCGTCAGCCGGCGGCCTTTGCCCCGGCGATTTGGTGACTTCCTGCGCTGCCGCCATCACCTCGATTCCCTGTTTCCCGATCCATGAATTTCTCCCGCTTTTTCATCACCCGTCCGATCTTCGCCAGCGTGCTGTCCGCGCTGATCTTTGTGCTGGGTGTGATCTCCCTGTTTCAACTGCCCATCACCGAGTACCCGGAGGTGGCGCCACCAACGGTGATCGTCACCGCCACCTATCCGGGCGCCAACCCGAAGACGCTGGCGGAGACGGTGGCCTCGCCGCTCGAGCAGACGATCAACGGCATCGAGAACATGCTGTACATGTCGTCGCAGAGCACGGCCAACGGCGTGATGATCCTGACCGTGACCTTCAAACTGGGCACCGATGTGGATATGGCCCAGGTGCAGGTGCAAAACCGCGTCTCCCAGGTGCTGCCAAAGCTGCCCGAGGAAGTGCGCCGCTTTGGTGTCACCACGGTGAAGTCCTCGCCCGATATGACGCTGGTGGTGCACCTCTACTCGCCGAACGATCGCTACGACGAGATTTACCTGCGCAACTACGCCACCCTGAACGTGAAGGATGAGATCAGCCGGCTCACCGGTGTGGGACAGGTGCAGGTCTTTGGCGGTGGCGAATATGCCATGCGAGTGTGGATCGATCCCGACAAAGCCGCCGCGCGCGGCCTGACCTCCGGCGACATCGTCAACGCCATCCGCGAGCAAAACATCCAGGTGGCGGCGGGCACGATCGGCCAGCAACCGATGGCGGATAAGGTGCCGTTCGAACTGACCATCAACACCAAGGGCCGTCTCGTCAATGAGGAGGAGTTCGACAACATCATTGTCAAAAGCGGCCCGCACGGTGAAAAGCTGCGGCTCAAGGACGTGGCGCGCACCGAGCTTGGTTCGGGCGAGTATGCGATGCGCAGCTTGCTGAACAACAAAAGCGCGGTCGGCATGGGGGTGTTCCAACTGCCCGGCTCGAATGCGCTGGCCATCTCGTCGAGCGTGCGCGGCCTGATGGACGAACTGAAGACAAAATTTCCCGAGGGACTCGATTACGCCATCGCTTATGACCCGACCGTGTTCGTTGAGAAGTCAATCGACGCGGTCATCCACACGCTGATCGAGGCCATCCTGCTCGTGGTCATCGTCGTCGTGGTCTTCCTGCAAACTTGGCGCGCCTCCATCATTCCGCTGGCGGCGGTTCCGGTGTCATTGATCGGAACCTTCGCGGTCATGCATGCGCTGGGTTTTTCGATCAACAACCTGTCGTTGTTCGGTCTGGTGCTGGCGATTGGCATCGTCGTCGATGACGCCATCGTGGTGGTGGAGAACGTCGAGCGCAACATTCACAACGGCTTGTCGCCGGTGAAAGCCACGCAGCAGGCGATGTCGGAGGTGAGCGGGCCGATCATCGCCATCGCCCTGGTCTTGTGCGCGGTGTTCATTCCGACCGCGTTCATCAGCGGCTTGAGCGGCCAGTTTTACCGCCAGTTCGCGGTGACCATTGCGATCTCGACCGTGATCTCGGCCTTCAACTCGCTGACCTTGAGCCCGGCGCTTTCCGCGCTGCTGCTGCGCGATACCCGGGCGAAAAAAGACATCTTCACCAGGATCATGGATTTCTGCCTCGGTTGGTTCTTCCGGCCGTTCAATCGCTTCTTTGACTGGTCCTCGAATTTCTACGTGGGCATCGTGAAGCGCATCATTCGTCTCAGTGCCATCGCGCTGGTGCTGTATTTGGGTTTGGTCTGGGCGACCTGGAAGATGTTCCAGATCGTGCCAAACGGCTTTGTGCCGGGGCAGGACAAGCAGTACCTGGTCGGTTTTGCCCAGCTTCCCGATGGCTCGTCACTCGACCGCACCGAAGAGGTGATGCGGCGCATGTCGGACATGGTGTTGAGCCAGCCGGGTGTGGCGGATGCCATCGCCTTCCCGGGGCTTTCCATTCATGGATTCACCGTCGCACCTAACAGCGGCATTGTGTTCGTCGGTCTCGAAGAGTTTGAAAAACGGGCTTCGCCCGAGCTTTCCGCGGACGCCATTGCCGGCGCGATCAATGGCAAGTTCATGGAGATCCAGGACGCCATGGTGATGGTGCTGTCACCGCCGCCGGTCAATGGCATCGGCACCACGGGCGGCTTCAAACTCATGGTGCAGGATCGCACCGCGCAGGGTTATGAAGCGCTCTACAAGGCCACGCAAGGGCTGGTGGGCGCTGCGTATGGAACCGAGGGCAAACTGCAGCAGGTCTATTCGGGTTACACGGTCAACGTGCCGCAATTGGAAGCCGAGGTGGATCGCGAAAAGGCCAAGGCGCAAGGCGTGCCGCTGACGAACCTGTTCGAGACGTTGCAGATCAACCTGGGCAGCTTGTATGTGAACGACCTCAACCGCTTTGGCCGCACCTATCAAGTCGTGGCCCAGGCCGAGTCGAAATTCCGCGACGACGTGGAGGACATCACCCGCTTGAAAACGCGAAACATGTCGGGTGAAATGGTGCCGGTGGGCTCGATCGTGAACGTGAAGGAAAGCTTCGGGCCGGACCGCGTGACGCACTACAACGGCTACCTGGCCGCGGACCTCAACGGCAGCCCCGGCATGGGAGTTAGTTCGGGCCAGGCAGAGTCGGTCATCGCCGAGCTGGCGGCCAAGGTGCTGCCGCCGGGGTTTGATTTTCAATGGACCGACCTGACCTATCAACGCATCATCGCGGGCAACACGGCGGTTTACATTTACCCTCTGTGCATCCTGCTGGTGTTCATGGTGCTGGCGGCGCAATATGAAAGCTTGCGGCTGCCTTTGGCGATCATCCTCATCGTGCCGCTGTGCTTGTTGTTTGCCCTCGGGGGTGTCGCCTTCCTTGGCGGCGGCCAGAACAGCATGTTCCACCAGTTGATGAACCATGGGTTCTCCCAGCCGTTGCGCATCGCCAGCGACAACAACATCTTCACCCAGATCGGCTTCATCGTGTTGATCGGTCTCGCCTGCAAAAACGCCATCCTCATTGTCGAGTTTGCCAAGGAAAAACACGAGCATGGCTTGTCTCCGGTTGAGGCGGCGCTTGAGGCCTGCCGCCTGCGTCTGCGCCCTATCTTGATGACATCGATCGCGTTCATCGCGGGTGTGGTGCCGTTGGTGGTGTCCTCCGGTGCCGGTTCGGAAATGCGCCAGGCCATGGGCAACGCGGTGTTTGCGGGCATGATCGGTGTGACCTTGCTGGGCCTCTTCCTGACGCCGGTGTTTTATGTGTTGATGATGAAGCTGGGCTGGAAAAAACGCGTGCAACCGCTGGCTGAGGAAACGCCGTCGATGGCGCTGCCGATTGCCGACGCGGACGCTTGACCCCTGAAGGACTTGTTTGTTATGAAAAGCACATGGATTTGGATTGGCGGCCTGTTAGCCGTGGCGCCTGCACAGGGTCAGATCGGCCCGGATTACCAGCGGCCGGAGACGGAGACGCCCGCGAGCTACAAAGGCCTGGTGATGCGGGAGGCGCGGCCTCTGGACGGAGTGCCGCGCGGCGCGTGGTGGGAGGTCTTCAAGGACCGCCGGCTCAGCGCCTTGATGGTGGATGCCAGCACGCACAACCAGGAGTTGAAAGGCGCGGTCTCGCGTTTCGATCAGGCGCGCGCGGCGGCGCGTCTGGCGCGGGCCAACTTTTTCCCGACGCTTGGCGCGGGGTTTGTGGCGGAGCATCAGCGCACGTCGGAAAACATGCCGTCGCCCTTTCCTTTGAACGGTCTGATGTATGAAGGGCCGGGCTACAGCGTGCCGGTCGAGTTCAGTTGGGAGCTGGACTTGTGGGGCAAGATCCGGCGCGAGTCGGAGGCGGCGGGAGCGGAGTTCATGAGCGTGGCGGCGATGATGAATTCCGTGCTGCTGACCGTGCAGGCGGATGTGGCGATGAATTACTTCAAGCTGCGCGCGCTGGATGTGGAGATGGAGGTGGTCCGCAAGGGGGTAGATCTGTACCGCGAGAGCTTGGACATCACGCGTTCACGCGTGCAAGTCGGCGCCGGCAGCGAACTTGAGCTGGCGCAGGCAGAGACAGAGTTGACCGCCACGGAGGCGGAGATCTTCGCGCTCAAGACGCAGCGCGAGCAGTTGGAGAATGCCATCGCCATCCTGGCGGGACAGAACCCGACGGTGTTCCGGTTGCCGCCGGTCAAGGAGGGGCTCGGCACACCACCCGTGATCCCAAGCGGCGTGCCAAGCGATCTGCTGGAGCGCCGGCCCGACATCGCCGAGGCGGAGCGAACCCTGGCCGCGGCCTCGGCGAAGATCGGCGTGGCGCGGGCGGCGGCTTTCCCCAGCGTGAAGCTGCTGGCCAATGGCGGCCTGTTGAGCGGCGACATCAGTCTGCTTGGAGATGCCGGCAGCCTGATGTGGAATGCGGGGCCGCGGATTTCTGTCCCCATTTTCGCGGGTGGCAAGAACCTGGCCAACATGGAGCGCGCGCTGGCGGCGCATGACGTGGCGCTGGCGGCTTACCGGCAGTCGATCCTGGTCGCGTTTGGCGAGGTGGAAAACAGCCTCTCGGCGATCACCAACCTGCGCAACCAGGCGGAGGTGCAGCAGCGCGCGCAGGCGAGCGCGCGCAGGGCGCTCGATCTGGCGCGCACACGCTACAAGGCGGGCACCAGTCCGTATTTGGATGTGATTGCTGTCAACCGCACCGCGCTCAACGTACAGCGCAGCGCGGTTCAGATCAGCGCCCAACGCTGGCTGGCCAGTGTCGGTTTGATCAAAGCGCTTGGCGGAGGCTGGGACACGGTGACACCGCTCGAGGTGCCGCCGGTGGCGTCGGATCCCGAGGACAAAGCCGGTGCTCCGGGTGTGGGGGAAAAGCGCGGCTTTTTCGGCCGCTTGAAGGACGCCTTCAAACGCAGCAAGCATTGAGCCGGCATGCGCCTGCCCGGTTGGGTGATCAAAAGTGAAAGCTGATGGCAGGGTGACGGCGTTTTCTCGCCCGCATGCGCTTTGCTCTCCTTTCGTTTTTCCTCTGTCCGGCTCTGTTCGCCGCTAAGCCCGCCAGTTGGGACCTCGCCAGACTCGAGGCCGCGCCGGCGCATCGCTGGCTGAATCAAACCGGAGCGGTGCGCTCGCTTTTTTATGAAGGCGAAGTGCATGAGGGCAAAGGCACCGAGGTCTTTGCGTTTTATGCTTCACCGGCGACCGTTGCAGGGACGGCTGCGCCGAAAAAAGGATTCCCCGGCGTGGTGTTGATCCACGGCGGAGGCGGCACGGCCTTTGCGGATTGGGTGCATCTCTGGGCCAAACGCGGTTACGCCGCGATCGCCATGGACCTGAGCGGGCATCAGACCCAGGAGCCGGCGTGGGTGGAGTCGGAGGCGGGAAAGGTGCCTGCGCATGCTGCCAAAGGCGAAACGCGGGTGCGCCTTGCCAACGGCGGGCCGGAGCAGGGCCGCGAGCAAAAATTCGCCAGCATCAGCAGCGCGGACAAGCATGACCACTGGCCTTTCCATGCCGTGGCGAACGTGATTCGCGCGCACTCCCTGCTGCGCAGCCTGCCTGGCGTGAACGCGGAGCGGACGGCGGTGACGGGCATTAGCTGGGGCGGTTACACCACCTGCATCGTGGCGTCTGTGGATCATCGCTTCAAGGCGGCGGTGCCGGTGTATGGCTGCGGTTTTTTGTTTGAGGGCGAGTCGGTGCAGAAACCGGCCATCGACGCCCTGGGCGGACAGCGGCAAAAGTGGATCGACCTCTACGATCCGTCCAGCCATCTGCCGCGCTGCAAGGTGCCCATCCTTTTTGTCAACGGCAGCAACGACATCCATTACCCGCTCGACAGCTATCAGAAGTCCTTCGATGCGGTGCCGGGCGCGCGCAAGCAGATGCGGGTGGAGGTGAAGATGCGCCACAACCACCTCGCGGGCTGGGCTCCGGAGGAGATCGGCCGCTTCATCGACAGTTTTTGCAAAGGCGGCAAACCGCTGCCGCGCCCAGGCAAGATCAAAGCCGACGGCGAACTCGTGCGGCTGCCCTACGACTCACCGGTGCCGGTGGTCAGCGCGCAGTTGCACTACACCACGGACGATGGCCTGCGCTCGGAACGCGAGTGGCAGAGCCGCGAGGCGGCGGTGGGCAACGGCGTCTTGGTCGCGCCCGCGCCGCCGAAAGAGGCCAACACCTGGTTCATCACGCTCACCGATGAAAAGGGCGCGATGGTGAGCAGCGAGGTGCGGTTTCAGTGAGCAGGCGCGCTTAATCTTGGATTTGGGAATGGGGAAGGCAGGAAAAAGGTGGTTGAGATGCCAGACAGCAGACGGTCAGACGCCAGAGCAATGCCACAACCCGTCGGTGCGGCGGTTCATGTCTGCTATCTGCTGTCTTTGGGCGGCCAGCAGCGCTTGGATCCCCTTCTTTTCCTGATTTCCTGCCGTCCTCATTTCTATTTTGAGTTAGCCCGACTTCGCGGATTGGAGAGGTGGATGAAGGTCCAGGCCTTGTGGATGC
>CAZKMS010000128.1:0-17153 GCA_964553805.1 uncultured Verrucomicrobiaceae bacterium
CCTTTCGATTGGCTCCATGGCGCGGATGATGTTTTGGCGGGAGCTTCTGAAAACGAATTCGGTCAGGCATGCGACTGCACGGATGATGTCCGTTTTTTCCATGCCACTTCCGCGTTTGCCGTCAACTGCTCAACCTTTTTTCCGCCTGACCGGAGTGGCGCACGCGGACAGCACGCCCGGGCGGCAGTTTACGTATTACCGCAACGGGGCGGTCAAGACGGTGACTGATGCCAGCGGCACACACAGCTTCACACCGCGACAGGCGGACTCGGAAGGGAGGGGAGAGGTGAGCGAGGCGGCTCCAAGAGGGGGACGGAGCAAGAGGAGGTGTTTTTCGAAACCCTCAACGGTGCACTTTGAACTTGAACTCAAGCATTCGACACAGATTATATGCCAAATAAGTCATCCACGATTCGAATGAAGCGATCGTGATTCCACCCCGGCTGCCGCCGCAAAAACCGTGACAGATCAGGCCGGACTGGCAAAATCCTGCGCATGCTCAAGTTTCAGGTCGAAGAGTTCTCGTTCCACGTGCTGCCGATGCGCACGCGCTTCCCCTTCCGTTACGGCATCGCCAGCCTGACATGGCTGCCGCATCTGCTCGTGACGGCGCGGGTGATCTGCGGCAACCAAACGTGGTCGGGCCTGGCGGCCGACGGCCTGCCGCCCAAGTGGTTCAACAAAAATCCGGCGCAGAGCTTTGAAGAGGAACTGGCCGAAATGCTGGCCGTGATTCAAAACGCCGCCCGCATTGGGCGCGTCGCCGCGGCAATCCCGCGCGATTATGCCGGCTGGTGGCGTGACGTGCACGATGAACAAAGCACCTGGGCGGAACGCGCCAATGTGCCCGGCCTGCTGGCTGGCTTTGGCACCAGCTTGATCGAGCGCGCGGCGCTGGATGCGCTGTGCCGGGCCGCCGGCCGGCCTTTGCATGAATTGCTCCTGACTGGCGCCTTGATCTCCGATCTCGGCATCGCCCGCGCCGAATTGGCCGGCATGGCTCCCGCGGATTTTCTGCCGGCCGCCCCACTCCGGCAAGTCATGGCCCGCCACACGGTGGGTTTGGCCGACTGGCTGGCTGAGGAAGAGATTCCGGCCGCGGATCGGATCGACGATGGCCTGCCGCAGAGCCTGGAATCCTGCGCGCGCAGCTATGGCTTGAGCCATTTCAAAATCAAACTGGGCGGCGAGTTGCAAACGGACCGCATGCGTCTGCGCGGCATTGACCGAGTCCTCGCTCAGACGTCCCCCCAAGGCTGGCGCTGCACCCTGGACGGCAACGAAGCCTTCACCAGCCTCGCCGCCTTCCGCGACTACTTCGAGGCGCTGCGCAAGGACGATTCGCTGCGGCCGATGCTGAGCGAGCGGCTCCTCTTTGTGGAGCAGCCGCTGCGCCGTGGCGATTCCTTGACTAACGAGGTGGGACAGTCGCTGGCCAAATGGACGGACGCGCCGCCACTGCTCATGGATGAGGCGGATGGCGATTTGACCGCCCTGCCCCGCGCGTTGCGGCTGGGCTACGCCGGCGTCAGCCACAAAAACTGCAAAGGCATCATCAAGGGCCTGGCCAATGCGGCCAGCATTCACCAAGCCAACGCTGCCGGTGGCGCGCGGCGCTTCATCAGCGGCGAGGACCTCGCCAACGCGGCCCCCGTGGCCCTGAACCAGGACCTAGCCATGCAGGCCCTGCTCGGTGTCACCCATGTCGAACGCAACGGCCATCACTACCTGCGCGGCTTGTCGATGTGGCCGCAGCCAGTGCAAAAAGCCGCCCTGACCGCCCATCCGGACCTGCTGCACCCGCATCAAGGAGGTTATGCCGCGCTGACGCTGAGTCAGGGCCGCTTGCAGCTCGCGACCGTCAATGCCGCCCCCTTCGGCTGCGCCTTGTCCCCGGAGCAGGTCACCGACGGCCTGGAGCCGCTCGCTGACTGGGTCCGGCGGGGCGGTCTGGCAGATTGAACACTCCGGCGCGGAGCCGTGTCTTGACCTTACGACCGATTGAGGGTTAAACTGCCGCCAATGATCATGTCCCCGCTCCTCCACCCGCTCCGAGCGTTCCTCTGCTTTAGCCTGCTCGCCGCCTGGCTGCTGCCCGCTCCACAAGCTTCGGCGCAAATGGTCGTTTACCGGATGGAATTCGAGCGCAAGGCGGGTTTCAACGACCGTCCTTTCACCGGCGGCTACTTTGTGGCGCCGGTGGTCGGAGGCACCGGATCGTTTGTGTTCACTCAAGGCACGGGAGGCAGCCGGGTCATCGTTCCCGCCCAGGATTCCGGCAAACTTTTCCGCCTCGTCACCGAGGATCGCGAGGTGAAGTGGGTGGCCCAGGCCCAAGCGGGCTCGGCAGCGACTTCGCCGCCTCCGGTCGTGGATGACGACGATGGCACTGATGACGGCAGCGACGATCCCCAAACGCCCGTGGACGTGGCCACCGGCACCTTCCTGGCCTACGGAGATGCCAATTTGAACACCAGCTTTCGCACCCCGCTGCTGACTTTTGAAACCACCATCGCCAAGTCATTGGAAGGGCGTCATGTCAGCTCCAGTTCGGAGGCGGCCAACGGCTCCACCCGGGACATCGGCTTCGTCAGCCGTGGCGAGTGGAGGCTCGAATTCGACAGCAGGCAGACGGAGATCGTCAACCGCGACGACATGGATCTGCCAACGGCAACGGAATACCTCGTCGAGTTGCTGCAAGGGCCGGACGACGGCAGCGGCGGCGGTGGCGGCGGCACGGTGGACCGCAGGCTGTTCATTTTGACCTCGTCGCCTTTGCCGACAGCGGTGCGCAACTTCCCTTACACGATCGACCTCGAATCCTCCGGCGGCGTCCCCCCGCGCATCTGGTCCATCGCATCCGGCAGCACCTTGCCCGCCGGGCTGACACTCACAGGCGCAGGCAGGCTGAGTGGCACTCCCACTGCGCCGGCAGCTACATACCCGTTTACTCTGGTGCTTTCTGATAGTGGAACGACCACGCCCATTAGTCGTGCCTACACCCTGAAAATTCTCGATCAATTGACCATCACCACGACCTCGCCTCTCGCCTCGGGTAATAAAGACATCGAATACGGCCCGGTCAATTTGGCTGCCGCAGGCGGCACCGGCACACTGACCTGGACAATCAATTCAGGCTCGCCCCCTCTCCCCGCTGGCCTTACCCTCAGTTCAACTGGGGTGATTTCTGGAACTCCCACCGAAGAGGGCACATTCTCTCTCACCATCCGAGTGACCGACTCCGGAGCCGGATCCGAGCAGCAAACCACCACGAAAAACTTCGACATCACCATCGATCCCTGATCAAGGTGCGTTGAAACCCGGCCGGTTGCCAAAGGCCTGCGGCTGCACATCGAGCGTGGCGCCTCCATTCACGAAACGGCCATTCGAATTGGGGGCGCTGGGGCGGTTGTAGTTGGCGTTGTCCGTGTAAACCTTGAGCCCTGCGGGAGTGCCGACGTCCACATCGACACCGGGATTGATCGTGACCGTCTTGGCACCCAAATCCACCCGGCTGCCGTTCAAGGTCGAATTGCTGATGAAGCGCAGGTGACCGTTGCTGCCTTCCGCGTAGAGCCGCACCAAATTGGTGGCGCTGAAGGTCGCTCCATCGATGATCATCTCGCCATTGGCAGCCAGTGTGCGGGCGCGGATGACATCGCCGCTGATGAGGCTGCGCGCGATGTTCATGGTGCCGGCCTTGGCCTCCAAGGTCACCGCGCCAGCGCTCAACGTCGAGTCGAGCACGGACAAATCACCGCCGGCAAGCAGCAGCAGTTCGCCAAGCCCGAAATCCGTCAGCGCGCCGAGCTGCGAGGAGTCTGAGACAGTGATGTGGCGCAACGCGCTGACCTTGATGCTCTTGGTTCCCCGGATCTGCGCGCTGGTGTCGATCACCACATCACGCTTGGATTGCAAATTGACCTCGCTGGCATTGATGCCCGCGCCGTGAAACAAAAGGTCGCGACCCGCGGCGGCCAAAAACGAGCCCTCCGCCGCATCGATCTGGGTGAAAAAGCCGTCGCTGCTGTTGATGATGATGTCCGCATTGGGGCCGAGCGTCTGGAAAATGATCCTCTGCCCCCCTGGCGCGCTGAGATAAAAATTCTGGTCGATGACAATCGGCCCCAGATTTGAGGCGAGCATGAAACTGTCCAGACTGGAATCCAGCGTGACGTTCCCCGAACCCAATGGCGCGCCAGGGCTGACGGTGCCGCCAACATAGCTCTCATTGCCCTGGAGAGCGATGCCTGCGTCCGAGGCCAGCAGCAAGTTGCGCACACCGGAGATGGAGTTCACAACCGGATTGCCGTTGATGATGAGATCCTCAAAATAAAACGCCGACCACACGCCAGCGGCGCTCACCAAGGAATCCACCTCGGGAGAGCCCTGGCGTCCAAACAGCATCTGCCCGGCGGAACCATCGAGGTCCGGATTGTAATAGAAGCCCTGGGCAGTGACGCGTCCGTTGGCTCCGCTGTTGTAGGCGGTCAGGTGGGGATTGGTTGAAACCGGATCCTCATCCGTGATGACGGTGGTGCCCGGATTGTAAGGCCTAATGATCGGCGCGCGGTCCGCATCGGAGTTGGCAGGCGGTCTCCGTCCGCCACCTCCATTGGGTGAAGACGCCTCCTCGGCCGGGGGATCATTCTGCGCGGTCTCAGGCGTCTGAAACCGCAGCAACTCGCGCCGCATCTCATTGCTCAAGGCCACCTGCGTGCCCCGGCCGGGCAGCATGAAGGCGGTCTTCATCAACTCTCCACCCGCCATTTTTTTCTCCTGATCCTCAACCGCATCGGTGATCTGCTTGTTGTTTCCCACCGGACCGAACTCGCTGTCGTCAAACAGCTTGGAAGTCGCCAGCAACCGCTCCAGATCCACCTTCACAGGCAAGGGAAAGCTCTTGGCGTCCGGCTTCATGATGATCATGTCACCAGCCTTCAGGGTGATGAAAGTCGAGGGGGAAGCGTTCATGTACAAGTCCAGTTCGCCCTCGACGACGATGATCTTGATGTGGCCTTCCTTGCCGTTCTCGCCGGGCTGAAACTCGACCAAAATGGTGGTCCCGGTGACAGCGGCCGTGACGGCGGCCGTGCGCACGCGGGCGCCCCCGAGCTGCTTGGGCACTTGCAGCATCAAGACGCCGCGCTCCATGTCGATGTCGCGGGTGCCCTCCTCCAGGCGGAACAGGGTGTTGGCGCCAAGCCGGGTCAGGGTCTTGTCCGGAAAGCGCAGCTCGGCGCGCGATTGCACCCCGGTGGCGACTGCCGTCTTGCCTTTGACCACATCCCCGATGCGGGCCGCGACGGCATTGGCCAGTTCCGGCACAACCCGGACGTCGTTAAGCACCCGGGTCACCTCCGCTTGTTTGAAAACAGCGGCGGGCATGGGCAGGGCCAAGGCCATGCAGACAAGGACGATTCGATGGGGTTTCATGCCCGTGTGTGGGTTTAGAATTTGACGCGCAAACCAATGCCACCGCCGAGCGCGGTGGTCTCATAGTCGAACAACGAAATGCTGGACTCATTGAAAGCGAAGTTGGCGTTGCTGTAGATCTCCAGCCAGGGCTTCGGCTGCCAGGCAAGCGTGGCGCCGGCCAGTTGGAGTGCGTCCTCGCGATCGAAACGCCGGTAGTTCAACCAAGTGAAGCGGTAATTGGCCGTGAACAGCAGGCTGCGGGTGACCTTCAACCGCCAAACCAAGTCAGCGCTGTATTCATCCCGAAACAGTTGGTCCACATCGGTGTCGAGATCCCAATCCGCCAGCACCCCCGCATGAAAGCTGTTGAGACGGTTCACCAGAAACACCTTCTGCACACCCGCCCGCGCCGACGTGCTGTTGTAAAGATCCTCGGAAAAGCCGTCTCCCGTGATGCGATTGAACGTGACCCCGCCATAAAAAATCAGGTTGGCCCACTGCGGCACAACGTGCATCAAAGTGGCCGCGGTCTCGAGCGACTCGTAGTCCAGGATGTCAAACTCATCGTAACGCACCAACCGCTGCGCCGCGCTCACATCCAGGAACGTGTTGCCCGCCAAGCGGGGCTGCCACGAGAGTCCCACACTGCCGCCGTAAAACATGTCATCCAGCTCCCCCACCGCAACGTTCGCCGCGTTGTCGGTCCAGAACCAGAAGGTGTCCGCATAAAAGCGAAACGGCCGGTTTTTAGGCGTCTCCTTCAAAATGACCTGCTGGCCGAGATCGTCATCGCCGGGACTCGACGGCGCGAATTCGTTCTCCTCGTCAAACGTTCGCTGACTGAGCCCCGCGCTCTCCGCCACCAGCGATGAATCCAGTTCGGGGCTGGACAAAGCCCCCTCTTGCAACCGCGAACGGTCAATCACCTGCCCTTCCGCAGCCGGCGAAAGCAGCGCGCACATGGAAGCGAAGGCAAACCACTGAGGCAGGGTCCGGGGCGGCAACATAAAGCGCATGGAGCCGGAAACTACGGGACTTCCGCAAATCGTCAATTCCGAAAGGAAACGCCCCCAATCACTCCTCCAGCACCGAGCGAATGTCCTTTTCGAGCTTTTCCAGACTCATCTGCGCGACCTCCGTCTGCGGATGCATGACCTGGTAAAAACCGCGCAACCGGCCTTGGGGATCGATCAAAACCGCGCGCAAGTCATGCGCCACCACATCCTCCGGATTCAGCCGGTCCTGTTGGGGAATCTCGCTCGAAGGCTCGAATCCAACTTCCCGGGTCATCCACTGCCAGGTCTTTTCCCGGTCGGTCGCAAGCCACCACCACGGATCCTCGGCGCGCACCCCAATGCCCTCCGCAAACGCTGCCAGCATCGGCGGCGTATCCACCAGCGGCCAAGCCGCCACCGACACGAAGAACACCTTCGAATTGCCTTGGAAAACATCCCGCAACTTGAGCATCTGAGCCGAGACTCCGGCGCAGCCGCGCGCGCAGCGGGTGTAGGTGTAGGCCAGCACGATGACCTTCCCCTTCAACTCCGCCAGATTCCGCTCTTTTCCGTTCCTCTCCACCGCGGCAAAATCCATGGCCGGTTGCCCCAAAACCGGCAATTCCGCCTGCCGGTCCCGCGCAAAGCGCGTCAACGTCGAGTTGAGCACCCAGCTTCCTCCGGCAGCCAGCAAAACCAGCAGGGCGATCACCCAGAAACCCGCGGCGGAACGCCTGGGAGAGGAAGGAGCCGGGTCGGACATGATTCCCCCCAAGCTAGCCAGCCCCTCAGGAAACGCATGCGAAATCCAGCAAAATTTTTCTCGCTATTGGCATCGGACCTGCTATTTCCCGACAAGGCTGCGCGAAGTACCGCCAGTGCTGTCTTCACCACGCAGCCCGCAAACCGAACAAAATCCGACAACATCAACCATGGCCAAATACAAACTCGAATACGTCTGGTTGGACGGCTATGAACCCGTCCGCAACCTGCGCGGCAAGACCCAGATCAAAGAATACGACAGCTTCCCGACCTTGGAACAACTCCCGCTCTGGGGCTTCGACGGCAGCTCCACCCAGCAGGCCGAGGGCAAAAGCTCCGACTGCGTGTTGAAACCCGTCGCCGTTTTCCCTGACACCACCCGCAAAAACGGCGTGCTGGTCATGTGCGAGGTCATGATGCCCGACGGCGTCACTCCCCACCCCTCCAACGACCGCGCCACCATCCTCGACGATCCCGACGCCTGGTTCGGCTTCGAGCAGGAGTATTTTCTCTATCAGGACGGCCGTCCGCTCGGCTTCCCTGAGCACGGCTTCCCGCCGCCCCAGGGCCCTTACTACACCGGCGTCGGTTACAAGAACGTCGGTGACATCGCCCGCCAGATCGTCGAGGAGCACCTCGATCTCTGCCTGGACGCCGGCATCAACCACGAAGGCATCAACGCCGAGGTTGCCAAAGGCCAGTGGGAATTCCAAATCTTCGGCAAAGGCTCCAAAACCGCCGCTGACCAAGTGTGGATGGCCCGTTACATCCTGGAGCGCCTCTGCGAGAAGTACGCCGTGGACATCGAGTATCACTGCAAGCCTCTGGGCAACACCGACTGGAACGGCTCTGGTATGCATGCAAACTTCTCCACCGAATACATGCGTTCCGTGGGAGGCAAGGAATACTTCGAAGCCCTCATGGCCTCCTTCGCCAAGTACATGGACGAGCACATCGCCGTGTATGGCCCGGACAACCACATGCGCTTGACCGGCCTGCACGAGACGCAGTCGATCGACAAGTTCAACTACGGTGTCGCCAACCGCGGCGCCTCCATCCGCATCCCGCATAGCTTCGTCAACAACGACTACAAAGGCTACCTGGAGGACCGCCGCCCGAACTCCCAGGGCAACCCTTACCAGATCGCCAGCCGCATCTTGAAGACCATTTCGGAAGTGCCGACTCCTTGATCGGAGCCTCGCTTCCACCGTTGATGGTGTGGTTACAGCGCCGTCCCCGGACCGGGGACGGCGTTTTTCTTTGGCCAGGCAAGGGACGCGTGGATTTTTTGGCACGCCCCGGCGTTAACAGGGGAAGTACTCTTGATGGATTCCCCTTCCGGTTCGACAGAGCACCTGGTGCTGCTCCTCACGCAGCATCAGGAGCCGCTGTTTCGCTACATCTTCAGCCTCGTCCCCTACGAGGCGGATGCGCGTGACATCCTGCAGGAGACCAACGTGGCCTTGTACCGCAAGTTTGAGCAGTATGACCCCTCCAGGCCTTTTTTACCCTGGGCCTACCGTTTTGCTTACCTGCAGGTGTGCAAGCACCGCGAAAAAAGCGCGCGCGCTCCCCTGCTCTTGAGCGAGGACGTGATCGATCTGCTCGCCAATGAGCGAGCGCACATTGAACCGCAACTCGACGAGCGTCTGCGTCTGCTCGACACCTGCCTGGGCAAATTAACACCCCTGGACAAGGAACTGGTCACCAGCCGCTACGCGCTGCGGCAGAGCGCGGAAGAAATGATGCGGCGTTTTGCCATGAGCCGCCGCACCCTGTTTCGAAATCTCGAGTTGCTGCGTCAGCGCCTCCACGAGTGCGTCACCCGCCAGCTTCAAGCGGAGGGCTTGGCATGAACCTCGAAGCGCTGATCCACGCTCTCCTCAATGGCGGGATCACCCCGCAGCAACACGCGCAGCTCGAAGCGCGTCTCCGCGAAGACTGGCAGGCGCGGCGGCTCTATCTGGAACTTGCCGACCAGGATGCGCGGCTTCTTCAACAGCCCGCGGTGAACACGGGGCGGCTGCAAAACGCGGCAAAACAACCGGTGAACCGCTGGTGGCCCGCAGTGGCCGCCTGCGCTGCCGCCATCGCGCTTGCCTTCGTTTTTTGGCCTCGTGAAGTCGTGAAACCCGAAGCCGTCTCCGCCGGGGTGGCGATGCTCAGCCAGACCTTGGATGCCAAGTTCATCCAAAACACACTGCGCAGCGGCGACACCATCCCGCCCGGCACCCTTCAGCTCACCACGGGCCTGGCCCAGATCGAGTTCTTCAGCGGCGCCACCGCCTTGATCGAAGGCAGCACCGAGATCGAGATCATCTCCGCCTGGGAAGCGCGTTGCAAAAGTGGCCGCGTGCGTGTGCATGTGCCGCCGGCGGCGAAAGGTTTTCTTTTGCATGCGCCAGGCATGAGGTTGGAGGATCTCGGCACCGAGTTCGCCCTCAATGTGAAAGACAACACCAGCGCGGTGCATGTCTTCGACGGGGAAGTGATCGCACACACGGACAAGGCGCCGGCCAGCCTGAAGCAGGGCATGACACTGGGCAGCACCGATGCGGGCTTTCTCGCCAGCGGCCAGTTGCATGACCTCATCGCGGAGCGCCAGACGCGGCGTTTTGCCGAGTGGGAAGAGTGGTCGCTGGACACGCGCAAAGACCCGCGCCTCATCGCATACTACACCTTCAAGCACTGGCCGGACGACCGCTGGGACCGGCTCGTGAACAACTTCACCGAGCCCCGCATGCCCAGCCGCGCCGGCGGCGCCGTCGGTGCCAGTTGGACTCGGGGCCGCTGGCCGGGAAAAGATGCGCTCGAGTTCAAGCGACCCGGTGACCGGGTGCGTTTGAACCTCGACGGCACCTATCAAGCGATCACCCTCGCCTGCTGGGTGAAGGTGGACAGCGTGGACAAAAAATACAATTCCCTGCTCCTGACCGACGGCTACGAAAACGGGGAGCCGCACTGGCAGATCTACGAGGATGGCAGCCTGATGTTCTCCATCATGTATCGCCCGGCCGACGCCCCGAAAGGCGCCAAATACAACCAAACGTATTTCTCCAAACCCGTCTTCACCGCTGACAGCCTCGGCCGCTGGCACCACATTGCCACCACCTACGACAGCCAGAGCGGCGAGGTCATTCAGTATTTCGACGGAGGCGAGGTCAGCCGCGAAATCGCGGCGCTGCATCAACCTGGGCGCGACATCACCTTTGGTCCTTCCGAAATCGGCAACTGGGGCCTGCCCACCGATGGCCATCAGTTTCCCATCCGCAATCTGAACGGCGCCATCGACGAATTCGCCATCTTCCACAAAGCCCTTCCCTCCGGGGAAATCACCGCGCTGTTTGAAGCGGGCCGGATGGAGTAACCTGCCACAGGCACCGCACGCTTTTCTCAGCCGCCAGCATTCCTTCGATCTCGCCGTGGAAGAGTGCGGCGCCTTTTTCACCCGCCACCTCAAGCAACGCCAAAACGGCCGCTGAGATCAAGCCGGCAAACCGCCGCGCCGCCGCCGCGGCAGGTGCACCAGCAGCGTGGCGGCAAAAATCCCCGCCGCTCCCAGCCAACCGCCAGGCGGCAGGCGATCCCCCAGCAGCACAAACGCAGACAGCGCGGCAAACAACGATTCCGTGGACAGCAGCACCGCCGCCTCCGCCGGGCGCGTGGCACGCAGCGCCACCGCCAGCAGGGTGAAGGTCAGCGCGCTGGACAGAAAGCCCACGTAAGCGATGTCCGGTGCCGCGCGCCACAACGCCGCCATATCCGCCTTTTCGCAGGCAAGCCAGGCAGCGCCGCTTAACAACGCCACCACCACGAACTGCGCAGCCGTGAAAGCAGCCGCCCTGCCCCCGCTGGCCGCAACGCCCACCAGCACCACATGCAGCGCCCACAGCAATGCCGACACCGCCACCAACGCGTCGCCTCGTGTGAATGCGGCCAAGGATCCACCACCGAGAAACCAGGTTCCCGCAAAGGCCAGCGCCACCGCCGCCCACACCAGCGCCCCCGGTTTTTGCCGCAGCAGCAGCCAGGCCAAAAACGGAGTCACCACCACGTAAAGCGCGGTGAGAAACCCAGCGTTGGTGGCGCTGGCGGTCACCAAGCCGCTTTGTTGAAACGCCGCGCCGCCAAAAAACGCCAGCCCGGCCAGCACGCTCACCCGCAAAAAGCGGCGCCAGTCATTAAAACCTCCCGCTGCCCGCCATTCCCGCCACGCGGGGTAAGCCAGCGCCACGCAGGCCAGCACCGATCTCAGGCAGACAAAGGTGAACGGCCCGACATGGCTCATCGCCCGCTTTTGGAAGACAAAGGCCAGTCCCCAGATCGCAGCGCAGGCCAGCAACAAAAGATTGGCTTGGGATCGGGTCACGGCGTTCTTTCTATGGCGTGCAAACCGATTTTGGCACTCGAAAAGCGCTGGCCGGGAAAGAAGATACAACCCTCCACCGCACCATCGAGTCCAAACGGCAATTGCGCCAAACGAACCTGATGCCAGACATTCCCTTTCCATCATTCCCCATGCGCCCCTTCGTCCGCCTCATGCCCCTTTGGCTGGCCGCAGCCGCGTCATTCGCGCATGCCGCCCCCGCCATGGACGCGGACACCCTGGCAGTGCTGCGCGTGCTGCCGTTGCTGAAGGAAAAATGCCTCGGCTGCCATGGTGACGATCCGGACAAAATCAAATCCGGCTATGACATGCGCACGGCGGAAGCCCTGCGCCGCGGCGGCGACAGCGAAGTTCCTGCCGTGGTGCCTGCGCAGCCCGAAGCCAGTCCGCTCTATCTTTCGGTGTTGCGCAACCATGAGGATTGGGAAGCCATGCCGCCCAAGGACAACGACGCGCTCACGGCTGAGCAAATCGGCTGGCTCAAAGACTGGATCTCTGCCGGTGCCCCCTGGCCCGATGAAGCGCGCAAGGCCGACATCACGGCCCAGGCGGAAAAGTGGCTGCAGGCAGACGGCGTCACCGTCACGGTGACCGGCGCCCTCTCCGAGGACTGGGCCAATCGCCGCTACAAACCCGAAGACCTTTGGGCTTATCAACCCCTGCCCGATCTTCAAACGCTGCGCGCCAAGCTTCCCGCCGAAGGTCATCCCATTGATCACTTCATCGACGCCGCTTTGCCCGAAGGACTTGACACCGCGCCCGCGGCGGACCCGGCCACCCTGCTCCGCCGCCTCAGCTTCACCCTCACCGGCCTGCCGCCCGCAAGTGCCCACTCTCCAATTTCCAATTTCCAATCCTCAATCTCCACTCTCCACAGCGAGATCGAAGCCCTTCTCGCCTCCCCCCACTACGGCGAGCGCATGGCCCGCCACTGGCTCGACGTGGTGCGTTATGCCGACTCCTCCGGCTTCGCCAACGACTACGAGCGCGGCAGCACTTGGCGCTACCGCGACTACGTCATCCGTGCGTTCAACGCTGACAAGCCTTACGACCAGTTTATCCGCGAGCAGATCGCGGGCGATGAAATGGGCAGCGAGCCGGAAAAGCTCATCGCCACCGGTTTCCTGCGCATGGGTCCCTGGGAACTCACCGGCATGGAGGTCGCCAAAGTCGCGCGCCAGCGATTCCTCGACGACGTCACCAATGCCGTCGGCGTCACCTTCCTCGGCCAGGCACTCGAATGCGCCCGCTGCCACGACCACAAATTCGATCCCGTGCCCACGCACGACTACTACGCCTTCCAGGCCGTTTTCGCCACCACCCAGCTCACCGAGCGTCCCGCGCCTTTCCTGCCCGCAGAAAACACCAGCGGGTTCGAGGAAGCCGCCTACCTGAAAAAGCGCCAGACCGAGCACCTGGCAGAGTTGAAGCGCCTCGATGACCTGCAAATCATCGCCGCCCGCGCCTGGTTCAAAGAAAAGAATCTCGATCCCTCGGCCTTCGAGGCCCTGCTCAAGCAGCCGCGCGACGGCAAGGCCAAAGGCCGGCAAGCGACTGGCTTTGGCCGGGCGCGCTCAGCCTTGCAAGCCCGCGGTGTGCCCGAAGCGCAAATCCCGCCGCGCCATGTCGGCTTTGGCCCCGAGGAATACGGCCGCGAACGCGTCGCCCGCAAAGGACTGGAGCGCCTTTCCTGGGAATTCGATCGCTACCAGCCCGTGGCCTTTTCAGTTTACAACGGCAAAACACCCGACAGCAAATCAGTCAGCAATCCCGTGCGCCCGCCAGCCAATCCGATGGCGCAAGGTGAACTCGAACAAACCAGCATCCTTGCTGGAGGCGATCCTTTCTCTCCCAGCACGCCAGTCAAACCCGCAGCGCTTTCCCTGATCGCCACGCTTGCCAATCATCCCGCGCAGATTCCGGATGCCGTCGATGGCCGCCGCCGCGCGCTCGCCGAGTGGATCGCCAGTCCGCGCAACCCTCTCACCGCGCGCGTCATCGCCAATCGGGTCTGGCTGTGGCACTTCGGCCAGCCGCTCGCGGGCAATCCGAATAACTTCGGCGGCACCGGAAAAAAACCCACCCATCCCGAATTGCTCGATTTCCTCGCCGCCTATCTGATCGAGAATAATTGGAGCCTCAAAGAGTTGCACCGGCTCATTCTCACCTCGCAGACCTGGCAGCGCTCTTCATCGCATCCCCAGCCGGAGGCGCTGAAGGAAAAAGACCCGCTCAACACCAGCTACGCCGCCTTCACCCCGCGCCGTTTGACCGCGGAGGAAATTCGCGACGCCACGCTCTTCGTCACCGGCGAGCTGAACCCGGCGCTCGGCGGCATTCCGATTCGCCCTGAAATCAACCTCGAAGCCGCCCTGCAACCGCGCCAGGTCATGGGCACCTTTGCCTCGGCCTGGGTTCCCAACCCAGCGCCCGGGCAACGCCATCGCCGCTCCATTTACACCCTCAAGCTGCGCGGCCTCGCCGATCCCTTCATGGAGGTCTTCAACGAACCCGGGCCCGATTTCTCCTGTGAACGGCGCGACGCCTCCACCGTCACCCCGCAGGTCTTCAGCCTCTTCAATTCCCAAAACACCGCCCAGCGCGCCCTCGCCCTCGCGCATCGCGTCCGCACCCAATTTCCAATCCCCAACCTCCAATCTGCCATCTCCAATCTCTTCGCCCTCGCCTTCAATCGTTCGCCCGCTCAGTCCGAACTCAACGCCGCACTCGCCCACGTTAAAAACGCGCTCGCACATCATCGTCAGCACATCCCGCCACGCAGCCAGCCCCCGACCGAAATCCTGCGCGAAGCCGTGGAGGAAAACACCGGTGAGAAGTTCACCTTCACCGAGACCCTGCACGCCTACCAGGACTTCGTTCCCGACCTGCAGGCCGCCGGCGCCTCCCCTGAAACCCGCGCCCTGGCCGAACTTGCCCTGGTGCTGCTCAACAGCAATGAGTTCGTTTACGTGTATTGATCCCGAATCGAAATCCGCTCGCTCTCATGCGTTTCCTGCTTGTTCTCTCCACGTTCCTGGCTGCCTGCCTGCAAGCCGCCGATCGCCCCAATGTCCTGCTGATCATTTCAGATGATCTCCGTCCCCAGCTTGGTTGTTATGGCGATCCCGTCGTCAAAACGCCGCACCTCGACCGTTTCGCGCAGACCGCTCTCCGCTTCGACCGCGCCTACTGCCAGATGGCCATTTGCAGCCCGTCCCGCAATTCCCTGCTGTCCGGTCTGCGCCCCGAAACCACAGGACTGCGCGGTTTTGGTGTCACCCTGCGGGAAACCCTGCCGGAGCTCGTCACCTTGCCACAGCATTTCAAAAACCACGGCTGGCATAGCGCTGCTTTCGGCAAAGTCTTCCATGTCTATGCTGAAACCGGTCTCGGCTCCGAAGACGATCCCGCCTCCTGGTCGCAGCCGCTTTACCTGCCCAAGAACCCCGTCTGGGGTCCAGCCCAGGATCGACTGCGTGCCACCCAAATCGAAGCCGATCGTGCTGCCGGCAAAGTGTACAGCCACTCCCATGATTGGCCGCGCGGCGAGGCAATCGACGCGCCTGATCTCCCAGACGAAGCCTTGCGCGACGGCGAGACGGCTCTTGCAGCCATCGAGTTCCTGCAAACCCGCGCCGCCAGGCCGGATCAGCCGTTCTTTCTCGCCGTCGGTTTTTACCAGCCGCATCTGCCCTTCGTCGCACCGAAAAAATACTTCGATCTCTACGATCCCAAGACACTTGCACTGCCCGCCTTTGACCACCCTCCCGCGGGTGCGCCACCCTTTTCGGTCAATGTCGGCATGGCCAAGGCCTTCCTCAACTTCCCGCCAGAGGAGGAGCAAACCGACGCCTTCAAGCGCCGTTATTACCAGGCCTACCTCGCCAGCATCAGCTACATGGACGCCTGCGCTGGCCGGGTGCTCGACGCCCTTGAGGAAAACGGGTTGGCAAACAACACCGTCGTCATTTTCATCGGCGACCACGGTTATCTGATGGGCGAGTTCGGCTCCTGGGGCCACAAGCACTGCAACTACGAGATGGCCACCCGCGCGCCGCTGATCGTGCGCGCGCCGGGAATGAAAGCGGCCGGACAGTCCACCTCCGCCCTGGTCGAGTTTGTCGATTTTTACCCGACGCTGGCCGGGCTCGCCAGCCTGCCCATCCCAGCAAAGCTCGAAGGAACCAGTTTCGCGCCTTTGCTGGAACAGCCGGATTTGCCCTGGAAGACGGCTGCCTTCAGCGAGATGATCCGCGGCAAACAAATCCTCGGCCGCAGCCTGCGCACCGCCACGCATCGCTACGTGGAATGGGTGGGCTTGCAGGGGAAAAAGACTGCCGCTCGCGAGCTATACGATCTCAGCAGCGATCCTCTTGAGAAGACGAATCTCGCCGATGACGCCGCTCATGCCGAACTGGTCCGGCAACTCGCCGCGCAACTGCAAGCTGGCTGGCAAAACGCGAGACCTGAGGCCCGCTAGTGATTCATTCCAGCAAAAGGGATGGGTGATTATGCTGGCGATGCCAAAAGTGCGAGTTGATTGGCGTAGGCGATTGCAAGGGCAGCGTGATTTTCGCTCAGAGTCGCCTTTTGCCAATTCGCCGGGTTTATGAGCGCTTTGAGGTGGGTACGCAGGAAAGATTGTGCGGGAGTTGAGTTGGGGATTGGGTGGTTTAGGGTGCGGGTTCCTGCCATGCCGATCCCTTTGCCCATCCGCTACCCTGCTGACCTGCCGATCACGGCGCGGCGGGAGGAGATCGTGGCGGCGATCCGGGGGAATCAGGTGCTGATCTTGGCGGGGGAGACGGGGTCGGGCAAGACGACGCAACTGCCGAAGATGTGCCTGGAGGCGGCGGGGGAGAACTGGCGGGGGCAGATCGGCTGCACGCAGCCGCGCCGGGTGGCGGCGATGAGTGTGTCCAAACGGGTGGCAGAGGAGCTGGGCGTGGTCTGGGGGCAGGAGGTGGGCTGCAAGATGCGCTTCAGCGATGACACGCGCCGGGACACGCGGGTGAAGTTCATGACGGACGGCATCCTGCTGGCGGAGATCCAGAGTGATCCGCTGCTGCGGCAGTATTCCATGCTGATCCTGGATGAGGCGCATGAGCGGTCGCTGAACATCGATTTCCTGCTGGGGTATTTGAAGGAACTGCTGCCGAGGCAGCCGGACTTGAAGGTGATCGTGACGTCGGCGACGATTGATACGGAGGCGTTTGCGGCGCATTTTTCGGGCGTGGGGGGGTAGGTGAGAATGAAAATGCCTGGCATCATTTTTTTCTTTTTCTTCATGCGCGAGGCGGGGCCCATCGCCCTCTAGCCCAAGACCCATGTGCCCCAGGTCAGCAACGGACCGCAAGGCCGCCCTCTGCCCACCAAGCCCAACGAGGTTTGGGCGGGCGACACCACATAGATCCCAAGCGAGCAAGGCTGACTCTTCCTGGCCGAGTAAATAAAGCCAATCGTGCCTGCCCCCATACCAAAACCCCGTAGCGGAGACCGGCGGCGCGAAGTGGAAGCAGGGCGGTTTTAAGCGGGGCCTGAGTCTGCGGTCAGCGGCGGCCGACGCGGTTGACGCCGCCGTTGATGTTGTA
>CAZKMS010000129.1:0-17067 GCA_964553805.1 uncultured Verrucomicrobiaceae bacterium
AACACCTAGTGTTTTTCGACGAGATCAAGTTCGCCGATACCTACACCGAAGCCGCTCCCTGAAGTTAACGTGCCGAGTCAGGATACTGCCCAAGAAATTTGTCACCGTTGAAATGCAGGAAAGGGTGCAATTTTTTGACAAAGCAGTCATTTGGTGAGTCGTGAATTGGTCTTGGATAGACCCCCTCACACCCCGTCTCCGCCACACCCGCAAAAGCAATTTCCTGGCAGCAACCTGAGGGGCAGGATAAGGAACACAGCCTCGCCGAGGCGGGTGTCGTAGCACAGCCCGTCCCGGCTGTGTGTGTCCGGGGCGTCCCGCCCCATTCCTGTTTGCAAGCGGGACACTTGCAACACACCCAGCCGGGGACGGCCGGGTTACGAAGCCGTCAATCCAACCACTTCCACGCCGGGACGACGCGGATGCGCAGCCCTTGCTCCTTCAACTCATCCTCCTGATCCAGCGTGACGATCATCAGCTTGCGCGGCTTGTTGGCGGCAGCGCCAGGCAAGGCGGCCGCCTGGAGCAGGCCGCGCAACTCGCGCCGGAGATTCTCCGGTGTCAGCCGGGCGCAGCATTGAATGGCGAGCGAGGGCGTCACAAAATTACATTCCCAATCGTGCGGTGCGGCGGCAAACGCGGGCGCAACTCCCTGGCGGCGCAGCGTCATGACTGGCGCACGGCGCGACGTCGGGATAATGTCGCGGCAAATGAAACGCAGAGCTTTTTTCCAGACGGCGGCGGGCGCGGGAGTGGCGGTGGCTGACGCAGTGTCCGCTGCGGCGGCGCGTCCAACGCGGGTCATCGACACGCACACGCATTTTTACGATCCGGCGAGGCCGCAAGGCGTGCCCTGGCCGCCGCGGGACAGCAAGCTGTACCGCACCGTGCTGCCGGACGATTGGGCGGCGGTGGCCGCGCCGCTTGGAGTCAAAGAAACCATCGTCGTGGAGGCCAGCCCCTTGGTCGAGGACAACCAGTGGGTGCTCGATCTCGCCGCGCAGGACGACCGCCTGACCGGTCTGGTCGGCAACCTCGATCCCAATGACGCGGCTTTCGCGGCCCATGTGAAACGTTTTGCCGCCAACCCGAAATTCCGCGGCCTGCGCTGGCGCGGCGGACTGGTCGATATCGATCAGAATCCGGAGCAGATCCTGGCCGGCGCAAAGTTGCTCGCGAAGCACAACCTGGAGCTTGACCTCAACGGCAGCAACACCCTGCTGCCGCACGCCTTGAAACTGGCGGAGGCGGTGCCGGATCTGCGCATCGTCATCAACCATGTCGGCGGCGCGGGCGATCCTGCCAACTTGAAACCGGCTTGGAAAGACGGTGTGGCCGCCTTGGCGCAACGACCGAACGTCTTCATGAAAGTCTCCGGCATGGTGGAGCAGGTGCGCGCTGCCGACGGACAGTCCCCCGGTGACATCGAATACTACCTGCCTGTGCTCGATCATCTCTGGCAATGCTTTGGCGAGAACCGTCTCATTTACGGCAGCAACTGGCCCGTGAGCGATCGCGGGGCGCCCTACGCGGTGGTGTTTCAACTGATGCTGGAGTACTTTCGCGGCAAAGGCGCGCAAGCGCTGGAGAAGTTCTTCTGGCGCAATGCCTGCGTTGCCTACGGCGTGAAGTGACCCTTGTTTGCCGCCGCCTGAAAGGCCCTGGCCGTCCTGGCGTTATGGGGCCGATGAAGAGACTGCTTCTGCTGGCCGCCTGCCTGTTATCATCCGCCGCTCTGCATGCCGCGGAAAAACCCAACGTGGTGTTCATTGCCATCGACGATCAAAACGATTGGCTCGGCTGCCTGGGCGGTCATCCTTTGGCCAAAACCCCGAACATCGACGCGCTCGCCGCGCGCGGCACGCTTTTCACCAACGCGCACTGCCAGGCTCCGCTTTGCAATCCCTCCCGCACCAGCCTGCTGCTTGGCCTGCGCCCCAGCAGCACCGGCATTCACGGTCTTTCCCCCTGGTTCCGCAGCCTGCGCCAGTACGAAGACGCCCTCACCCTGCCGCAGCACTTTGAAAACCACGGCTACCGCACCTTGAGCGCCGGAAAAATCTACCACAGTTGGCGCGGTCCCGGCGGCAAGGGCAAAGGCAAGAAAGCCGATGCGAGCAAGCAGGTGATGGAGTTTCAGGAGGTCGGTCCGGCAGGCGGATTCGGCACCAAGCCGCCGCAGAAGCTGATCCCAGACACGCCCTTCGGCAATCACGGGCTGATGGACTGGGGCGTCTGGCCGCTGGACAATGACGACAGCGAAAAAGGCGACTACCAAGTGGCCTCGTGGGCGGTGGAAAAACTCCAGTCCATGCCGAAGGACCAGCCCTTCTTTCTCGCCGCCGGTTTCTTTCTGCCGCACGTGCCCTGCTACGCCACGCAGAAGTGGTTCGATCTCTATCCAGACGATGACAGCGTGCTGCCGGAACTCATCGAAAACGACCGCGCCGACACGCCGCGTTCCTCCTGGTGGATTCATTGGAGTCTGCCGGAACCGCGTTTGAAGTGGGTGAAGGAGTCCGGCCAGCATCGCAACCTCGTGCGCTCGTATTTGGCCTGCACCAGCTTCGTCGACGCCCAGGTCGGCCGCATCATGGAGGCGCTGAAAAAGACCGGACTCGAGGACAACACCATCGTCGTACTATGGGGCGATCACGGCTGGCATCTCGGCGAAAAAGAAATCACCGGCAAAAACACGCTCTGGGATCGAGGCACCAAAGTGCCTCTGATTTTCGCCGGCCCCGGTGTCAAGGCAGGCCAAAAATGCAATCGGCCCGCCGAGTTGCTCGACATTTTTCCGACCCTCAACGATCTGAGCGGCCTGCCCGCCCTGGCGCATCTGGAGGGCCTCAGCCTGCGCCCACAGCTCGAAAACGCGACCGCCCTGCGCGAGCGTCCCGCCATCACCTCCCACAACCAGGGCAACTTCGGCATCCGCAGCGAAAAATGGCGCTACATCCGCTACATCGACGGCGCCGAGGAACTCTATGACATGGAAAACGACCCGCAGGAGTTTCACAACCTCGCCGCCGAACGCCGCGGTGTCGTCGCCGAGATGAAAAAGTGGCTGCCCAAGATCGACAACGGCCCGGTGGCCGGCAGCGGCAGCCGCATCCTCACGCTTTACGACGGTGTGCCGGTCTGGGAAGGCAAGCCCATCGGCAAAGAGGATTCCATCCCGCAAGATGCTCCCTGAAACGCGCGGCAGGCACGGTTTGCTTTCCAGTTTGCCGGGTGAATGATAGCGCTCACATGAGCGCCCCTCGCGCCAACGGCAAGCATGCCGCCCTCTGGATCACCGCCGCCCTGCTGGCGGCGTTCTGGCCGGTGCTGCTCTGGTGGAGCCGGCGTGTGGTGGATGACTCGGACGAGCCGCTGGGCGTGCTGGCTTTGATCTGTGGCCTGGCCTTTCTATGGCATGAGCGCGAGCTATGGCAGATCAGCAAGGCCTCGCTGGTTGCCGGTCTTCTGATCGCTCTGTCAGCGCGGCTGCTGGCGGCCAAACTGCCCATGCTGTTGCTCGGGATGGCTCTGATTCTGGCGCTCGCGCTTGGCCTGCGCCTGTGGCGATTGCCGGGCCTCGTCGCGCTTTTCAGCCTCGCCCTGCCCTGGGTGGCGACGCTGCAATTCGTTCTTGGTTATCCACTGCGCGTGCTGGTGGCTGCGGGCGCGGGCGGCTTGTTGAGTATCGCCGGCGTGGAGGTGCGGCGCGCAGGTACCGACCTCTGGCATCGAGGCATGCCTATCGGTGTGGACCCACCGTGCAGCGGCATTCGCATGCTGTGGTTCCTGCTCTTCGCCGCCGCGTTTTTGGCGGCGCGTTTCCGGCTCGACTGGCTGCGCACGCTGTTCGCTCTCGCCTTGGCCGGAACCCTCGCGCTGGTGGCCAACATGCTGCGCGCCACCGTGTTGTTTTTCCCCGAAGCCGGTTTGGCGCACTGGCCGCACTGGACGCATGAAGCCACTGGTCTGCTGTTTTTCCTGCCCTGCCTGGCGCTGCTGCTCGTCGTTGTGCGCCGCTGGGAAAAGCCTGTGTCAGTGCCAACGCGGACCTCGTCCCTGCCGGTCGCATGGCCGGGCATCAGCGTGTTGATTTCAGTCGCGCTGGCTCTGTCCTGGCTTTGGCGGCCTCCAGCCTCTTCCGCTACTGCCGTCTCGAACACCACAGTCACCTGGCCCTCCCACTTTCGGGATGAGGAAGTCGTGCCGCTGCCGCTTTCGGTGCGCGAGGAGCATTTCGCCGCCAACTTTCCCGGCGCCCTGGCCCGATTCCGCTGCGGCGAGGGCGAACTCATTTTGCGCCGTGTGGAGCGCGCCACCCGACAATTGCATCCCGCCTCGGATTGTTTCCAGGCGGCCGGCTTCAGCATGCGCCGCCTCTCTCCTTCAGCCGTTCAGCAGGACGGGCTTTGGCAGGTCTGGGAAGCCCGGCGGGGCGACGAGGCGCCGCTATTAGTCTGCGAACAAATCCGCGGCGCCGATGGCGAACTCTTTACCGATGTCTCCGCCTGGTATTGGCACGCGCTGCGACATCCGGGCGCCGGCCCTTGGATGGCCACCACTTGGGTGCGTCACAGCGATCAAGTTCGCGCCGACTGATTTCACTCCGGCGGCAGCGGGATCTCGTCCAATGATGGATTCGGTGAGGAAGGCAGCGGCGGGTTCGCGATCTCCGGCATCGGCTGCACCATCGGCGCGGCAGGTGCCATGTCCATGGGCACGGCGACGCGTGGCACGGTGTTCATGTCGGCAGCGGCAGCGGCGCCGGGAGTCAGCAGTTGCACCGGTGCTTCCGGCGGTGCGGCGGCATTCGCCGAAGTGGCTGAAGCAGCGCCCGCGTCGGCAAACTGGATCCAGCCCGTCTGCATGCCTTTCTGCAACTGCACCCGGCCCGGGCCGCTTTCTCCCGCAGGCTCCACCGATTTGACGCGAATGCCCTGCTCGTTGTCAGAACCGATGCGCGCCTCGCTGATTTGTGCCGTCATCTTGTCGAGAATGACCGCGACCACGGCCCCATCCACTTCATAAACTCCGGCCAGAACGAGCTGATCCGCAAAACCTGGCCCCTGCGGCGCCTCCGGCGCAGGCAGGGCACGCGAGGTGAACATGGAGCGCTGCCAGAGCGCCGCGTAATGCGTCAGCGGCGGCGAAGGCACCGGCGCGGCCGCCTGCTTGACTTCCGCCGCCACATCCCCCGACTCGTCCGGCACCACCGCGGAGCGGATGGATTCCGCTGGCGCATCCGGTGTCGGGGCAGAAGCGGACACGGTGTCGCGCGCTGCGGCATTCAGTTCCCAACCAAGGATTAGCAGCAGCAAAATCGTCCTCGTCCTCCTACTCGTTCTCGATGCCTTCGAGGACGAGGACGGCATGAGCAGCCGCTCCGGTCCAGCTTTGCCACCAACACAGCCCTGAGCGAAACGCTTGAACTCCGCGCATGAAACTTGCCGATCTGAAGCGGCATTTCCCGAGAACGAGCAGTGTTCCGTTGCGGCAACGTGGACGGGTCCCGAATAACAAGAACCCCGGAGGGGTTGCCCATGAATAGCCAGGGGTCGAACGACCCCTGGAGCAGACACGAAAACCGGTTGCGTTGAGTTGAACCCCGGAGGGGTTCCCCAATGCTGGAGGCATCGTCCTGCGTGCATTGGGCAACCCCTCCGGGGTTGGCCGCAAATATCCCAAATGTCCCGCGGCTGACCGGGGGTTTCGTTCCTCAACTCCCGGCTATTCATGGGGGACCCCTTCGGGGTTCTCTCACTCAGCCGCTCCACTGAAGCGCGCTGGCTGGTGCATGAAAACGGCGTTGCGATTTTCATTGTCATCGGGACTCTCATGGCGCGCGGGTGAGTTTGGGGGGGGCTTTTTCGCGATAGAACTGGGTTAACTCCACCTCGCAGTTCACCAGCTTGCCCTGGCCTGCGGGTGTCATTTGCAAGCGGGTCACGCCGAGGAACCCTTCCGGCTCAGTGATGGTGTGCAGCCACTTGTAAAGCCCCTCCTCCGCCACCTCCAGCAGCGTGACACGCACGGTGGCCTGGTCAAAATACCCTCCCCCGTCCTCCGGCTGGCCATCCACGCCGATGTTGCGGCGCTGCTCAAGGAACTCCTTGCTCGACAACGTCACTCCCGCTCCCACGGCCTCTTGCTGGATCGTCTCCAACAGTCGCGAAGACGCCTCCTGACGCGAGCCCAGCTCCGGCACGTTTTCCTCAATCCAATCCGATTTGCGCTGCCAGTCCACGCCCTGGGTAATGGCCAGATCCATCTCCTCCAAGCGCAAACGCAGCGACGCATTTTCCTGCGTGATCGTGCGCCATTTGTTGACGCCGAGCATCAAGCCTCCGCCACCCGCGATGAGCAGGAACAACACGGCAAACAACGCCAGCAAAACCTTCTCGCTCTTCTTCATGGCCTCACCCCTTTCAGCTCAAATGTCGCGCTCTCATCCGCGCTCAGTTCCGGCGGCGGCGCCTCAAAGTCATAGGCCATCAGCAACTCGCTCTGCTGGATCTCCTGGCTGTATTGCAGCGCCATCGAAGCGCCGCCGGTATGGCCGCGCAGCAGCACGCGCTGCGGCGTGAACTCCACCTCCATCAGCGTCACTTCCGGCGAGGCCTCCGGTGCCTGCAGCGCCAGCAAAAACTGCAGCGGCCCCTGGCTCGGATCCACCGCCGACGCAGCCTCCTTCCAGGCCCGCTGCTGGTCGAGCACCCGCGCCGCGCGCGGGCTCAAGCCAGCCACTTGGTCTCTTAACACAGCCTGCTCGCGCAGCGCCAGGGTGATCATCACCATCATCACCGCAACCGCCGCCGCCACCACCAAACCTGCGCCCAAGGCCAGCACCCGCTGCCGCGCGCGCGTCTCCGCATGCTGGCGCGCCAGATGCAAATCGAGCGGCTCCAGCTTGCCTTCGCAGCGCGCCGGCAAAATCCACGGCGGCGACTCCTCGCGGCTCACGGGCAAGCCGGTGGCCTGCTCGATGCGCTCAAGATCGCCCTCGTTTTTGGGCAGCCAAAGCACGAGCTGATCCACCCGGCTGAGCACACGCTGGAAGCCCAGTTGCAAGCAGATGTTGTTCAACTCGCTGATGGCACGCTCGTCGAACCGGGTCGCTGTGAGCGGGCTGGCATAAACCAAGCGCGGTCCCGAGGTGATGCCGATCACCAACCGTCCCAGCTCCCTCCAAACCGTGATCGCGGAAGCCGGCAGGTCACGCAGGCTCGCGCTCAACCGGGTCGTGTCGGGCAACGGCGAGCCGGCAGGAAGCGGTGTCGGCTCATCCTTGAGCGCCAGCATCGTGATCATGCGCGCCTCGTCCTTGACCGTGACTTCGATCAACTCCAGCGCGCGCTTGGGTTCGTCCACCCGGATGCCGAGACGCTCGAGGTGCAGCAAGGCCATGTCGCGCGTGAGCGCGGCGTCGCCCTTCAACCAGGCGGGCATGACCCAGGCATGGGTCACCGGCAGCACCAGCACGCGTTTGATCTGGCCTTTGCTGAACGCGGTTTCCTCAGCGGCGGCGGCCGTGTGCGCGAGCTTGCCGGCCTGCCCTTCCGGAGCCTGCCAGCGCTCCCAGCCTTCGGGGCCGGGCACGATCATCTCACCGAGCTGTTTACGGGACTTGGCCATTCAAAGGAAGTTCTCCGCGCCACAAGGCGCTTTGGTTTTGGGTGACCAGCACCAGTTTGCGCTGCAAGCCGCCGAGCGAGCCGATGCTTTCAATACGCCGCACCGGTCCCTGGAACTGCACCCACTGCGTGAGCTGCTCCACCACCTTGGGATGATGAATGCCGAGCATCTGCGCCAATTGCGGCACCGAGGTCAATTTTTGATCGTCAATCGTTCGCAGCACCCCGTCCTGGCCCGCACGAAAATTCATCACCTGCCCCACGCGCTCGATCGGCACGTCACAAATCAAACTGATCATCGACGCGCCGGCGTCGTTCACATCGACCCGGCCGTTGCCAAAAACCGTGAACCACTCGCGCCAGTCCGGCCGCAGGTAGTCGAGTTCCGCCATGCCGAACACGAGCAGCATTTCATCCAGCTCCTTGAACGGCCGGTTGAAAGGCATGCCGCGAAAGCCAGCCTCCTCGTAGTCGCGGCGTTCGGCGCCGTTGAGGCTGGTTTTGTCGTCGGCATCCACCCAGTCCTTCAGTGTGTCAATCAGTACCGAGCCCTGCTGCGGGTCCAAGCCCCAGCGGTTCAGCAGCCGCTTCAGCAGTGTGGTGTCGCCGCCCTGCAAAATGACATTGATGTTGAGCCGCGCCTCCTCGCTGGCCAGGGTGACTTGGAACCCGCCGCCGTCCGGCGCGAAGTGGGTCAGCAGCGGATCACCGTCCTTCATCAGCGGATGTTTGCCCAGTTCGATGCCCATCTGCGCGTAGCGCTTCGCCAGCACGCGGGCACGGGTCAGGCGCGAGTGCTGCGCGTCGGCGTCAAGCGCCTTGGCGCCCGCATACATGACCATGCCGAGAATGGCGATCATGAAAAACACCGCCACCAGCGCCGAGCCGCGCTGCGTTCTGGGGCTTCGTGATGGACAAGTGCGCCTCATCTGCCAGCTCCCTCCTCGATGCGCCGGTGCGCCAGATCGTTGGCCACCCAGAATATCTGCTCGTGCCGGCGCGGATCTTCCTTCAATTGAAAACTCACCCGCATGAACAGCGGCGGCTCGGTGCGCCGCTTCGAATCCCAGTTGGCAAACCATTCTTCTTCCACCGGATCGTAAAACTGCCAGCTCATCTCCTCCAGCCCGTCCAGCAGCGGCATCTGCGCGATCACCTCATACTCGCCCGGCCGCACCGGCCTTTCCGCCTTCTGCAAATGCCGCACCACCAGTGCCTGGCCGTTCTCACTGCGCTCCACCCGGAACTCCACCGCCTCCGCCTGCCGCAGCAGCGCATGCCAGGCAAACGGCATCACCCCGCCTTCGATGAGCAGCGCACCAGGGCCTCCGCGCGCCGTTTTTTCCACACCGGCAGAGAACCGGCACTCCGGCGTCATGGTCTCGAAATAGTCGCGCCACACGGAGACGAAGTTGGTGATGCGCGTCTCCGTCACTCGCACCTCGCTCATGCTGCGGCCAAGCTCCACCGCTGACCCGGAAATGCCATACACCCCGCCGATCACAAACGTGATCAGCGCCATCGCGGCCAGCACCTCAAGCAGCGTGAACCCCGCGCGCGCGCGACCTTCCACCCGCACTCCGGCGGGTGCGCCTGCAAACTCGCAAGTGGGCGCGTCCGCCCCAACACGAAGACGCGCGAGCCTGCTACAAGGTGCTGGAAGGTGCATAAACATAAGTCTCAATGCCGCGCCGAAGCACGACTTCCGATCCATCCTTGATCCAGGCCTCCACCTGGATGCGATACATCTTGTCGAGCAGCGACTTCTCCTGGGTGTGAAGGTCCACGCGCTCCACCGTCGCCGTGGCATCGATGCCATCAGCGCTTTTGGGGAAATCGTAACGCGACTGTTTGAAGTCCGGCAAATGCGTCACCTGCGCCAGCGCGGAGTCGAGCGCGCGCAGCAACTGCGCCTCCTGCCGCGCCAGCTTCGAAGTCTGCGCGATCTGATCCAGCGCCTGCGTCATGCCCACCGCCACCAGCGCGAACAACCCCAGCGCCATCACGATCTCCAGCAACACGAAGCCTTGGGACAGAGCGCAGGGCGCAGGGCGCAGGGCGTGACGCTCTGCGCTTTGCGCTCTGCGCTTTGCCCTCCAACGCACCTTCACGCCCCGCCTCCCTTCACGATAATGCCGCGCCGCTTGGCCATGCCGGTGAGCGGATCAAACGCCAGCTCGATCTCGCCCAACGCACTCTCAACGCGCACTTCAATCGGCTCGCAAATGCCGCTCGGACTGAACTCCCAGAACTCACCGCGGCGCGCCTCGCGAAATCTTGGCTCGCCGTAGCGCTTCACCATCACGAAGCCGCCCGCTTCGCCGGTCAAACCGCCGTCAAGCGCCAGCCGCACCGGCCGCTGTGTGGACACCGCTTCAAACAAGGCCTCACGCGCGGTGCCTTCGATGTCTGTCGCGAGACGGCGCAGCCGGTTTTCATCCTGCACACCGGCAATGCCAAGCACCGCCACCCCGAGCACCACCAGGCCGATGCTCATGGCGATCACCACCTCCAGCAACGTGAAGCCACGGCGCAAAGTGGGGCAAGCTTCCAGCTTGCCCGCAACTTCTCGCCGCATTTCACGGCCAGTGCTGATCGTCATCACACGCATGAATCAAAGCCCCCAATTCCCGATGTCATCCGCCGTGTCGGGCGCGCCATCCGGCCCGGCGGAATAGACGTCGAAGCCGCCCTTGTCCTTGGTGCCGGGACGGCGGTAGTGATACGGGTTGCCCCAGGGATCGAGCAGCGTCTTCTTCAAAAACGGCCGCCAGTTCTGCGGTGCCGGCCGCGAACCCGGCTTTTCCACCAGCGCCATCAGACCCTGCTCGGTGCTCGGCAGGAACATGTTCGAGGTCTCGTAAGCGCGCAGCGCGGCGGAGTAGGTGTTGATGTCCCCCTTCGCACGGGTTTCCTTGCCGGTGTCAAGCACGCCGATCAGCGAGAAGATGCCAGCGCCGACGAGCAGCGCGACGATGCCCAGCACGAGCACCATTTCGATGAGGGTGAAACCGCGTGGCGATTTCAATTTTCGGATTTCGAATTGCGGATTTTGGATTTTCATGGCGGTGAGTTTGGGGTGAGGGGTTGAGGGTTTACTTGGTCTGGATGCCGGAGATGGTTTGGAAGATGCTGGTGATCATGAGGTAGGCCATGATGCCGACCATGCCGGCCATGAGCACGACGATGAGCGGCTGCGCCATGGCGCTGAGCTTGTCCACCTTCTTGCTCAGCTCGCGGTCGAAGCGCTCGGACGCCTTGCGCAGCGCGCCGGCCAGATCCCCCGTTTGCTCGCCGACGCTGACCATGTCCAGCAGCAGCGGCGGGAACAAGCCGCTGCGGTCCAGCGCGCGACTGAGCGCCATGCCTTCCGCGACGAGGTCGATCACCTTCGCAAACTCCTGCTTGTAATACGGGCTCTCAATCGCCTGGTGCGTGAGCTGCATGGCGTTCACCATCGGCAGGCCGTTGCCGACCAGGTTGGCCATGGTTTCGAGAAACTGCACCTGGAAACGCGTCTTCAAAATCGCGCCAAAGAGCGGCAGGCGCAGCTTGAACCTGGCCCACGGAATCGCCGACTCCGGCCGCGTCAGCCAGGCCCGCAGCAGGATGCCGCCGCACGCTGCGCCGAGCGCCGCCATCCACCACCAGGTTTTGGCGAACTCACTGATTTTGAGAATGATCTGCGCGCCGAGCGGCAGGCTGCCGCCGGTGGAGTCGAGCAGCTCCGTCAGCTTCGGAATGAGATAAACCACGAACAGCGTCGTCACCCCCAGCGAGGCGGCGATCAGAAAAGCCGGGTAAATCATCGCAAACAACACCTTGCTGCGCAGCGCCTGCAGCGAACGCAGGTATTCAGCCTGGCGCTTCAAAATGGCGCTCAAGGTGCCACTGGCCTCGCCGGCGGAGGCGAGCGCGCAGAACAGGTTGCCGAAGCTGGGACTGGTGGAGGCCAGCGCCTTGGAAAAAGCCATGCCGTCGCGAATCTTCGTCCGCAGGGCCGCCGCCAGTGTTTTGATGCCGCTCAGCTCGCGCCGTCGTTCCATCGTTGCCAAAGCGGGCTCAAGCTGAATGCCCGCGCTGAGCAGGTCGCTCAACTCCTCGGTGAACAGCACCACCTGCGGCAGCTTCAAATGCAGCGCGCCGTCTCTGGAAAGCACGTCCGCCTGCGCCGCGGTCTTGGTTTTGCCAGTCGCGCGCGGCTTGCCCGCCTTCGTTTTCGCGGAGCCTGCGGCATGCTCGGCCTGCTCCAGCCGCACCGGCTGCAGCCGCTTGCGCCCCAGCAGCGCAAACGCCTCCGAGCGATCGGCGGCATCCAGCTCGCCCTGGATCAATCCAGAGGGGCCTTGGGCGGTGTAGGCAAAGGTGGGCATGTTGCAGTGAGTAATCAGTGATCAGTTGTCAGTAGTCAGTGGTAGCGGCCAAGCATTTCCCCATCTCCTATCTTCTGTCTCCGAACATGGTTTCCATCTCGTGCGTCGAGCGGTCCGTCGCGGTCACGGCCAGCACCTCCTCAAGCGTCGTCTCGCCGGCGAGCACCTTTTGAAAACCATACTCGCGCATCGGCAGGTAGCCGTCCTTGAGCGCCTGGCGATACATCTCCGCCGGGTGCGCGCGCGAGTTGATCAAGTGCTGCAGCGCGCCGGTCAGCAGGCAGACCTCGTAAATCGCCAGCCGTCCTTGATAACCGCTGTCACGGCAGGCTTCACAACCCACGGCGCGCATCGGCTGGCCGGCCACGTGCCGCGGAAAACCCACCGAATCCAAGTAGGCCTCATCCAGCTCCGCAGGCGCCTTGCACACCGGGCAGAGTTGGCGCACCAAACGCTGGGCAAAAAAGGCCCGCACCGCGCTCGCCACCAGGAAGGGCTCGACGCCCATGTCGATCAAGCGCGTGATGCCGCCGATGGCGTCGTTGGTGTGCAGGGTGGAGAAAACCAAGTGGCCGGTGAGCGCGGCGCGGATGGCGATCTCCGTGGTCTCCAGGTCGCGCATTTCCCCCACCATCACCACGTTCGGGTCGCCGCGCAGGATGCTGCGCAAACCCGTCGCAAAGCTCAGGCCAATCTCCGGCTTCACCGCGATCTGCACGATGCCCGGCATCTTGTATTCCACCGGATCCTCGATGGTCACGATGCGGCGGTGCGTGCTGTTGAGCTCGGAAAGAAAGGCGTAGAGCGAGGTGGACTTGCCGCTGCCGGTCGGACCCGTGATCAGGATGATGCCATTCGGCAGCTTCAACAATTCCTCCACCACCGGCCGCACCGTGTCGGTCATGCCCAGCGTGTTGATGCTGACCTGCTGCTGGCCGAGCAGACGCAGGGAAATGCTCTCGCCTTCAACCGACGGAATGGTCGCCACGCGCACGTCGATGGCCAGGCCATCCAGTTCCAGGTTGATGCGGCCGTCCTGCGGCAGCCGCCGCTCCGCGATGTCCAGCCGCGCCATGATCTTCAACCGCGCGATGACGGAAGCCTGCAGCGACTTGATGTTCTCCGGCACCGGCAGCTCCTCCAGCCGGCCGTCGATGCGATAGCGAATGCGCAGCCGGTCCTGCTGCGGCTCGACGTGAATGTCGGTGGCGCGCTGCTCCAGGCCGCGGCGAATGATTTGATTCACAAAACGCACCACGCTGGCCTCCTCATCCTCCTCGCCGTCCAGCACGGTCACTTCCTCGCGCAACTCGTCATTGGCCCAGTCGGCCCGGCCGCGCAGGATTTTTTCAAAGGTGTCCGCGCCCAGGCCGTAGAGTTTTTGCAGGCCCTCCACGATCTGCGTGCGCAGGCCGACGTGCCAGACAATCGTGTGGTTCACACTCGCCGCCACATGCTGCCGCGCCACGAGATTCAGCGGATCACAAGTCGCCACATGCAACAAGGTGATGCCCTCCTCGCCCTCGGGCGGTGTTTCCAATCCCAGCGGCAGCAGGCGGTAACGCAGCGCCAGCTCCGCCGGAAGCTGCCGTCGCACCGAGCCATCCACCGGCCGCGCCGGGTCCAGCTCCCACCACGGCAGGCTCAGCGCATGTGCCAGCGCCACCAGGAAATCCCGCTCCCGCACGCCCTCGCAATCCAGCACCGGATCGACGAACGACGTCTGATTGTAGCAGGCTTCCTCAATAGCCGCAGTGACCCCGGGGTTGTCCCCGAGACCGGCGTCTTTGAGTAGCTTTTGAACCAGTGGCAGCATGACAAAGGAGAAGTCCGAAAGAAATTCGTCTCCCGAGACCTCAATATATTATAAAAATTATAAAATACCGTGAAAATAGCAAGTGGTAAATTCATCTTAATATTTCGGAATTTCCGCCATTTCAGAGTTCAAAATCACTTCTTTCCCGCCGAATCCTGTTGCACCCAAGCCCGGCTTGCAGCCCAAAAGCCCGCAGGTTAAGCAGGTGCTGCTTTTTTCATGCCCGCCTCCAACCTGCCCATCGAAGAAATCCGCCCCGCCTTGCTGGCGGCGCTCACCGCTCCTGAGCGGCCAGCCATTTTGATCAAGGCCCCCACCGGCTCCGGCAAGTCCACCCAGGTGCCGCAGATGATTCTCGACTCCGGCCTGCTGCCAGCGGACCAGCGCATCGTCGTGCTGCAACCGCGCCGCATCGCCGCCCGCATGCTGGCTGTGCGGGTGGCGCGCGAGCGCGGCGTCAAGCCGGGCCAGGAGGTCGGCTGGCAGGTGCGCTTCGAAAACATGACCTCAGCGGCCAGTCGCATCGTCTTCGTCACCGAGGGCGTGCTCATCCGCCAGCTCCTGCGCGACCCCGACCTCGCCAAAGTCGGCTGCGTGGTGATCGATGAATTCCACGAGCGCCACCTCGACGGCGACCTCTGTCTGGCCTGGATCCGCGCCCTGCAAAGACAGCGCCGGCCCGGTCTGCGGCTCGTCGTCATGTCCGCCACCCTCACCCCGGCCCCGCTGGAGGACTTCCTTGCCCCCTCCCGCCTGCTCACCTCCGAGGGCCGCACCTACCCCGTGAAAGTGCGCTACCAAAACTCGCTGCGCCAGCCCAACCAGCTCCCCGAACCCGTGTGGGACCAGGCCGCGCGCGCCGCCGAGGACCTCGTCAAAGACCCCGCCTTCAGCGGCCACCTGCTGGTCTTCATGCCGGGCGCCTACGAGATTCAAAAAACCATGCAGGCCCTGCAAGCAAAGCCCGCTCTGCGCGGCCGCTTGATCGTGCCCATGCACGGCGAACTGCCGCCGGACCAGCAGGACGCCGCTGTCGCCCCCAGTGAGCGGCCCAAAATCATCGTCTCCACCAACGTCGCCGAGACCTCGCTCACCATCGAGGGCGTGCGCGCGGTCATCGACAGCGGCCTCGCCCGTGTCGCCGCCTACGATCCACGCCGCGGCCTGAACACCCTGACCATTCAAAAAATCAGCCGCGCCTCCGCCGAGCAGCGCGCCGGCCGCGCCGGCCGCACCGGGCCCGGCATCGCCGTGCGCCTGTGGCCCGAGCGCGAGCACAGCCACCGCGCCGAATCCGAGCTGCCCGAAGTGCATCGCCTCGATCTGGCCGAGGCCCTGCTGGCGCTTAAAGTGGTGCAACCATCCTGGTTGCACTCTCAAACAACGGGCAATCAGGATGATTGCCCCACTTTAAAGATCGACTGGTTCGAGCCCCCGCCGGAAGCCTCCTTGCAGCGCGCCCGCGACCTGCTGCACGCCCTCGGCGCGCTCGACGCCGATGACCAGCTCACCACCCTCGGCCGGCAGATGACGCGCTTCCCGCTGCACCCGCGCTTTTCCCGCCTGCTGCTCGCCGCCGCTGAGAATGGCTGCCTGCGCGAGGCCGCCGTCTGCGCCGCCGCCGCCCAGGGCCGTGACCTGCTGGTCTCACCCAAACCCGGCGCCGCCAAACCGCGCGAGGACTTCTCCGAGCGCGACGACCTCAGCGAGTTCCAAGCCGTTCTGCGCGCCTTCACCCACGCCGAGGCGGTGCGTTTTGCGCCCGACTCCTGCATCCCTTACGGCATCCACGCCCGCGCCTGCGCCGAGGCCGCCCGCGCCCGCGACCAGTTTCTCCGCATCGCCCGTGACGCCGGGCTGGAACTGAACGAAACCGCCGCCGAACCGGAGGCCCTCGCCCGCACCCTGCTCGCCGCTTTCAGCGACCACCTCGGCTGCGAGACCGGGCGCGGCTCCCGCGTCTATGAACTGGCGGGCGGTTATCGCGGGCATTTGGAAAAAGATGCCCGCATCAAGCCGCCGCCGCTGCTGGTCGCCGCCGAGGTCGTGGAGATCCAAGGCAAAGCCCTGCAAGTGCGATTGAACCTCGTCACCGAAGCGCGCGAGGACTGGCTGCGCGAGCTGTTCCCCGGTGACTTCCACAGCGGCCAGCGCGCCGTCTGGGACGCCGTCAACCGCCGCGTCATGAACCGCGAGGAAACCCGTTTCCGCAGCCTCGTCCTGTCCAGCCGTGAGCGCGGCGAGCCCGACCCCACGACCGCCGCCGCCCTGCTCGCCGACGAGATCGAAGCCGGCCGCCTGCAACTGCCAAACTGGAACGAGCGCGTCGAGCAATGGATCACCCGCGTCAACGGCCTCGCCCAATGGATGCCGGAGCTGGAAATCCCCGCCATCGGTCCCGAAGACCGCCGCCTCATCCTCGAGCAAGTCTGCCACGGCTGCACCGCCTACCGCCAGCTCAAAGAGCGCGAGGTCTTCCCCGCCCTGCATCAATGGCTCAACCCCATGCAGCGCGACCTGCTCGACCGCTACGCCCCCGAGCGCCTGCAAATCAAGAAGGACCGCAGCGCCAAGATCACCTACGCCCCGGACGCGCCGCCCGCCATCTCCGTCATCCTGCAGCAGCTCTACGACATGACGGAAAGCCCGCGCATCGCCGCCGGTCGCATCACCTTGACGGTCCATCTGCTCTCCCCTGCCCAGCGCCCCATCGCCACCACCGGCGACCTCGCCCGTTTCTGGAAGGAAGGCTACCCTCTCGTCAAAAAAGACCTCAAAGGCCGCTATCCGAAGCACGAGTGGCGGTAACTCAGGTATAATGCCTATAGGGATAACTCAAACACAAAGAACTCTGGATCATCCGGGAAGTTAGAGCGGAACAGGCAGTGAGGTGTGGCGAGGCATTGGGAGCTTGGGGGCAGCGGGGCGAGCAAGGACCGGCGCTTGCCAAAGTGCCAGGACGAGGGGGAGATGCCCGGCATGGCAGGCCTGCCTCTTGGAACCGGAGGCTTGGCAAGCCTCCTTCCTTGCGCTTCGCGCCCTCCTGCCACCGAACGGAAAAAACGCACCCACTTCCCGGATGATCCAGAACCCTCCCCATCCCCAGCAGCCTCCACCAAAGCTTCAGTAACAACGGCGTCTTCGTCTCACCAGCCCGGGACCTACACCACCGCCGCAGCCTGCTCACACCCGAAGCAAGACTTGGCACAGCCGGGATCTACGTGTTTCCACGTATTGGCGACACGCC
>CAZKMS010000130.1:0-16863 GCA_964553805.1 uncultured Verrucomicrobiaceae bacterium
TCGGCCGCCGCAGCGCCAACCGCGGCGAGTGCGCCCAGGCCTGCCGCATGCCCTACCAAATGATCGTCGATGGCGAGCTGCGCGACCTCGGCGACAAACGCTACCTGCTCTCCCCGCAAGACCTCGCCGCCGTCGAGGAAATCCCCCACCTCATCGAGCTCGGCATCCGCAGCTTCAAGATCGAAGGCCGCCTCAAGACCCCCGAATACGTCGCCGCCGTCACCCGCGTCTATCGCAAAGCCATCGATAAAGTGGTGCAAGCTTCCAGCTTGCACGAATCCCAACCCGCAGCCGGTGAAACCGGAAGCACCCCCATCTCCTATCTTCCCTCTCCCATCTCCGTCTCCGTCTCCGACCGCTACGCCCTCGAAATGACCTTCTCCCGCGGCCTCTTCACCGGCTGGATGCACGGGGTGAATCACCAGCAGCTCGTCGGCGCCCGCTTCGGCAAAAAGCGCGGCCCCCTCGTCGGCGCCGTCACCCGCCTCGGACGCGACGCCGTGGAGCTTGATCGCTTCGACGCCCCGCTCAAACCCGGCGACGGCGTCGTCTTTGAAAACCCCGCCGACACCAATGCCGAGCAGGGCGGCCGCCTCTACGCCGTCAACGGCCGCTGGATCGAATTCCAGCACGGCAAGCTCGACCTGGGCCTCATCGCCCCCGGCACCCGCCTCTTCAAAACCGACGACCCCGCGCTGAACAAAGCCCTGCGCCAGACCTTCGAAGGCGACATCCCCATCCGCAAGCAGTGGCGGCTCGACCTCATCGTCACCGGCGCCGAAGGCCAGCCGCTCACCCTTGCCGCCACCGCCACCCACCGCACCCAAGGCACCGTTCAGACCGCCACTGCCACCTCCCAGCAGCCCCTCCAGCTCGCGCAAAAACGCCCGCTCGACGACGCCACCCTGCGCGACCAGCTCGGCCGCCTCGGCGGCACCCCCTACCAGCTCGGCAGCCTCACCATCGACCTGCCCGCCTCCCTCATCCTCCCCCTCTCCGAACTCAACCGCCTCCGCCGCGCCCTCATCGACCACCTCACTCACCCCCCTACTCCTACTCCCACTCCCACTCATACTCATACTCATACTCCTACTCATACTCCTACTCATACTCCCACTCGCTCCTCCCCCACCCCCAGCGCAGATCCCAGCCCCTCTCTTGCCTCTTCCAATCTTGCCCCTCATCTCTCCACCCTCTGCCGCACCCAGGAGCAAATTGATACCGCCCTCGCCCTCGGCATCCCCCGCCTCTACCTCGACTTCGAGGACATCCGCCGCTACGCCGACACCGTTGCCGAAATCCGCGCCACCGGCAGCCCCGCCGAAATTTTCCTCGCCACCCCCCGCATCCAAAAGTCCGGCGAGGCCGGCTTCTTCAAGCTCATCGAGCGCGCCGAACCTGACGGCGTCCTCATCCGCAACCTCGGCGCCCTCGCCTTTTTTGAAAACACCGGCCTCCGCCTCACCGGCGACTTCTCTCTGAACGTCGCCAACCACCTCACCGCCGCCCTGCTGCGACGCGAGACCCCGCTGGAGCACCTCACCCTCTCCTACGACCTCAATCTCGAGCAGATCCTCGCCCTCCTCGCCGCCTCCGATCCTGCCTGGTTCGAGCTCACCCTGCACCAGCACATGCCCATGTTTCACATGGAGCACTGCGCCTTCGCCGCCTTCCTCTCCACCGGCACCGACTTCACCAACTGCGGCCGCCCCTGCGAGAAACACCGCGTCACCCTGCGCGACCGCATGGGCATCGACCACCCTCTCAAAGCCGACGTCGGCTGCCGCAACACCCTCTTCAATCACCAGGCCCAGACCGGAGCCGACTTCTACCCCGCCCTCCACGCCGCCGGCCTCCGCCGCTACCGCATCGAACTACTTGAGGAAGACGAAACCGAATCCCGCCGCATCCTCACCGCCTATCAGCAGCTCCTCAGCGGCCAACAAACCGGCCACGACCTCTGGCGCCGCCTCCGCGCCCAAAACCAGCTCGGCGTCACCAAAGGCACGCTTTTGACTTCGGTCTGAAGTCCGCCCAATACCCTTTCGCGATTAAACACCACCGTCTCCCCATTCTCCCCATTCTCACTGTTCTTCACTTCCTTCCGCCCACCGCTTAAAGTCCTCGTAAAATGCCCGGCCTCCCCACAAGCTAATGTCCTCGTGTCCGGCGAAATTCTTCATGATCTCTACTGCGGTAGGGCGATCATCCGCTGCATTCGCCAAACGTGCGAAAGTACTCAAGTTCCACCAACTGTCTGGGTATTTTTTTCGAATGACTGCAAACCCTCGTTTGACGCGCGCCCAGTCCACCTTGGTCGCCTTAAACACCCCCCCCCTCATTCCGATAGAGGTCCACCTGCTCCCAGGTCACGCGGGCATAGATTTCATCCGTTACCTCATTCTCCGGCGTGGTTTTTCTGGTCAGCCACTCCACCCATTCGCCAACTTTGCCGTACCAACGTGGCTGCAACCGGAAAGCTTCGGCAAAATAGAGGTCATAATATTCTGGCCAGCGTTCAATGAGGTGGACCCCATCGTCCGGCCAGCGTTGCGCGAAGTTAAGCTATGGCGCTCACGGCTTGGGTTGGAGTTGAGTTAACATTTTGGTGATGGCTTTGCAAGCGGTTGGCCCCGTTTTGGTTGGTTCTGGAGCGGAGGTGGAGCGCAGCGGCGTAGCCGCAAGCGGAACCGGAGCGCAAGAACCAACAAAAACGGTCGCCGATCCCCCCTCTGGTATTGGCAGCCGCGGTCATGCGGCTTGCTTCGCCTCCTGGGGTTCATGCGTCGGTTTTGCCAGCGGACGATACACCTCCTGTGGCGTGCGGTTGTCCAGGGCCTGGTGGGGGCGCCACGTGTTGTAGTGTGACAGCCAGCGCTTCACCCCGCTTTCCAGCTCGGTGACGCTCTGGTATTGGCGCAGGTAAATCTCCTCATACTTGATGCTGCGCCACAGTCGCTCAATGAACACGTTGTCCATCCAGCGACCGCGACCGTCCATGCTGATTTGCACCCCCCAGTCGGTGAGCTGGCCCGTCGATTCATCGCTGGTGAACTGGCTTCCCTGATCCGTGTTGAAGATCTCAGGCACGCAGCCGGCGCGGGCTTTGGCCTGGCGCAGCGCACTCAAGCACAGGCCCACGTCCATCGTGTTGCTCACACTCCATCCCAACACGCAACGCGTGTGCCAGTCCATGACCGCACACAGGTAGGCGTGGCCTCGTGGCATGGGCACATACGTGATGTCGGCACACCACACCTGGTCCGGCCGGGTGATGGCCAGCTCACGCAGCAAATAGGGATGGATGCGGTGGGCTTTGTCGGCCACGCTGGTGCGCGGCTTGCAGTAGATGGCTTCCAGCCTCATGGCGCGTCGCAGCCGCTGGAGACGCTTGCGATTGACCGCCATCCCGTGATCGCGCTGGAGCACGCTGACCAGCCTGCGCGTGCCCAGGCAGGGATCGCGCAGATACAGCTCATCAAGCGTGCGTCTCAGAACCGCCTCTTCGGGCTTCTCGGCCACCGGCGTGTAATCCACGCTGGAACGGCAGATGCCCAGCAGTTGGCATTGTTTTCTCATGCTCAGGCGCGGGTGGTGTGGCTCGAGGAGTTGGGCAGCGCGCTCCACACTCCGAGCTGCTTGGATTTTTTTACCACGAAGTCCAGTTGCACCGTGAGTTCTCCGATCTTGCTGTGCAACTCCGTGCGCTCCGCGCTGAAGTCCCCCGGCGCTCCCGGCGCCTTCCCAGGGTCGAACACGCTGCCTGCTCCTTGCGCAAGTTTCTTCTTCCAGTCCGACACCTGCACCGGGTGCACGTCGAACTCCGAAGCGATTTGCTGCACTGTCTTTACTCCCTTGAGCGCCTCCAGGGCCACTCGGGCCTTGAACAGGGGATCATGTCTTTTGCGTTTGGCTTTCATTGGGTTTGATGGTCTTTGGGTCGTCCCTCAAACCGTCAGCACCATAGTCTCTCACTACTTCACTACTGGCCCGAATTTCGGGGTCCACCTCAGGGGCGGATCACGATGACGACATCGTCTCACGCGGATGCTCCGCGCGGGATGGAGTTTCTTTACAGCTTGAACCGCCTGAATGTTGCGACATCACGGGCCAAGTGCATTTGCGTGGTGGTAGGTTCTCCGCTTCTGTTTGAGGCGGAATGCCGCACCCCAAGGCAGATTCAGTTGGCGAACGCCTTCTGCCGCTATCTGGAACTCGCGGAACGGCTTGAGGAGGGACTGGCATGATGATGGACACTTACACGCAATTATAATGAATGGAATGTCGGCAAGATGATCAAAGTACTGCAAGAACTTGCTTTGTGAGAGCATCCCAAGGAACGGGTGGCGTCAAGTGACACCAGCTCATCCTCACTGCCCCTTGTGCGGCATCACTGTCTATGCCCATTGCCTTGATAACATGGCTGGATTGGTAGCGGGCTGAAGTGCAGGCAGACCCATTGGATAATGAAACCCACTGCTTCATCGTTAAAATCAGGGCTTCGGAATCGAGACCTGAAACAGAAAAATTCACAACATGAGACATGCAACGTGACATATCACCGTGGATTGAACCTCCTACTTGTTGGATGAATTTAAGAACTTGATTTCGTATCGCCTCACAAGCAATCCGACGCTTTTCCTTATCGCGTTGTGCAAGCTTAACAGCTTTCGCCATACCGGCAATCAGGTGCACCGGAAGCGTTCCTGGCCGCATACCACGTTCTTGCCCTCCGCCGAACATGAGGGGTTTCAACGGAACTCTTTGATACCCGCGTTTTCGAGTAATGAGGGCACCAATCCCCTTGGGGCCATGAAATTTATGGCCGCTGATGGAAATCATATCCAGACGCGGGTTCGTCAGGTCAGAAAATCGCTTTGCAAAAGTCTGAGCAGCATCTGTGTGAAAAAATGCTGGGTGTCCTTCAAGAAGTTTTGCAATCTCTTGGAGAGGCTGTAAAATCCCGGTTTCGTTGTTTGCATGCATAACGGAAACTAATAGGGTGTCCTTACGAAGTGCAGCGGCAATACGACTGGCTTCGATCCATCCTCCCTTGTTTGGCTGAAGTAGCTCGATTTCAAAACCCTGCTCCTTCAAAGTCTCCAGCGGTTCCAAGACCGCCTTATGCTCAATTTGGGTGGAAATAATGTGTCGCCTGCCGGATGAGATTCCGTGCGCTGCCAATCCCAAAATTGCAATGTTGTTGCTCTCAGTCGCTCCACTGGTGAAAATCACGTCGTCTGCCTCGGCTCCGGCTAGAGCCGCCACTAGATGCCGACTTTGCTGAACCGCTAGCCGTGCGAGGGAGCCAAACTCGTGGCGGCTTCCCTCATTGCCGAACTCCTCAACGAGAAACCGCTGGATTTCCGCTGCTACTTCCCCCTCCACAGGCGTGGTTGCGTTGCAGTCGAAGTAAATTGATCTGGCCCGATTCATTTGTTTGCTATTTCGTTGACATACAGGGCGTATTCTGCTCCAATGTATGCCATTCTGCAACATGCAATCCGTCTCTCCTGCCTTTGAGTATGTATTTCCCGCGATCCGTGGAGTCCAGGCCCGCCGGGAGTTCTTCGTTTCTATGGTCCCGCTTCGGATGGTGTCGAGGGTCTTCTCTTTCAACGAAGACGGGGACATCCCCCCCGAGCTCCGCCATCAGCGGGCGTTGAACAAGTCCCGCCTTCCTGAGATGGTGCGTTACATGGTCTCGAACCGAGACAGCTACATTTTTTCGGCCATCACGGCTTCAATTGATTCCGACGTGCGGTTCGAGGGATACGGGGAAGTCGCCCAGGCAGGACTGAAGATGGGAGTGCTTCATGTGCCGATGGGAGCGAAATTCATCATCAATGACGGGCAGCATCGCCGCGCTGCGATCTCTCAGGCTCTCGAAGAGTGCCCGGATCTGGGGGACGAGTCGATAGCAGTGGTTTTCTTCATGGACACAGGTCTTGGCCGGTGCCAGCAGATGTTTTCCGACCTCAATGGACATGCGGTAAGGACAAGCCGCGCCATCAACATCCTGTTCGACCACAGGCAGCAGGCCGGGGAGATTGCCAAGCATGTAGCGTTTGAAGGTCCAGCATTTCGCGGCCTGGTGGAGGCAGACCGCAGCACGCTCGCCATTCGCTCCCGGAAGCTGGTGACGCTGAGCGCTATTTTTGCAGCCTGCAAGGACTTGTTGCAGGACCACAAGAGTTTGTCTGTGGACGCAAAAAAGGAATTGGCTTTGAGGTTTTGGGAGACAGTTGCAGATCAGTTTCCGGCGTGGCGGCAGGTAATTGCAGGTGATTTGAGTTCCAGTGATGTCCGCCAAGAAGTGATTTATATTCATGGCATCGGCCTGCATTCGATAGGGCGGGCGGGAAGGGCGTTGCTCAAGGAACAACCGCATGGCTGGGAGACTTCATTGAAAAAGCTTCGCAACATTGACTGGTCCAAACGGAATGTGAGCGTGTGGGAGGGCCGAGCCATGATTGCTGGAAAGCTCTCGAAATCTGGGATGAACGTCATCCTGACTGCGAATGTCATCAAGAAGGCTCTTGAACTTCCGCTGACACCCGATGAGCAACGCGTAGAAGACAATTTCACTGCGGGGGGCAATCATTCATGAGCGTCTTCAAAGAACATGGACTGAAGTCCTCCGTGAATTCGCTGCTTTGCGAAATTGCAGCCCTTTATGCTGAGGATGACACTCCTTGGATTATCGGCTATTCCGGAGGCAAGGATTCAACGGCGGTGCTTCAACTTGTCTGGATGGCGTTGGATACATTGCCAGTCAGTAAGCGGCAAAAAACAGTGCATGTCATTTCCACAGATACAATGGTGGAGAACCCGATTGTCGCCTCATGGGTGGAACAATCCCATGCGACACTAAAGGAAGCGGCTGCAAAAAAGGGAATTCCCATTGTCCCTCATCGGCTTACACCAGCTCTCGGAGATACATTCTGGGTCAATCTCATTGGCAAGGGCTACCCTGCCCCTCGGAACAAGTTTCGCTGGTGCACGGACCGGCTCAAAATTAAGCCGTCAAACAAGTTCATTCTCGACCTGACGCGCAAATCTGGGCGCGCGATTCTTGCGCTGGGGGTTCGGAAAAGTGAAAGCCAGCGGCGAGCCAGAACCATGGCGGAGCACGAAGTGGATCGCGCACGCGCACGTCTCAGCCCCAACGCCAGCTTGCTCGGCTGTTTGGTATATTCACCCATCGAAGACTGGACCAATGATGATGTGTGGCTCTTTTTGATGCAGGTCAAAAACCCGTGGGGGTGGAACAACAAATCACTGCTCACAATGTATCAGGGAGCAAGTGCTGATGGAGAGTGCCCGCTAGTCGTGGACACCACAACCCCTTCATGTGGCGACAGCCGATTTGGCTGCTGGGTTTGCACGCTCGTGGAGCAGGACAAATCCATGAATGCCATGATTCAGAATGACGTAGAGAAGGACTGGATGCTTCCTTTGCTACGACTTCGGAACATGCTCGACTTCCGGCTAATGAATGAGCCTGCGCACCCGATGAAATCTCCGGTTTCCGTGGCACCTTCACCGGATTCTGATGATGCCGCCCTCTCTACTTTGTCAACTGACCGCCACTTGCGGGACTGGCGGCGCATGAACGGCTCCGTGCAGCTCATGGAAGGCGCGGGAAGGGTAATTCCAGGGCCATACACTCAAGCGGTGCGCGAGCGTTGGCTGCGCGAACTGCTACGCGCTCAAGAACATATCCGGCGGTATGGTCCGCAGGATATGAAGCAATTTGAAATCATCTCTATCGCGGAGCTGAATGAAGTTCGGCGCATCTGGGTTGTAGAGAAAAATGAAATTGAGGATGAACTTCCAGCCATCTACGAGGAAGAGACTGGCCGCAAGTTCCCTGGCCATGCACTTGATAGTCAGCCTGGCATTCGCTCTGCCGATCTGCGGTTGCTTCGCGACCAATGCGGAACCGAGAAAGCGAGGCTCTACGAATTATGCCGGGATGTTCTGGGAGTTGAAGTGCGGAACCGACACAAGAGATTGAGAAAACCAGTATTGGAAGAGCTTACAAAAGTCTTCCGACGCTATGAATTTGAATCCGAATCGGAAGCAATCGATGCTCTCCAGCAGGAGAAAGCGGATGCGACCGCACTCAATCAATCGTTGGCTTAAATCAACAATTCAGTTTGTTTCAGGTGATTTTTCATCGTTTAACTCTGCATCATTTCGGCGCTTATCAGGGGCGCCATTCCTTTGATTTGACTATTCAACCAGGGCGGCCCATCATTCTGTTTCTTGGGCTGAATGGCAGCGGGAAAACGACTTTGCTTACGGCATTGCAACTGATCCTCTTCGGTCGCCACGCTGAACCTGCAATTGATTGTGGGCAACGTGGCGGGTGCTCATATGAGGAGTATCTGTCGGGGTGGATAAATCACCAAATCGATCAAAGTGAGGGGGCATCCTTGGAATTGGAGTTTACTCATACGCTCGCAGGCGTTCCGCGCCCCGTCCGTTTGGTCCGTGCTTGGCGGAAGCGAGCAACCCGCGCTCATACAAAGCCAAAACGACAAAAAGTGGCCGGTATCGAAGTTGCTTGCACTGAAGAGCCTGCCGTCATTCGGGAAACAATCGACGTGTTGATCGACGGGCAACGCGACAACCACCTTTCTACTCACTGGGATGATTCCGTTGATGAATTCTTGCCGCGCAAGCTGGCACCTCTATTCTTTTTTGATGGAGAGCGTCTTGATGCTTGGTCTTCTTCGGAACTACGCACAACACTAATTTCCGACTGTCTGCAAGAACTTCTGGGGCTTGAGGTAATCGACCGCACGTTGGCCGATCTAGCAAACATGCAGCGTGAATATTCGCGTAACGCTGCTCCGCTGTCTGCTCAAGTGGATTTGGATTCGCATCGAAACGTGATTACACAAAAAGAGGGCATCATCACTACCCTTGTGCAACAAGAGGCACAGGCAAACGATGAAGTTCAGCGACGCGAGACGATGCTGCGAAAAGCGGAAGCCAATCTCGAACAACGCGGCGGCAGGCTATGGCAGCAGCGCAGCGAACTCCAAGCTCTACTTTCAGCAGCGGAATCGCGATTGAATCTTGCTCGGCAGCAAATGCTCATGCAGAAGCTTGAGACGGACAGGCGGCGGCGTGACTGGACAGATTTCCTTCAACTCACGCACGAGCGAGATGCCGCTCTACTGGCGGCAATTCCCCCAGAGCTTCATTCCGTTTTGGCACAAGTACTCGACACCAATACGTTGCCCCTCCTGCCGCCAGAAGTCAGCCGAAAAAAAGCTGGCAATAGCAAGGCGGCAGCCAAAGATATGCCGGGGGCATTGCGTGACCCAGCAGGAGCGGCAGAGGAAGCAGAGACTGAAGTATCACGCCTTAAAGCTTTGCTTAACCGTGTGCCAGAGGACTATGAAGTGACACCTTTGTTGTCGGAAAGAGATAGCTGCATTTCAGACCTGCAACAGTCGCGCTTCCGCCTTTACGAAATCAGTGGACAATTGTCTCGGCATCGCACTGAATTGGAGCGGGCCAAAGCAATGCTCCAGAGAGAGGCTGAAACATTCGCCCGCGAACTGAGGCTGCACCATGCTGCTGTCCGCTCCCTCACAGATTGCGAGACGGTTCGTGCCGAATTAACTGGATTCAGGCAATCCCTTGTGGAACGCCATACACAGGTAATCTCAAAACTGATTACCGACAATTACCAACGTCTGCTGCACAAGAAAACCTTGCTCTTTGAGAAAGCGGCAATTGTTCCCGTGCATCAGAGAAAGTCTGAAGAAAGCCCCTCATGCTTTACGCTGCTTTTGCTGAAGGACGGGAATGTCGTTGATGCCGACCGCTTCTCCGCCGGTGAAAAGCAACTGCTTGCCTTGGCGTTGATTTGGTCTTTGTCCCAAGCGTCAAATATAAGCGTCCCGGTAGTGATAGACACTCCGCTGGGTCGTTTGGATTCCGCACACAGGCAGGCTGTCATTGATGACTATCTGCCCGCTGCCGCCGTTCAAGTTCTGGTCTTCTCAACAGACGAGGAAATCGAACCTGAGCATCACCCAAATTTGCCAATATCTAGGGTAATAAAGCTCGGGCAGAATCAGGTGTCAAAGCCGCGGAAGAAGCGTGTCAACCAACCACGCTAGCCTTTGGCCGCCGACGTTGACGCCTGAGATTTCGGCATCTTGTAATTTCTCCTGGTCGTCAAGATGGCTTCCTAAAGCGCCTTGGTTCTCCACGAGCCAATCAAGATATGGATGATGCTGAGCGTCCTCGTTGCATTCCCGGCTGTAGGAACCTTCAGGTTTAAGCTTTTCGGCTGCCTTGAGATTGCTGTTCTTGTTGTTCGCGGTCCGTCGGATGGGGGCGAAATTCAAGATGGTTTTAGCTTCGACATGCCCTGGTGCATACTCAACAACCGCCGAGTCGGGGTAAACGTGGTCAATCTGGTAATGCTTGGCCTTCGTTCCGAAAATTAGTGGCTCAAAGCCAGTGTCACCTTCGGAGTCAGGAAGCAGGCACGCATTGAAAACGCGAGACGCCTTCTTCTGGTCTGTAATTTTGAGCATCGCAACGAGTCTGGCACGGTCAACCGGGGTTCCCAGCGTCACTTGCACAACATTTTGTGACAACTCATCAGCGATCTCCGACAGCGATTTTGTCTTTATTAGCAGCTCCCGCGCATAGACTCGTGTGCGCCCAATCTTGCCAGACAGCAAGGCGCGATAGTTTGCCCGCAGGAAAAGAAGAAGCTCGGCATCTTCGCTTGCCCCATTGTTGAGGAAAGTAGGTTTGCCTCCGGTCTCCAAGAAACGGCGGTAGTAGTAGCAGAGCAGGCCAGCAAAGGGGATGGTCCCTGTAAGCCGGATTTCCCTGACCGTAGCATGTGAGTCAGACACGTTGATTTCTTCTACAAAATCCAAAAACGCATTCACGCTCTCTACGCTCAACGTGCCATTCCACTCAAGAAAGACTGAGGTGGCATGTTGCCCTTGATTCTCCGTAAGTGCAGCCAGAATTACCGCCGCAAATGGGCGAAGTTCGCCGCGTTCGGTTCCTGATTTCTCATCCACGAAAACCTCTGTGAAACGGTTTTCCATCAGTTCAATTTCTCCCGGGAGCCAGCGACATCTGCTCGCCTGGTCAACGATGACTGAGCGTAGCTGGTCAACGATACCAAGCTGAACGCGCACTGTATTGAGGCCGATGAACGTATTGGCGACGTCGTATGGACTGGTGAATCCGTGATAAATATCAGGAGCAATTTGTCGGCGCAGGAACAAGTGAAGAATCTTGTTCGCGAGATCCTCGTGGTTTCCTTTGTTGAATTCGGCCTCAAGCCAGAGCGCCAATGTGTTGGAGAAGCTGACATAGCTGTCACGAACCGCTGTGCGGTCATGTGAGCGCAGCGCCTGGTCATTGTGCTGAAAGATTGGGGTAAGGCTTTCACAGGCAATCTTCAGACCCGAAAAGTAGGGCGCGGCTACTGCTTGTGTGGGGTGAGCAGCAAACACACGCGGCGCTAGCCAGTTGAGAACTGCTGTTCCAATCGAAAACCTTTGGAGTCCATCTATCAGGATGAGGTATTGATTAACAGTGGAAGGGAGCGCAGAGAATTCTGGCCGTGTGCGGTCAGCGGGAAATGCACCAAAAATAGCGTTACCAATGAAGATGGAAGTGCTGGAAAGCAACTCCTCGAACTTCTCGTCATCCCAAACAATTCCGCGTTGATAGCTGGGAATGTCAATCCACTGGAAACCTCCGTATTCAACAATCCTTTGAAACTCCTGCGTAAGCTGGCCGCTCTTGGGAATGAGAGCCTGTTTCGTGATGTATTCGACAAAGCGAGGGCATGTGCCAGTGCGAGAAATTTCCATAAAATGTCTGGGTTAGGATTTTTTTGGATTAGGGCTGGAAAGGATTTCCGCAAGGTCGAATGGAAACTGCTCCACATTGCTTCGCTTCAACAAACGGCTCAGTTCTGCACCACCGGCTGCGGCCAAATCTTCAATGATTGCCACAAGTTCGTCCATGCGGCGTGCCACATCGTGACCCTCGGTCACGGCAAGACCAAGAAGGTTCACTATTTGCCAGCGATCGCCGTTGTTCTGAAACACATCCAACTCAATAGGAGCGGGATGTTTCAAGCCTTCCCTCAAGCGTTTTGGACGTTTGCCACCAGAGCAATGGTAGCCGTATGACGCAATGAAGAGCAAAAGGTCAGCGTAGGTTGCAAATATCGGCTGCTTCACCGCATCAACAGCGCCACGGCAATATTTCACCAGTGGTTCTGCTTCCATTGGAATGCGTATCGTTGCCATTATACAATTTCCTCAATTTTGGTGAATGCAGTTCCTTCGGGCTGGTCAACCGTGACCAGTTCGATTTCCTTCCCTCGGCAGATGACACGGTAGTCGCTGGCATCCACAGGTTCTCGGTAAGTGTAGCGGTGCAGCCGATAAACCTTGTTTGCAGCCTTCTCTAATGGCTCCCGGATGTTTATATGCCATTGCTGCGGCGCCAGAAGAACGACCATCTGACGAGCCTTGCCGGGGAGAAATTCTGCAATCAAACGCGCATTGCCAAGATCGGTTGGAGCAAATACCGAGTCAAGGAAAAAGGACTGGTCATCAGCGCGGGGAGTTAAAATGCCAATTTCCTTGAGGTCATGCCAAAGGCGCTTCCGCAATTCGGTCAGTCCAATGATGTGCGACAATGCGAGGAGCTGCTGTAGCCCGCCACCCACGTTGTATTGAACGTCCTCTCCTTTGCGTATTTCCGGCAGGAGGTTCCGTGAAATGAATGCGTGCGTGCCGTCGTTCGCTGCGGTGTCGTAAAGATGACTTACCGTTGCCTGGAGATTTTCTTGCAAGCTGCTCTCCAGTGCTGACAGGGACAAGCCTATGAGGTCGTGCAATTCATCTGCGCGGTCGCGAGCTTGTGTGAGAGATTGGATGCCACGCCGCTCCGTGCCGCGTTCCACCTTCTGTCTTTCTTCCTTCGCCTGTTTGAGGCCGATTTCCTGACGCTTTAATGACTGCTCTAGGTCGTCTTTATGTGCTCCTTGTTTTTTTTCTTCCGCTGCCCAGTAAGCTTGATCTTTCTGAATTTGCTCGATTTCTGCGTGATTGGATTTGTCCAATTGCTCGCGCAGCGGGGCGATTGTGGCATCAAGGTGCCGCTGCGTCTCAATGGATTCAGCACGTTCATGCAGCAGAGAAGCGAGTTCATCAGAGATTTTATTACTATCATTGAACAGCGGGCCATCAATGGCGTTGAGAAGCTTCATCAATGCCTCGTTCGTTGCTCGTGCCATTGAGCGGCTTTTGAAAACCTCGATGCAGGCTCGGGCTTCTGCTGCTGTTTTGCCGGCCAAGTCTCGGCCGCAAATGCAGAGATCGTTCTCCAGCAGGCTGTTCAGAAAAAGCTCCGAAAGGTCAGCGGGCAAAAGATTGTCCCGGCGCATTTCTGCGAGGACTTCCTTTGCCGGCGGAATCGCAGTTCGCAGGAATGGCAGCCCTCTGGAAGAGCCTATCAATTGAAGAATTTGGGATTCAGATCGGATCTGCTTTGTTTTTTGTCCGCTCAGTTCGTTTGAAGCGGACTCAAGGCGTTTGGCGGTGTCCCTGTGGTCAGTGCCACTTGCGATTGAAATCAGCCTGCGTTGCAGGTCTGCGTATTTTTCTATCGCTGCGTCGTGGAGTTCTCCTGCCTTTTTGAATTCGTCTCGCAGATGCTCCACTTGGCTCGTGAGACGCTGCTCGTGAGCGGCAGCATCTTGGTATGCTCTGTCCTTGATTGTGAGAGTTTTGATTTCATCCCGAAACTCATCCGCAATTTTCTTCACGGTGCGCTGCGCATCTTTCCAGCGCTCGCTGTGCAACTGGTTTTTGAGCGCCTTTGAAAGATCGTCTTTATTGTTCCGCTCGCCAAGTTTTTTGGCATACGCTTCACCTTCAAAATAGAAATAGTCGAAAAGCTCTGGTTCAACCAATCGACCAACATAGTCCTCTGCCTGAACTTGCGTCGCAGAGTCGTTGCGAGTTACCTCCCGGTCTCCGTTCCTTTCGTGGCAAATCCAGTCCAATTTTATCTCGCTGTTCCAGCGGTCGTTGTCTGCGCGGCATGCTACGATGCGGCGACGAAATGTATGGCTTTTGTCGCCGATGAGCATTCTGGCCTCGATAAAACCTTCACATTTCTTACCGGGTTCAGTGAATGCCCGCCGATGGTCATTGATGATTTTATGTGCGTTGCTGCGCTCAACTTGAGGAAGCTTGTTGTAGAGCAGGAAATGAAGCGCCCGAAGGATATTGGTCTTCCCTGCACTGTTGGGCGCGAGTATTACTGTGAGCGTAGTTTCCTTGCTGGCGTCAGGCAGGACGATTTCATTTCGTCCGCTGAAACCAAGAATATCCGACAAGATGAGGCGTTCAAAAATCATTGTTCGGGAGATTTATTGATACTCTTTAGAATCGCCTTCTTGATGTCCTCACGCTGCGCTCTCTCGCTCTGGGGGTGGCCTCCCACCCTCTGAGCGACAAACTGGTTGAGAGTCCGTGAAAACAATTCCTTCAACTCCGGCTGTTTGGCCAGAATTTTCTGAAATGGGTTAGGCTTTACTTTATAATTGCTCATGACGAGGGACTATTACGGCAAGGTAAGAGATGGGTTGGCAGCTTTTGCCAGTGCAGCTTCGATGATGGCGCTGGCCTCGGCCTTGTTGTCAGCAAGCCGAGCAAATTCACTATAACGTCGGAGTTCCTTGGTAAGAAGCTGCTTTGTAACGCTCTCGGGAAGGGGCGAGCTGCCTGGAAGCACAACGATGTCGTAAATGGTTGCAACTTTGTGCTGCCCTTTGGCCTTGCGAAGTATCCGGCCACGTCTTTGAATGAACTGCTTTTCCCGATCGACACTGTAAAGCACGATGGCGCGTTGTATGGCAGGCACGTCAACGCCTTCGTCAAGACAGCCAATGGCGCACAGCATGTGCGTGTCACCCGCTACGAAGCGTTGGATGATGCGTGGACGTTCTGCAGCAGGAGTGCCGCCTAAAATTGAGGCAGGGCTGAGGCCGGTTTGGCGAATGACCTCTACTACCTTTGCAAGCAACCTGCGGTCACCCTCGTCTTCGTCTGGCAATTCGTCGGTTTCTTCAGCGTTCTTTTTCTCATAGCCAGGAGGGCAATACACCAGCGTGTGGCTCAGAGTTTTTCCGCTCGATACAAGGATGCTTGGCAGCAAATCTGTGAATGCGTGAATCTGCACGCTCGACGTGCGGAGGATTTCCCGGCGTTGATTATAGAGGGAGAGTTCAGAGCGCCCTTCGTGTTTTTCAAGCTTTTCGAGCACATCGAGATAGCGAGCACTCTCCTCATCGCCCAGATAGGCAGGAACTGGAAAATAGTTGTAGTGGCAGAGAACTCCGTCATTGATGCCATCTTCCAACTCGTAACTGGCGCACACAGGATGGAAATACGACAGCAGGCTCGCAGTTGCCTCTGGGTTGCCTTCAACCTCCGGGGTTGCGCTTAGCCCGAGTCGCCAACGGAAAATGGGCGCGGCTGCTTTCATCACTTGGCGCAATCTGGTTGAGGCCAAGTTGTGCATTTCATCTGCAATCCATAGACATTCGCGCCCTGCTTGGGCAAGGCGTTGCTGGAAGCGGTCATCTGCAAAAGTGCAATATGTTGTGACAATGAAATTTGGCCCCGTTCCTACTACCGTATTTAGACAAGGCCCTATCCGGGCGACCCATTCGCTCGTTGAATGCCAAGCTTTCAGCGGGCGGGCAAATCCAAATCGTTCAATTTCCTGCACCCATTGGTCTGCTAGAATTTGAGTTGGGACGGTCACAATGACGGGCGGCGCTTTTTCGCCGCGCTCGTGGAAAGACGCCGCCAGCTCCTGCGCCGCAGCTAACGAGCTGATCGTCTTTCCCGCACCAGTGCACATTTTGAACAAACCCCGACCTTGATGGGCAAACCACTCATCGACTGCGTTCCGTTGATGCAGGTAGAGTTTATCATCTCTCGCAATCTGCGTGATGCTGTCGTCGGCCTCAAAGACTTCTTCAAAGACAGCGGGGGCACCGGAGAAATCCGTTATCCACTCCCTGGCCGCTGATGCTATACTATTTGCAGTGTCGGCCAAAGGCCATGACACTGCGTTCCACTGGCTGAGGTTTTCTACGCGGCGTGCCGGATCACCATAGTTCCAGTCAAAGCAGACGCGAACATCGGCCTCCGCCTTCAGTGGGCCTGATGTGTAAATTGTGGCGAGCACTGAAGTTCCTCGTTGATCCGTGTAAAGCGCCCAAGCGATACCGCCCTCATATTCTTTCAGCAGCTTTGCCAATCGTTCATCATTACCGGCAGGGACGGCTCCAATGCCCTCAAATCTGCCTGAAGAATTCAAATCGGTCAGCCAAGCAAGGCGTTTTACGAGAGCGGGGCTGAGCATGGGGGTGGGCCAAGCGTGAGCGTCTTCAGCTTTAACTACCCAGATTCGTAATCTTGCGGTGCTGCCGAGTTTCGGCCATCCAAGCGTCAACCACAACCATGCGGCGGGATTGTGCGCCCTGACAAACCAGACCACAGATGAAGCCTCGCGGCACAAACTCCCCAGAACTCCTTCTGCCAGAACGGCAGCAGGAGTCGTTGTTTCGACAGGAAGTCCCAAATCACGAAGCGGCACAGGCCAATTATGACGCTCTGCAACGATGCTCAAGGATGTCCTGCCAAGTATGTCAAAATTTAATTTCTTGTCACATACATGCATCACAAAAGAACAAACACGAAGCGTTTGTAGTGATCCGCCCCCAATAAATCGGACATGGCGAAGTGAGAGTTGAGCGGTTTAACT